>JAYPGD010000415.1:440-5458 GCA_038126655.1 Verrucomicrobiales bacterium
TGAAGTCGGTCGGCGAGGCGATGGCGATCGGACGCACGTTCAAGGAATCCCTGCAGAAGGCCCTGCGCTCCCTGGAAATCGGCCGTTCCGGACTCGGCGGCGACGGCAAGCCCTGGCGCATCGGCGGCGAGGTCTACGGCGACCGCGACATCCTTCCCCGGGAGGTGATCACCGCCAAGCTGAGCGTCCCCAACGCCGAACGCATCTTCTTCATCCGCCACGCCCTGCGCGCAGGCTTCACGATCGAGGAACTGTTCGACCTGACGAAGATCGACCGCTGGTTCCTGATCCAGATCAAGGAGATCGTGGACTTCGAGGAAGAACTGGCGGCCACCGCCTGAGACGCGGACGGGCGGACGCCCCGACGACTCCCGGGTTGGCGGACGAAAGCGCGCTACCGGCGGGTTTCCGGTCGGCCTCTCCCCCGTCCGATCCGAACCGGAGAGCCTTCCCCGAGGCCCGCGCCAATTCACCCGCGGTCATCCAATGGACGCAAAACAACAGACATTCTTCTGGGAGCGCTGGCGCGCCGTTTCGACGGGCGTCATCGAGACGGCGGGTTCCACCTTCCTGCTGCTGATCGCCGTGCGTTGGTTCGAGGCGGGCGCCCTCGCGAAGTCCCTGATCGCCGGCGGCGCCAGCGTCGGACTGCTGTTGAGCCCCTGGCTTCTGCACCTGGCGCAGCAGGGCGGTTCGACCGCGTCCCGGGCGGCATCCCGATTGGCGTGGTTTGGCGCCGCCAGCTTTGCGGTCATGGCGCTGTTTCCAACGCTGACCGTCTTCACGATCGGTTCTGTGGCGGCCCTCGCCACCCTGGGCGGGATCGCCCCGCTGGCGACGCAGATCTATCAGGAGAACTATCCCACCCGGGAACGCGGCACGTTGTTCTCCCGCACCGTGGTGATCCGCATCGCCGTGGCCGCCCTGTTCGCCGAGGTCGCCGGGCGCGCCCTCTCCGACGGACGCATCGGGCAGTTCACGCTGTTGCTGGCGGTGTTTGCGGCCGCGTTTGCGTTTGCCGCGCTGTGTTTCACGCGTTGCCCCTCCTCCCCGTTGAAGTCCGAAAAGGGAACCCATCCGTTCCGCTCGCTTCGCCATGCCCGAAGGGACGCGCTGTTCCGCCGACTGTTGATCTGCTGGATGATCTTCGGCGTCGGCAACCTGATGACCCTGCCCCTGCGGGTGGAGTACGCGGCGAACCCGAAATACGGCTTTGACCTGCCCGTGAGCGTGGTCGCGATGGTCACGGCGGTCGTGCCCAACTGCGCGCGACTGGCCTCAAGTTGGATCTGGGGCCGACTATTCGACCGCATCAACTTCTTCACCCTGCGCGCGCTCGTGAACACGGGGCTGGCGGCCGGAATTGTAATCTATTTCTCGAGTTCCTCCCTGTCCGGGCTGATTCTCGGCGCAGCCACCTTTGGCGCGGCTGCGGCTGGCGGCGAGGTGATGTGGAGCCTGTGGGTGACCAAGTTCGCGCCGCCGGAGCGCGCGGCCGATTACATGTCCGTGCACACCTTCTTCACCGGGATCCGCGGGCTGCTCTCGCCATTTCTGGGCTTCTTCCTCGTCGGCATCCTTCCCATCCAAACACTGGGCTGGATCAGCGGAGGCCTTGTCTTTGGCTCCATCTTCCTGCTCGCGGGCAAGATCCGGGAGGGCGAAAAGTCCCTGGAACTGCGCGACCGGGAGGTCGTCCCGGAAAGCTGAGTTCCGCCGGAATCTCAGGCGAAAGCGATCGCCGCGACGAGCTGCGCGACGGCCAGCGCCGCGATCAGCGCCCAGGCCAGACGTTCCCGATTGCGCAGGTCCCGTTGAACCGGATCGCTCAGCCGGAATCCGATGCGGACGGCGCCGATCTCCAGTTCGTCTCCGGAACGCAACCGCTCCTCATCGAGCGGAGCGCGGTTCAGCAATGCCGTGGCCTTGGGATTGCGCAGGACTGAAAAGCCCTCCCCGGGCTCGTACGCGATGGTGAGGTGCCTGTCCCAGACGCCCGCATCCTCGACCCGGATGTCGTCGGCCTTCGAACGTCCGACCGTGCAGGGAAATCTCGAGATCTGCCGTTCCGCGCCGGCCTGACGACCGCTGAGAATCCGCAGGCGGATCATCAGTAGAAACGCTTGGGAACGTGGATGCGATCGCCCGGATAAACCGGCGGATCATACTTGGCGTTCTTCTGCGCCGCCTTGGCGTCGATCAGCCATTGCTTCCCGGACTTGCGGGTCAGCTTCACGTTCTTGACGTCGGCAAAATCGGTGAAGTGCCCGGCCGCCGCGATGGCGCGCAGGACGGTGGTCTCCCCGAGGTAGTTCTGGATGCTCGGCTGGCGAACCTCGCCGCTGACCCAGAAATAACGATGCTCGCGCTGTACGCTCACCCCCAGTCGCTTGTAGTACTGCGGCACGTAGAGACGCTGGATCGACTCCTCCAACTCCTTCGGCGTCAACCCGGCGGCCTTGACCGAACCAATCAGCGGGAGCGTGATGGTGCCGTCGTCATTGACGCGTTCCCCATGATTGTCCGGCGGCTGCGACGAACCGGAGAAGATCACCTGCACCTGGTCGTCGATTTGAAAGGCATTGAAGTCCGGAGCCGGGCCGCTTTCATCCTGTCCGGTGTAACGCGGCGGCTTGCCGTCCCCGCCGTCGCCATCCGTGACGCATCCCGAGGCAAGAACCGCCACGGCGGCGAACGCCAGACCCACAATCGTTTGTTTCCAATTCACTTTCGTCATGTCACGCAGATGAAGCTGTTCAATACTTGCGGTTCAGGCTAGGGCGCGCCGACTCGTTTTTCAAATCCGCTTCGTCGGCGTCCCCCTTGCCTCCGGACTTCGCCGTCTCCTCGACGCCCTGTCCGTCATCCATCGAGTAATGGCTGTAGTGGTAGCCGCCGTAGTAGTAGTAGTAGGCGTCTTGGGAGATGCTGATGTTGTTCATCACGACGCCCAGCAGCTTGCCGCCCACCTTGTCGATCATCTGCCGCGCACGGATGGTCATGGCCTGCGGATACTTGCGGTATTGGATCACCAGCAGCGTCATGTCCATCATGCTCGTCAGGATGGACGCGTCGCTCACGCCCATGATGGGCGGCGAGTCGAAGAAGACAAAGTCGTAACGCTTCCGGACGTCCTCCACGAGCTCCTTCATCTGCGGGGAGTTGAGGATGCCCATCGCGCTGCTGGGCAGCTTGCCGCTCGGCAATACATCGAGCCCCTTCTGCGGCGTCGTCTGGATCGCGTCCTCCAGCTTCGTCTTGCCGAGCAGGACATTGGTCAACCCCACGCTGTTGGACACCCCGAGGATCTTGTGCACGCTGGGACGGCGCAGGTCGGCGTCGATCAGCAGCACCCGGGCGTCGTTCTGGGCGAAGATGACCGAGAGGTTGAACACGGTGGTGGACTTGCCCTCGCCCGCGCCGCCGCTGACCACCGTCAGGGTGTTGGCCATCTCATCCTGTCGCTGGAAGATGACGTTGGTCCGGAGGACGCGATAGGCCTCGGCGTGCGGACTGTCCGGCCCCTCATCGATCAGGGAGCCGACATTCTGGGGGATGACGCTGAGCACGGGCGCGTTGACCGCGGCCTCCACCTCGTCGATCGTCTTCACGCTGGTGTCGAGATACTCGATGAAGAAGGCGAGGCCGAAGCCGGCGATGAGGCCGACGATGACGCCCAACGCGATGTTGCGCGGCACATTGGGTTTGACCGGCTCCTTGGAGATCTCAGCCGGGTCGGTCACCCGGACCACCTTCTGGGACTGGAGCTTGTTGTCGGTGTCGGTCTGAAGGATCTTGAGTTCAAGAACGCGGAGCTGGTCCTCCTTCTTCTGCAGGTCCCCGTGCAGCTTCTGATAGACGAGCGAATCGGTGGCGAGCTTCTTGTTCTTGGTCTGGGCATCGTCGGCTTGCCTTGTCAGTTCGTCCAGCTGCGTCTTCTTGAGTTCGCGAATGGTCCGCAGCCCGTCCATGATGCCGGAGATGCTGGCCACGACCTGCAGGTTGATCTCCTCCAGCGCGCGCTTGGTCCGGGCGACCTCCGGATGACTCTCGCCGAATTCGCTCTGCTTGGTCACCAATTCGAGTTCGATGGTGGCCCGCTCGCTGCGCAGAATGGACAAGGGCTGATCGAACTGCACGGTCAGGATGGCGAGCTCCAACTGTCTGGGATCCATCTTTTCCAGTCGCTTGACCTTCTCATTCGCCTCCAGGTATTCGCTTTCGGCCAACACGCGTTTCTGCTCCAACTGACGCAGCACCTCCAACTGGGTGTCCATCAACTGACTGCTCGCTCCGACATTGATGGTCGTGGGGGAGATCCCCAGCCGCTTGATCTCGTCGTTGATGCTCTGCTGGAGATCGTCGACCTCCTTCTGAGCGATGTCGCGATCCTGGCGCAGGGTGACCAGGCCTTCCTCAAGGTCCTCCTGCCGATCGTTGATGCGATACTGGCGGTAGGTCTCGGCGATCTTGTTGGCCAGCTCGGCGGCCTCCGCCGGATCCTCGCTGTAGGCCGTGATCTCAATCAGGTCCGTGTTCCGCAACTGTTTGACGCTTACCTTGCGCTCCATGACGCCAAAGGTCCGGACGGTGTCGAAGGGAGCGGGACTGCCATAGCGGCGCGCCCATTCGACATTCAGGTTCATGTCCTCGATCACCTGGTAGAGGATGTCCTTGGACTGGATCAACTCGAACTGAGTCTGCATGAAGTAGATGTCATGCGGGGAATACTGGGATGAGCCGCCCGTGAACAGGGAGGTCGTGTGCATCGCCTCCTTCTTGACCTCGACGCGGACGAAGCTCGAGTAGGTCTTGGGCCACATCAGGGTGAAGATGGTCGTGCTGGTGACGACGAGCAGAAAAACCGAGAGAATGACCCACTTGCGGATCCGGACGATGCGCCAGTAGTCGAGAAAATGAAGATTGGAATCGGAAGAGGCCGGAGAGGTTCCGTTATTCATGGCGATAAAAAAGAAAGGAGGCCGGATCTGCCGACCGGCCTCCCTGCATACGGTTTG
>JAYPGD010000416.1:0-5455 GCA_038126655.1 Verrucomicrobiales bacterium
CACGCGGGGGCCCTCGGGCGCCCGGTCGGACAGGTCGCCCTCGTCCCTGTACCGGATGCGGCCCGCGCGCGCGGCGGCGAGCGGGTCGTGCGTGACCCTGATGCTGGTCTTGCCGTGTTCTTGGTTCAGCGCCTGGAGCAGGGTGAGGATCTCGTCGCCGGACTTCTTGTCCAGGTCGCCGGTCGGTTCGTCGCAGAGCAGGATGGTCGGGTCGGTGACGATGGCCCGGGCGATGCCGACGCGTTGCTGTTCGCCGCCGGAGAGTTGTCGCGGATGATGCCCGGAGCGGTGGGTGAGCCCGACCACCTCGAGCGCGGCCTCCGCGTGTTCCTTTCGTTGTTTGCCGGACAGGCGGGTCAGCAACAGGGGCAGTTCCACGTTCTTCTGCGCGGTGAGGACCGGAATGAGATTGTAGAACTGGAAGACGAAGCCGACGTGCCGCGCGCGCCAGTTGGCCAGGCGGGAGTCGGACATCGAGTCGATCTGATTGTCTTCGACAAGGACCTTTCCCGAAGTGGGGCGGTTCAGACCGCCGATGAGATTGAGCAGTGTGCTCTTGCCTGAGCCGGACGGGCCCATGAGCGCGAGGAACTCTCCCTTGGGCACGGTCATTGTCAGTTCGCGCAGGACGTGGATGGTTTCAGAACCGCGGGAGAAGTTCTTGGTGACGTTTGTCGCCTCGACCAGGTTGCCGTTTGCATCGCTCATTTCGAATTCACTTTCACGGCCGCGCCGTCCAGGAGTTCGTCGGGGCCTTCGGTCACGACCTTTTCGCCCGGGGTAAGGCCGGACGCGATCAACGTCGGCGCACCTTCGCCGTCCGCCAGGGACACGGCCCGTCGCTCCAGGGTGTTGTCGGAGCGGACGACGAGGACAATGTCCTTTCCATTGTCTTTTCGCAAGGCGGACAGCGGCACGCGGACGCCTCGCATTTCGGCTGTCGTTTCCTCGACGCCCTTGAAGGCCACCTTGACGCCCATGTCGGGCAGGATGCGTTCGTCCAGTTCGTTGAAGCCGATGCGCACCTTGACCGTGGCTTTCTGGCGGTCGGCGGTGGGGATGATCGCGATCACCTTGCAGGGGATCTGCCAGTCGGTGTAGGCGTCGAGCGTGGCCTCGACCGGTTGGTTTTCGCGAACGCGGTTGATGTAGCTCTCGTTGACGTCGACCTCGATTTCGAGCGAGGCCATGTCCACGATGGTGCAGATGCCGGTGCGGGTGAATCCGCCGGCGGAATTGGGTGAGATCATTTCGCCGGGTTGGGCGTTCTTGGAAATAACAACGCCGGCGAAGGGGGCGCGGATGACGCGGTCCTCGAGTTCCTGTTCCCAGAGTTTCACCTGACGTTCGCTCACCACGATCTCCTCCTGCTGCCGCTTGAGGCGGGCTTCCAAAGATTCGACCTGCGCGACTGCGGTGTCGAGCGCGGCCTGGGTGACGATTTCCTCGGCGGCGAGTTCGCGGGTGCGGTCCAGTTGGAGCCTGGCCTCCTTCAGTTCGGCGCGGGTCTCGCCGAGCGAGGTCTCGGAGACCTTGAGTTGGGCCTGGGAGAGTTTCAGATTGGCGTCGATGTTCACCGTGTCGAGACGCGCCAGGACCTGGTCCTGCTCCACGGACATGCCTTCCTCGATCAGGACTTCCGTAACCTTGCCGACGACCTTGGAGGAGACGACTGCGTTGCGCCGGGCTTCCACGTAGCCGGTGGCGTTGAGAACGGTCTGCTTGCCGCCGATCGTGACTTCCGCTGCGGTCGCCGCCTTCACCTCCGGCGCCGGATCCCGGTTCAACCACCACCACGCGGCGCCCCCGATCGCCGCGATGAGCAGGAAGATCAGGATCCCCTTCCCGGCGCCGCCTTCGCATTCCGGTTCGCGGTCGATCTTCAACTTGTCCAACGCGCTCTTCTCGATGGCCATGGGCCGCAAAGATGCCCCGTCTCCCAAGCAAGTCAAACTGGATTGCCTTATTGGCGCGCCGCCAGGACATTCGTCGCGCGCGCTGTTGATTCATTGATCCCCCGCGTGCAGAATCGGCGACAACTTAGATCCAGACCTGTCATGAACCATTCAACGTCCGATCCGAACCGCCGTCAGTTTCTCCGTTCAGCCGCCCTTGCGACCGTGGGCCTTGCCGTCGGTGGCAAGGCGGCCATCGCTCCGGCCGCCGCGGCGACAAAGTCCCGCATGACCCTCGGCTTCTCCACCTATGGCATGCGCGGCATGAAGACCGAGGACGCGATCATGGCGCTGGCCAAGATCGGCTACGACGCGGTCGAGTTGAACATCTGGCCGGGACGCGACCTGGACGCCGCCAAGGTTTCCTCCAAGCGCGCCAAGGCGATCGGCAAGCTGGCGGAACATTGGTCGATCAAGCCGACCGCCCTGATGGAGAACCTGAAGATCGAGCAGGACGCGAAGAAACATGCGGCCGTGTTGGACCGGCTGCGACGCGCGGCTGAGATGGCCCATCAGATTGCGCCCGATTCGCCGCCATTGATTGAAACCACCTTGGGCGGCGGCGAGTGGGACAAGGTCAAGGGGCTGTATCAGGATCGGTTGGCTGACTGGGCGGAGGTTGGGCGCGAGGCCCGGACCGTGATGACCATCAAGCCGCATCGCTTCGGCGCGATGAACCGCCCGGCGCACGCGATTGAGTTGATCAAGGGGTTGGGCTCCCCGAAGCGGCTGCGGATGGCCTACGATTTCAGCCATTACGAGCATCGCGACATGAAGTTGGAGGCGACGATCAAGGAGGCCCTGCCGTTCACTGCCTTCGTGGCGATCAAGGACACGGTGATGGTCGGCGGGAAGGCGCGGTTTGTCCTGCCGGGCGAGAGCGGGGAGATCGATTATGTAAGACTGTTGAAGCTCTTTCACCAAGGCGGCTACCGAGGCGACATCAACTGCGAGATCAGCGGCATGGTGTCGGGCCGGAAGGGGTATGATCCGATCCAGGCCGCCCAGACCTCGTACGCCAACATCGCGCCGGCGTTCGCGAAGGCGGGCATCCGCCGGGCGTAGAACGGAGTTCATTTCGACGGACACGCGCGGGGTGTTGCGGATGAAGGCGGGTTGGTTGAGCACTCGGCGCGTTGGGCTCCGAAAGGGATTCCGTTCAGACACAGAGGACACCGAGAACACCAAGGACACGGAGAACCACGGAATGGAGTCTTTTCTTCTCTGCGGTCCTCTTTCCCTCCGTGCCCTTGGTGGTGAAGGGAAGGCCTGAATTGTCTCGTCGTTCCCAGGTTGACTCCCATTGTCCGGGATCGTTCCAAGGGTGAACCTTTTGCGTCGAGAAGGCGCTGTATTGGCATGAACGCACGAATTCTTCTCCTGGTTGTGGTCTCGTTCGCTCTGATTCTGACCGGATGCGGCAAGTCGGAGGAAGCCGCCTCCACCGCGCCGGCTGAGGCCGTGGATATGGAGTATGCGGCCGAATGGGAATCCAGCTCGGAGGCCGGGGCTGCCGCGGACGAAGCCATGCCTGACTTGATTGAGGAGGCTGAAGCTCTCGGCCAGCACGTCGCTCTTGCCCGGACTGCGCCGCCGGTCGCCGCCGAACCGGATTTGGCGCCCATGGGCATGGAGGAGGCGAAGCGGGTGGCGCCGGCGAAGAAGGCAGTCGCGGCGAAGTCCCTTTCCAAGACCCGGCTTGCGGCGGAAAGGCCGCCGCCGGTATCCGCCGCTCCGATGTCGACCCCGGAGCCGCCCGCGTCGCCGGTTCCCGCGCGGAAGCCGGCTTCGCGTATGACGCGGAGCCTGGCAGTTGTCGCTTCCGCTCCCGCGGGCGGGGTGGTTCGCGAGATGTTGCGGTTGGAGGCGCGACCTGAAACCGCCAGGGTTCGGGCAAAGGAATTCTTGGAAGCGGCGACGACGGAGGAAAAACGACGGAGTGTTTCACGGGATCAAGGCGGGACAAAGCTGCAGTTCAATCCCGAGACGCCGACCGGCGGCGATGCCTTCTCGACCTTCTCACTGAATGTCAGCGACGTGTCCTTTCGTCTGGCCGAGGCGGCCTTGAACAATGGGCGTCTGTCGGAGCGTTCGACCGTGCGCGCCGAGGAATTCATCAATGCGATGAACTATCACGATCCGGCGCCGGGTTCGGGCGAGCGGCTGTCCTTTGCCTGGGAGCAGACGCGCGACCCCTTTGCGCACAATCGCGACCTGATCCGCTTCTCGGTGCAGACCGGCGCGATCGGGCGTTCGAAGGAAAAGCCGTTGAACCTGGTTGTCCTGCTGGATCGGTCAGGCTCGATGGAGCGGCCGGATCGCGTGGCGATCGTGCGCGAGGCCCTGGGCGCGCTGGCGCGGAAGCTGACGCCCAATGACCGGTTGAGCCTGGCGGCATTTGCGCGGACGCCGCGGCTTGTGATTGACGGCGCGCCGGGAGGCGATCCGGAGGGCCTCCTGAAGCGGGTCGATTCCCTGACGCCGCAGGGCGGCACGAACCTGGAGGCCGCGCTCGATCTCGGCTACGAGATTGCCGCCCGTCATTTCCGTCGCGACGGAGTGAACCGCGTGATCCTGCTGACCGACGGCGCCGCGAATCTGGGCGACATCAATCCCGCGCGCCTCAAGCAGAAGGCGGAGGCCCAGCGCAAAAGGGGCGTGGCGTTGGACTGTTTTGGCGTCGGTTGGGACGGCTACAACGACGCGCTGTTGGAGGAGCTTTCGCGCAACGCGGACGGCCGCTACGGTTTTCTCAACGACCCCGCGCAGGCCTCCGCGGACTTTGCCGGTCAACTGGCGGGCGCCCTGCGCGTGGCGGCCCGCGATGTGAAGACCCAGGTGGAATTCAATCCCGCGCGCGTGAAGGCCTGGCGTCAGATCGGCTACGAGAAGCGACAGTTGAAGAAGGATGACTTCCGGAACAACGCGGTCGATGCGGCGGAGATCGGCGCGGCGGAAACCGGTACGGCGGTCTACTCCCTGCAGATCGATCCTGCGGGCGTCGGGCCGATCGGGGTGGCGCGGGTGCGGTTTCAGAATCCGGACACCGGCCGGTATGAGGAACGTTCGTGGACCCTGTTTCATCGTCCGCAGGCGCCTTCGCTGGTTGAAAGTTCGCCGGCGATGCGTCTCGCGGGATGCGCCGCGAAATTTGCCGGTTGGTTGGGGGGCAATCCCTGGGAACGCGGCGTCAGTCTGACCGAACTTCGAAAGACCCTGGCGGGGACGGAATCCGTGTTTGCCAATGATCCGGCCCCGGCGCGGTTGTTGTCCATGATCGCGAGGGCGGAGATGATAGGCGGGGCGGGGGATTCGTGATCTTTCGCATCGACGCGCGGATTCCGGCGACTATTCTCTCGCCGACACGGGAATTCGCGTCATGAGCCAGGCAGTCTCGCAGGAAACCACGAATTACCTCCAGTTTACGCCCCTTGCGGACGTGGATTACGGGGCGTTGTGCAACTACATCCTGCTCGACGCGATCCGGATGGGGGGGAGCG
>JAYPGD010000417.1:0-5453 GCA_038126655.1 Verrucomicrobiales bacterium
CTGACACAGCGCACGCTACAACATGCCTATGGGGATTGCTTTTGCAGCTCATGCGAAGGCCCTGCGGATTGAGGGGGGCTGCTTTCGATCAGGAGACCGATTGTTCCAGGACTTCGGCGTCCGGGGAGGCTGTCCGGCGTGAGTGGATCTTGTAACCCACGAAGCCGACCGCGCCGATCGCGAGACCGACCGCCAGGATCGGGAGGAAGATCGACAGGACGCTCATGAACAGGGAGCCGCCCAGTTCGGCGGTGGAGACGAGCGGGTTGGCGAGGCCTCCCGTGCCGACGGTGGAGCTCCCGCGCACAAGGACGGTCGCAGCCTGAACGGCGCCCGCGGCGCCCCCGCCGGCGATCAACGCCATCGACCATTGCATCAGGGGCGACACATCGGTGACGACGGAGGCGGTGACGACGGTCCCGGCGACCACGGCCGTGGGCGAGGCCATGCTGTCGAGGAGGTTATCCAGCCAGGGAATGTAGTAGGCGCCGATTTCCAGGGCCGTGGCGACGGCGAAGGTGACCAGAGCCGGGGTGGAGCCGATCCAGTCAAAGCCGGATGCCAGGGTGATGTGACCGGCATTCGCGGCGACGCTGAGGATGAGCATTGGCACAAAGACGCGGAAGCCGCAGGCGGCGCTGAGGCCGATGCCGAGACAGGCGGTGAGCAGGAGATTGAATCCGTCCATGATGACTTGGGGTGAAAGGTTGAGGTGAATTCAGCGGTTTCTGTTCTTCGGCCGTCCAGCATGACGCCGGCCTTGTCCGAGACAATTACAATAGCGCGAAGTCATTGTAAGTCCAGCCAACTGCGGCGCGTCCAAACCGGGATTCATCATTGGATGGCTGTTCGGAGATTGTCATTCACTGGTTCGACCTGGCGTTCTTGCCGCGCTCTTGCCAGGCCCGCCTCAAGATTCCGCTCCAGGCAAAGGTCCAGCCCAGGTGCGTCAGAAAACGAAAGAAACCGACGCCGGGAGGACGGTAGCCGATCCAATGGCCGATCTCCACACCAAGTCCGTAGAGCAGCATCACAACCGCCGCGAAGAGGTGTGTCGTTCCGACGACCCGATCGCCGGCCTCTCCCGGGACGATGAGGACGATCAGGGAAACCGGAAGAATCAAAAGGCCGACTGCCAACCAGACCGGCATGAACTGCTTGAGCAACTCGGAATAGTAGGCGGTGACGCCGAGGGCGCTCACGATTGCGCAGGTGAGATTCGTTGGCCGACAGGCGTCTTCCATGATCCTTCAATGGACGGTATCACCGTTGGCCGAAACCGCCACCGCCGGGTGTCTCGATCCTCAGGATGTCGCCCGGTCTTGCGGAGAATTGCGCTGCGGGAGGAAGCTCCTCAAACGCAGCGGAGTTGGCGCGTTTCAATCGATTGCGCCCCGGTTCGCCGTCGTCGGCTCCTTCCAGTCCGAACGGACGTGTCTTTCGCCGGTTGGTCAGGAGCGAAACATCGACCGGTTCAAGGAACTCGATCTCGCGGATGATGCCGTCGCCGCCTGCGCGCGCGCCGTCGCCGCCGGAACCCTCGCGGATCTCCGTTCGTAGTAGACGGACGGGGTAACGGTCTTCAAACACCTCAGGGTCTGTGAGGCGGGTGTTGGTCATGTGGGTGTGAACCGCGCTCGCGCCATCGAAGTCGGGGCCCGCGCCCGCGCCGCCGCAGATGGTTTCGTAGTAGCCGAAGGCCTTCTCTCCGGAACGGCCGAAGAGGAAGTTGTTCATCGTGCCCTGGCTCGCGGCGACGACGCCCAGGGCGCCGAAGACGACATCGACGATCCGTTGCGAGGTCTCGACATTGCCGCCGACCACCGCGGGGGATTTGGAGGGGGCGGGATCCGGAGCGGGATTGAGCAGGCAGTTGTCGGGGAGAACGACATCGATGGGCGCCAGCACGCCGGAGTTGAGCGGGATGTCATCCTCCATCAGGCAGCGGAAACAATAGATCAAGGCGCTCATGACGATGGCGCGGTTGGCGTTGAGATTGCCGGGCATGACGGGATCGGTCCCGGTGAAATCGACCGTGGCGGAGGCTTCCGGGACTTGAGATCTGAGATTTGAAATTCCGGAGGAGGCCGGTTCGGGTGATTGGGAGGCATGCCTTATCGTGATTGTCGCCGTGATCGTCGCGCCGTTGTCGAGTTGATCGGTGAAGGACCGTTCGCCTTCTGGGAGTTTCAGCAGGGCGGCCCGCATCATGTTCTCGGCGGCCCGTTGGATGTGGCCCATGTAGGCCCGGACCTTCTTCAATCCATGGCGCGCGGCCATTTCGGTGAGCATGCGCACGCCGACCTGATTGGCCGCGGCCTGGGCGTTGATGTCGGCGATGTTCTCATCGACCGAACGCGAGGGATGCGGGCCGGAGGCAAGAAGTTCGCGCAGTTCCCGTTCCTGGGAGGATTCCCGGGCCGCCAGCCGAAAGGCGCGGATGACCACGCCTTCCTCTGCCAGGGTCTTGGAAAAGGGGGGCATGGAGCCGGGGGTGATTCCGCCGATCTCGGAGTGGTGCGCGCGGCTGGCGACAAAGAACTGTGGAGCGCCGGGGGCGGCTGGTTCGATGAACACCGGTGTGATGACCGTGACGTCGGGGAGGTGACTGCCGCCGCGGTAGGGATCGTTGGTGACATAGATGTCGCCGGGGTGAAATTCGGGGACATCCTCGCGCAGGCAGCGCACGCATTCACTCATGGCGCCGAGGTGCACGGGGATGTGCGGCGCGTTGACGACGAGGTCGCCGTTCTCCGTGAAGAGGGCGCAGGAGAAGTCGAGGCGTTCCTTGACGTTCGTGGAAAGCGCGGTCTTCTCCAGTGTCGTTCCCATCAGTTCGGCGATGGAAGCGAAGTGGTTGTTGAACAGCT
The DNA here is from genome assembly GCA_038126655.1 of Verrucomicrobiales bacterium. Classification (GTDB taxonomy): domain Bacteria; phylum Verrucomicrobiota; class Verrucomicrobiia; order Limisphaerales; family JAYPEY01; genus JAYPEY01. Next base: position 2,871 of record JAYPGD010000417.1, read on the forward strand.
CCAATTCGATGGGGTCGGGTTCCGATTCCCATTCCGCATTCTCCATTCCGCGTTCCCTGTTGGTCGTGGATTCCGTCTTTCCCATTCCGCAATCCGCACCGGAAGGTTCGGCATTCAGAACGATGTCGTCCTGTTCGTTGACGCGCGCGGTCCAGCCGGGTTCGACGACAATGGTCGCGATGGACTCGGCGATGATGGCCGGGCCCGGAATCTCGTCGCCGGGCGCAAGCCCCTCCCGCAGGAAGACGCCCGTCATCATTGCTGTGTCGTTGAACCTGGCATCCGTGACGCGGTCGGGCGTCGGCTTGCGCGCAACCAGTCTGGCGTTGGTTGACGCCAGGGGCGGAGTCTCGGCGATGAGTTCCATCCGCGCGGCGTAGACCTCGATCTCCCGGTCCGGAAACGCGAAGCCGTGGAGACGTTTGTGTTCGAGCGCAAAAGCCTTTGCGTAGTCGCCGTCCGCAGGTTCGGCGAACGTGATGCGGGCTTCCTGTCCCTGGTGCCGCAGGTCGAGGAGCCTGCGGGGCGGGAGGATGCGGGCTTCGTCGGCGCCGTCGGCCAGGAGCTTGGCGCGGAGATCGGATTCAATTTCGGAGAAGACCGCGGTCAGCGCCGTTTGCTTGCCGTCGCTGAAGAGGGTCGAGACGGGTCTGCCGATGGCGGCCTCGCCGTGGTGGGCGACATCGGCCATGCCGATGCCCAGCGCGCTCAAGGCGCCGGCGTAGCGGCTGCAGAGGATTTCGGTGACGCCCAGTTCGCTTGCGATGGCGCAGGCGTGTTGCGAGCCGGCGCCGCCGTAGCTGACGAGGCTGTATTCCCGGACGTCGTAGCCGCGCGCCAGGGAGATCTTCTTGATCGGCGCGGTCATGTTGGCGTTGGCGATCCGGACGAAGCCCGCGGCCAGTTCCTCCCGGGCGTAGTCCCTGCCGGAACAGGTCCTGATTTCCTCGATCAATTCATCCAGTCGGCGGACCACGGCGTCGCGGTCCAGAGGGAAGGGGAATCGATCCTGGATGACGCGCCCCAGAAAGAGATTCACATCCGTGACGGTCAATGGTCCGCCGCGTCCGTAGCATGCCGGTCCCGGATCCGCGCCGGCGGAGCGCGGTCCAACCACCGGCTTCTGTCCGTCGAACCAGCAGATCGAACCGCCGCCCGCCGCAACCGTCTCAACGGCCAGCATCGGGGCCGCCACGCGGATGGCTCCGCCGCTTGCCTTGTCGGTCAACTCCATCTCGTAGCGGCGTTCGAACTCGCCGTCGTAACGACAGACATCCGTGCTGGTGCCGCCCATGTCGAAGCCGATGACCCGAGGCTGATTGACGGACTTCGCGACGCCGGCGGCGCCGACCACGCCGCCGGCGGGGCCTGAAAGGATGGAATCCTTGCCCACGAACGAATCGATCGAGACGAGGCTGCCGGCGCTGGTCATCAGTCGGATGGCGGCGTCGGGCAGCGCGGAGGCGATGCGCTGCAGGTAGTTTCTCAGGATCGGGGTCAGGTAGGCGTCGACGACCGTGGTGTCTCCGCGCGAAACGATCTTGGGCAACGGGTTCAACTCGGATGAAAGCGAAACCTGGGCGAAGCCCATGTCGGCCGCGATGCGACCGATGGCGCGCTCGTGCTCCGGGTTGCGATGGGAGTGAAGCAGGCAGACCGCGACGGATTCAATGCCGTCCGCGGCGAGCTTGGCGAGTTGTTCCCGGACCCGGCTTTCGTCCGGCGCGCGGAGGACGCGGCCCTCCGCATCGAGGCGTTCCTCGATCTCGCCAACGCTGTGATACAGGTCTTCCGGTTTGCGGACGCGCAGGTCGAACAGGCGCGGTCGGTTCTGGCAGGCGATGCGGAGGACGTCGCGGAATCCGCGCGTGGTGAGGAGCGCGGTCCGCGCCCCCTGGCGTTCCAGCAGGGCGTTGGTGCCCCGGGTGGTGCCGAGGCGGACGGCGATCGGGCCGGTCGCCTCGTCCGGGCGCAATCCCATCAACCAGCGGATGCCAAGAACGGGAGCCTCCTCGGGGCCGGTCAGGGTGTAACGAGTTCCCGGCGGCGGGGGAGCGGGGAGCGGAGTTTTCAACGTGAGTGAACCGAACTTGCCATTCGAGTCGGCGATCACGCCCGATGTGAATTCACTTTCGTCGGTGTCGGTCGCGTTCTCCCATGCAATCGAAAAACCGGCGAAGAACCCGTCCGGCGCGCCGATCCGCTTGGAGTCGACGATTTCGGCGGCGGAGGTTCCGGGTGCGCAGACGCCATGATAGGCCCCAATACTGAGCAGTTTGTGGGCGCGGACATCGCCTTCCCGCGCGCGGCCAAGGCAGTCGGTGAAGGTGCCGCCAACGTCGATCCAGAACTCCCAACCGGCGGCGGGCGTTTGTCTTTTTTTGAATTCATTCATGGGCGGTCGCGTCTGCCATGATCACATCGACGGAAAAGTCCAAGTTTCGTCGGGGAGCCGCTGCCGACAGTTGGAACAGCGGCGAACGAGTGAAAAACTGATGATCCAGCGAAAAATCGCGATTATCAAGTTGCAAAGGGTCTGGTTGACCCGGGCGGAAGAGAGCAAGAATCGGTCAAAAAACGGTT
>JAYPGD010000418.1:0-5447 GCA_038126655.1 Verrucomicrobiales bacterium
GTCTTGGCGAGATCCGAATTGATGATGGCGATCCGGGCCTGACGCTCCCAAGAAAAAGGTTCATCGGGGGCGAGTCGGATGACGGTCTCCCATTCGTGGAAGGCGCCCGGGAAATCCTGCACGGCTTCGAGAAAGTCGCCGAAAGCCAAGCGGGCCTGAACATGTTCGGGATGCCGCTCAAGGAAGCTCAGATAGTCGTCGCGGGCGCTGCGGTAGCGCGTCTGGATCTGGAGGCCGAGGCGGGCATCCGGAATGTCGTTTTGCCGAACGAAATGTTCGAAGGCGTCATCGCTCTGAATCCAATCGGCAACGGTTTCGAGGGCGCGTTTTTCTGAAGCGAGCAAGCGTCGATACTCCCGATCAACGGGGTCCCAGGTGAAGGCGGCGCGAAGGGAATGAAGATGGCTTTGGGGAATCAGCGGCGTGTCCAGGTTGGTCTGCCACATCGAGTAGCAGGCCGAGGCGATGACGCCGAGCAGCGCGACCGCGAGCAGGGAGCGCTTGGGACCGGCCAAGGCCGATTGTTTGCGGGCGGGATCGTCACTCATGTCGGTCTTGAGCGTTTATTTTGCGCCGATGGTTTCAGTGCAGAATCGCTTCCGTCGGAGCCGACCGCCGCAGGGAGGAATGAACGGGCGGCCGTTCTATTCCTTGGCGGCGGAAAATTCGCTGGAAACGCCCTGCGCTGCGAGTTTCTTGCGTTCGAGTGATTCCAACACCCGTTTGACGAGGGGGGCGTAGCGTTCGTCCTTGATCGACAGCAGTCGCTTCTTCGCCGGTTCGAAGCGGCCGGCGTTGATTTCGAAACGGGCGATGTGGATTTGGACGCCCTCGCGTTCGAAGTCGTCGCGGGCAAGTTTGAGGGTCTCGGTCCAGGCTTTCAAACCGTCTTGGATCCTTGGCGGGCGGATGCCGTAGTAGGACTGCGCGTAGTCGGTGGCGAGTTCAAAGTTGTCGGGATCCAGTTTCAAAGCCTCCCGGTAGAGGGCCAGGGACTTGTTGAAGACGCCGTCCTCATCGGTCTTGAAATACTCCCGGGCATCCTTGCGGAACAGGTAAACAGTCACCGCGAAATTGTGTCGATAGACCGGTTCCTTGGGGTTCAGTTCAATGGCCTTTTCGTAGTATTCGAAGGCCTTGGCGATCGGGCCATTGTGTCCGTGATAGTTGGCGAGGTTGTTCCAGACTGCAGGGTTTTCGGGGGCGAGTTTTCGCGCCTTCTCCCATTGCTGGGCCGCCTCGGATTCACGACCCTGGTCATTGAGGAAACTGCCGAATGCGAGGCGGGAGGCAACGTGGTCCGGATTGTGGAACAGGAAGGATCGGTAGGCGTCCTCGACCTTCTTCCGACGTTGTTCGATGCGGAGTTCCAGGGTCGAGACAGGGATTCCTGCTCCCTGATCGCGCAGACGCCCCTCTTCCAGGATCCATTTGTCGATCTCCTTTTGCGCCTTGTCGTCCTCCTCGAGCAGGCGGCGATAGGCCTGCTCGACCGGGGCCTCCTGCTTCGGCTGGGAAGGGGCGGCGGCGAGGGATGCCAGGCAGCCGGAAATCAAGGCGATGATACAGGCGAGCATGCGGATCACGGCGTCAAGGTAGTCCCGGCTGCGTCCGGTGACAACCCCTGGATGGAGGGCGTTTCGGTGGAGGGCTTCAGGCATTTTCCCAGTCACGGGCCTTGCGGCTCCGCAGGGCGTCCGCTTCGCGGTCGTTGATGAAGGCCTCCTTGTCCGGGCTCCATTGGAGCTTGCGTTCCAGTTCCATGGCGATGGCGCCGAGGTGGAGGGTTGTGCTGAGGCGGTGCAGGTCCTCGGCGGTGTAGGCGGCGGGCTTTCGGGATTTCACCGCATTGAGAAAGTCACGGTGTTCCCCGGGAGGGAGGGGCCAGATCCGGTCGGGGGTTCGGACGGTTTGGAACAGTCGGGGATCGTGGGCCTTGGGTTCCCCGCGCCAGCCGTCGTTGCCGCACCAACCGCTCTCCCCCTCGAAGCGCAGTTTTACGCCGCCCGATTTGACCCGCATGGTGACGCCGTTCGCGAAGCGGTAGCGCAGGTCGAAGGTTTGCTTGGCCGTGTTCATGACGCCCTCGGGGATGGCTCCCTCGCCGCTGATCTCGACCGGGCCTGACTTTTCGGCGAAATTGGCAACTAGGGCCGAGTCGACGAGGTGGGCGCCCCAGTCGGTGAGAATGCCGCCGGAGTAGTCCCGGATCATGCGCCAGCCCATCCAGTCGATGCGTTGCGGAGAGAAGGCCGCCCAGGGCGCGGGGCCCAGCCACATGTTCCAATCCAGATCGGCGGGGGGAGCCTGCTGCTGTTCCTTGTAGACCTTGGTGTGCACAGGCAGTTCGACCTCCATGTGGCGGAGTCTTCCGATGGCGCCGTTACGCACGGCCTGACAGAGCCGGTGGTATTGCGGGACGGAGCGATCCTCGAGGCCGGTCTGAAAGATGGCGTCGCGTCTTTTTACCTCGGAGGCGAGATCACGTCCTTCGGCGATGGTCAGGGTGGGTTTCTCGCAGAAGACGTCCTTGCCAGCCTGAAGCGCCGCGAGGGAGATGGGGACGTGCCAATGGTCCGGCGTGGAGATGACGACGGCGTCGACGTCGCGGCGCTCCAGCAGTTCGCGGAAATCATCGAACGCCCGGCAATCCCGGGCGCCGTAGGTCTTGTCGACGAGGGCCTTGGCGGCGTTCTTGCGGTTCTGGAAGACGTCGCAGACAGCGACGGCGCGGCAGTCCTTTTCGCGGAGGAAGGAACGGAGGTTGCGGGCGACGCCGTGTCTGCCGACGCCGATGAAACCGAGGGAGATGACGGACGAAGGGGCAGCGGACAGACGGGAAACCCAGGGAGCGGAAAGGGAAGTTGCGGCGGCGGCGAGAAAACGGCGGCGGCTGATGGCGGTCATGGCGGAATGTTAGCAGATGCTGGGCTGCCGTAAACCTCGGGAGCGCCCGTGCGGCGGGCCTGTTTCAGAGCGTCACATCGACAGAGAGCCGCTGTTCCCCGCGCAGGAGTTGAACGTTCGCCGCGGCTCCCTTTCTGAGTCTTCCGATGGCCAAGGTGACATCGCGGAGGTTCTTCATCGGCCGACCGTTGATGGATTGAATCAGATCGCCGGGTCTGATGCCGGCCTTGGCAGCGGGCGTATCGGGCAGGACGGCGTCGATGCGGACGCCCGCCTGGTCCGGCTTGGGATTCAATTGCACGCCAAGTTGCACGCGAGGCCTGCCGCGACGCACGGGGTTGCCGTCGGATTTGGTGAACTTGGGGCGCTCGGGCGCATTGGCGAGTTGTTGGATCACCCGCCAGGCCATGCGGGTGACGCTTTGGATCTCCGGTTGGTTGATCTTCTCCCATTCGTCGCTGGGCTTGTGGTAATCGGCGTGTTTTCCGGTGAAAAAGAAAAGGACAGGGATGTTCTTGTTGTAGAACGAAGTGTGGTCGCTGGCGCCGCGACCGCCCGGGGTGGTCGCGAATTTGTAGTCGAATTCGGCGGCCAGGCCTTCGACCATGGGTTTGAAACCGGGCGATGTGCCGACGCCCCCGACATCGAGCCCGCTGGCGCCGCGGCCGACCATGTCGAGGTTGATCATGGCGACGGTGTTCGTGAGGGGGAGGAGGGGGTGGTCGGCGTAGTGGCGGGAGCCGAGGAGTCCGCGTTCCTCGGCGTTGAAATTGATGAACAGAAGGCTGCGCTTAGGCCACGCGGAATGGAGGGCGAAGGACTCGGCTAGCTCCAGCACGGCGGAGGTTCCGGAGGCGTTGTCATCGGCGCCGTTGTGGATGAGTTCCGGTTTGCCGCGGTTTTCGCCGCCGGGGCCGTAGCCGACATGGTCCAGGTGGCCGCCCACGACAACGATTTCATTCCTGAGTTCGGGGTCGGAGCCTTCCAGCAGGCCGACGACGTTGCGGGTGGAGACCTTCTCGCGGCGAATGTCGGAGGTGAGTTCGATGCGAACCTTGTCGAGGGGACGCGAGCGGGGAGTGAGATCCTCGTCGATGGCGGCGACGATCTTGGTGAGATCCTCGCCATGGGCCTTCATCCATGAAACAGCGAGTCCGAAATCAATGAAGGCGTAGGGCGGTCCCTGACGCGAACCCATGCCGACGGGTTTGACGCCGTCACGCGATTCCTGGTTGATGGGTTTTGGTTTGTCCGAGGCGTCGGCCAGCAGAATGGCGGCGGCCCCGTGTTTCTGGGCGGTCTTCAATTTCTGGAGAAAGGTCGCTTCAACCGGGGGATTGCCCTTGAAGACGGCGTTTTTGGCGCCGTAGCGCGGGGCGCGACGGAGGATGAGGACGACCTTGTCCTTCACGTCCAGGCCGGCGTAGTCGTCATAGTCGTGTTTTCCGGACGAGATGCCGTAGCCGGCGAAGACGAGTTGACCCGATGCGGCGGCGAGCGTGGCGTTGTCGAAGAGGGCGTAGTCCTTCTTCAGTTCGTGCGCGGACTCCTTGCCGTCGACGTGCGAGACGAACCTGGCGCCGTCGCCTGCTTTGGGGTTCAAGGCGACTTGGAATTCCTGGAAGAAGCCGCCCTGGTCGCCGACGGGTTTGAGCCCAAGTTCGCGGAAGCGTTGGGCGATATAGGCGGCGGCTGCCTCGTTGCCGGGTTCGCCGGTGTCGCGCCCTTCCAGCGCATCGTCCGCGAGATAACGCAGATGCCGCATGATGTCGTCGGAGGTGATGGATTCGTAGCCGGGAGAGGCGGGGGCGGCAGTTGCTCCGATGACGGTGATCAGGTGCGCAATGGCGGCGAATCGGGCGATTGTTCTGTTCATGGTCGAGGGAGGGCTTGATCCAGATCGAAGAATTCCGCGCGGATTTCCCCATTGCCGCAGTGGAGGATGGCGACGCTGCGCTGGGCGTTGGATCTAGGCGCGCCGGCGTAACCGGGGTTGAAATAGCGGATGCCGTCGATGGTTTCGTCAAAGGTCTTGTGCGTGTGTCCAAAGACGATGACATCCGGTTTCTGGCGTTCGACTCGCTCCTTGAGCATGGGTTCCAGACGATGCGGATCGACGATGTGATTGACCAGGAACTTGACGCCGTCCAGTTCAACGATCTCGGTTTCGCGGACCGTGCCTCCGAAATCGGTGTTGCCCAACACCGCGGTGACAGGGGCGATGTGTTCCAGTTCAAGGATGATGGAACAGCGTGGCGACCTTGGAGTCCAAGTCGCCGTGCGTGTCTGAGATGACGCCGCGGTACCTGGGCGGTAACGTGGTGCGGGGCGCGTGTTGAGACGATTCCCGCAACCCGCGCCACGAAGCACGGACCGTTCTTCACGCCGGATTCTCTTCCGGTTCCGCATCGGGAGCCTCGTCTTCAGCTTCTTCGGTTTCCTCTTCGGAGGCGGGTTCAGTGGCGAAGAGTTTCATGACGCCGGCGAAGAAGGAGGCGAACAGGCCCGTGCTCATGAGCGAGCCGCGGAAGAACTCCCAA
>JAYPGD010000419.1:0-5445 GCA_038126655.1 Verrucomicrobiales bacterium
CGTTGAACATTCGGCTTTTGGGCCGGGCGTTCAATACTGAATTTGGCTCAAGCGGCGCGGCGGCGGGCAGGTTGGGACTGGTTTTCGTCGCGGCGGACGATTTCGGTGAGTGTCTTCTGCAGCATCAGGGCGCTGTCGGAGCCGGAGGAGACCATGTTACGGTTGCACTGGAGGAGGAGGTCCATGGCCCGGATCAACTCGGAACGTGAGTAGCGGGCGGCCTGGGGCAGCGCCTTGAAGAGCACGTAGGGGTTCATGGAAAGCGGGTTGATGCGGCGGTCTTCCGGAAACGCGTCGGGCGGGACGCGTTCCAGCTGCGACTTGAAACCCTGGTAATTGCCGCCGGCGCGCAGCCAGCGGGCGGCGACCATTTCCTTGAGAAAGATCATGACCCGGACCTTGGAGATCAGGCCGTAGAGCATGCCGATCTCGGATTTCATGTTGTCGGTCTTCATGGCCCAGAGTTCCTCGTCCAGGGCGCGGAGCAGGGCGGTGAGATTGCGGTCGCCGAGGGCGTCGCCGAGGGCGAAGGCGCGCGCCTGCTTGTTGCGGGTGGAGATGGCTTCGACATCCTCGAGTCCGATCTGCCTTCGGTCGCCGACGAAGACGGCGAGTTTTTCGACCTCGTTGTTGAGTTGGCGGGCGTTGGGGCCGGTGTAGGCGACGAGTTGCGCGACGGCGTCCATGGAGATCTCCTTTTGCTGGGCGCGCAATTGTTGTCTGGCCCAGCTTTCGGCCTGGCCGGCCCAGTCGCGATCATTCTCGCTCCAACCGGCGAAGGTTTCCACCGCGCCGATCTTGTTGAGGGTCTTGTAGAACGACTTGCGTTTGTCGACCTTGTCGGTGCTGATCAGCAGGCGGACTTCGCCCCACTCGAAGGTTTTGAGCATGCCGGCCAGGTCGGCGAGTTCTTCGTTAACGGTCTTGCTGGTGGCGGTGCGGCCGTCGCCGAGGAAGTCGCAGTTCTTGAACCAGACAACCTTGCCGCCGCCGAAGAAGGGCAGGGTCTGGAGGGCTTCGCGCAGGCGGGCGAGGGATTTCAGGGCGTCGGCGACGGTGAGTCCGGTCGCCTCGACGATCTCGTGGTCCATGCCGCCAAGGTCGCCGCAGAGTTTCTCGTAGATGTGGGCGGCGCGTTGCTTTACGGCGAGGTCATCGTCGCCGCAGAGGAGGATCAGGGGCTCGGTGGGGATGGCGCGCGGACCGGCCATTGTCAGTCTTCGTCCTCCTCGAGGTCGGGGCCGTTCTCATTCATCTGCTCGAGGATTTCGGACATGTCCTCGACGCTGTCGAAGAGGGCCTTGGCGACGAAGATGGGCTTCTTGGCGGCCGAGGCGAGGGCGAGGCAGTCGCTGGGGCGGGCGTCGACCTCGAGGACGTTCTGGCCGAGATCGTTCTCCTGTTTGAGGAGCAGGCGGGCGAAATAGGTGGATTCGCGGAGTTCGGTGATGACGACCCGCTCGACGCTGATGCCCAGGCCGCGAAAGATCTGCAGCATGAGGTCGTGCGTGAGAGGGCGTTCCTTCGGGTGATTGCGCAGAAACATGCCGATCACGGCGCCGATCTGTTTTTCCACGTGGATCACGAACACCTTGTCGTCATTGCCCACGAAAATCGCGCAGCCGCTGTTGGCTGGCAGGATTCCGCGTATGGCAACCGGGACGACATCTTTCATAGGGGGAGAGTGTAGGGGCCGCTCGGGGCAAAACACAAGTTGTGAATTGTCAGGGGCGATTTCGGCGCCTCATGATGCCGCTGAAATGAGCCTGAAGGACAAGATCATCCCCTTTGCGGAGCTGGCCGCGTGGCGTGAGAATCTGCGCGCGAAAGGGCTGAAGCTGGCCGCGACCAACGGTTGCTTCGATCTGCTGCACGCCGGCCACGTGACCTATCTGGAAACTGCCCGCAGTTTTGCGGACGCCATGGTTGTGGGGCTGAATGGCGACGAATCGGTCAAGGCTCTGAAGGGCGAGGGGCGTCCGATCAATTGCGAGCAGGATCGAGCGATTGTATTGGCGGCCCTGGAGTCCGTAACGGCCGTGACCATTTTTCCCGAGGTGCGCGCGACGGCGTTTCTCGCCGAGGCGAAGCCGGATGTCTACGTCAAGGGCGGCGACTACACGCTCGAGACCCTCGATCAGGATGAGCGCCGCACGGTCGAGTCCGCGGGCGGTCGGATCGAACTGGTGTCGTTTGTGCCGGACAAGTCCACGACCCGGACCATCGAGGCGATCGGGCGGGGCTGAGCCGCGGGGCTACTTCGCGGGAACGAGCCGCAGGACGCTGTCGGGTTTGTTGAGGACGACGTAGAGGAATCCGTCGGGTCCCGTCCTGACATCGCGGACGCGGCCGAGGCCCTTGAGGACGACTTCTTCCTGGACGACCTTGCCGTCCTTCAGGCGGAGGCGGCGGATTTCCTCCTGCTTCAGGGCGCCGACGAACAGGTCGTTCCTCCATTTGCGGAATTTCCTTCCGTCATAGAAGTCGAGGCCGCAGGTGGCGATGGAGGGGACCCAGAAGTGGCTGGGCTGTTCCATCCCTTCCTGGTGCGTCTTGCCGAGCGGGGTGCCGTTGTAATTCATGCCCCAGGTGATCACGGGCCAGCCGTAGTTGCGCCCGGGTTGGATGAGGTTCAGTTCGTCGCCGCCGCGCGGGCCGTGTTCGGTGGCGTAGATCCGGCCCGTCCTGGGATGCATCGCCATGCCCTGAGGGTTTCGATGGCCGTAGGAGAAGACGCCGGGGACGGCGTCCGCCTTGTCGAACTTCGGATTGTCCTTCGGAACGCGGCCGTCGTCGTGAAGGCGGAAGATCTTGCCCTTGGGGTTGGCGAGGTCCTGCACTTCCATGAGCGCGCCGCGTTCGCCGACGATGAAATAGAGGAAGCCTTTCTTGTCGAAGACGATGCGCGAGCCGAAGTGGGCGCCGGAGCCGTCATAGAATTTCGGGTCGCCCTTCCAGATCCATTCGGTGTCCGTCCAGCGGTCGCCCTTGAGACGTCCGCGCACAATGGCGGTGAGCGCCTTGGCCTCGGGTTTCTTCTTGCCGGGGATGGTCTTCTTTTCGCCATCGGCGACCGCGAGGTAAATCCAGCCGTTTTTCTTGAAATCCGGATGCAGGACGACATCGAGCAGTCCGCCTTGCCCGTGGACGACGACCTTGGGCGTGTCGGCAACGGGATTGGGGAGGAGTCGGCCGTCCTTGGAAATGATGCGAAGCCGGCCCGGGCGTTCGGTGACGAGTTTGCGGCCGTCGGGGAGGAAGGCGAGGGACCACGGGATTTCCAGGCCTTCGGCGACGGTTTCGATTGTGTAGTTGGCCAGTTGGGTCCGGGTGACCTTGCCGGGTTCGGGTTTGGGGTAGCTGATGCCCTTGACCCGGGCCTCCTTTTCCTTTTCGCGGATGAAGATGATCAGGGAGCGGATCTGGTCCGAGGTGAGGATGCCCTCCCAAGGCGTCATGCCGAGAGAGATGTTGCCCTTGAGAATGGTGCGCGCGATTTCGGCGTCGGTGGAGCCGTGTTTCCAGACGCCGTCGATGAAGGAGGGGGCGAGCCCGCCGTTGAGGTCGGCTCCGTGGCAGGTGGCGCAGAGGTTTTTGTAGAGGTCCTCCACCTTCATCTTGGCGAGAGCCGCCTGGTCGATGGGAGGCAGTTCCGGGAGCTTGGGCTGGGCGGCATTCTGCGCGGAGGCGAGGGAAACCGAAATGGCGAGGGTCGCCGCGGTCTGGAGAATCGTCTGGTTGAGCATGGCGCGCAGTGTTCTCGGGAGGGAAGCTCGTGTCAATGAAAGGCAATGGACGGCTTCAGAATTCGATGATCTCGTTCATGGTCCCACACTGGGGGCAGCGGGAGCGATCGATGTCGGGGTCGTCGGTGTAGACGAAGGCGCATTTGCCGCAGCGGAAGATGTGATCCTTGCTGGGGGTGGGTTCGAAGGTCTTGCGGCGACGCTCGGAGTAGACAGCGACAGCGAAGACGCCGGCGAGCAGGGTCGTCAGGTAGACGAACAGCAGGGTCTCCGGAGGGGCCTTCATCGGGCGGCGTCCTTGGCGGGGCGGGGCGGTCGGGCATAGCCCCATTGGTAGACGAGTCGGCCCGAGGTCAGGGCGGCGTCGTTCAGTCTTTCCGTGGCGCCGTCCGGCGGGAGCGGCTGAAAACGGAGCGATCGGGCATGTTGCAGGGCCTGTGTCGCGGTCTGCAGCCGGAGTGGGCCGTCCGGATCACGGCGGCCTTGTCCTGACATCCTGGCGGTGAAGACCGCGCCATTGCGGCCGATTTCGATTTCGATCACGGTGTCGGGATGGGATTGTTCGGAGGCGAGCAATGGCAGGGGCGATTGGCGAAGCAGGCCGCGTTGGCGGAGCGACTCCGATAGCACGATCCGCGTGTTGACAGCGATCTCGCGTGAGGCGGCCGATCCGGAGCGGACGGGCGGGACGCGGCGTTGCGAGGAGAAATCGTCCGGATCCGTCCGGGGTTCGGCCGCCGCGGAGAAGGCGAGACCAAAGGTTTCGAAGGCGGGCGCAAGGAAATCGGGTTGGTCGGTCCAGCGCAAAGGTTCGACGCCGGACTTTGCGGAGGCGTCCCAGGCGCTGCCGGAGAATCCCCTTGGATGGGCCAGGGCGAGTGTGGTCGGGTCCTGGATCGCGGTGGCGTTGAGCCAATGGGAGTTGTCCGCGGCGTCCAGCAACAGGGCGAATTCGAGGGGCGCGGAGTCGGGGCTTCGCGGTTCATTCTGCGGGGCGGAAAAGGCGCAGATGAATCCGATGTGCGCGGCGAAGACCGCTGCGATGGCCGCAATCCAGCGGCCGCGTGTCCATGATCTTGGCTGGTTGTCGGCGGCGTTCACGGCGCGGCATCGACCTGCGGTCGGGCCGCCGGCGAGCTGGTTCGAGTGGCCAGCACGGCGCGGGGGACGCCGGCGCGTCGGGCCAGTTCGGCGAGTTGCACCAGACGACGTTGGGAGACGGATTCATCCGCCTGGACGACGAGGGTGGGGGATTCCTCCAGACCGCGGACGCGATCGGCCAGGCGGGCTTCCAGTTCCGCCCGTCGCAGGGCGCGGTTTTCGAAGAAAAGCTCCCCGTTTTCGTCGATGGCGACCACGAGGGTGGGGCCGTCGGGGCCGGGGAGTTCCCCGCTGAAGGGAAGCTGGATTTCCACGCCCGGGTGGGACACGAGCGAGGTGTGCAGCAGGATGAACATCAGGAGAATGAAAAAGACGCCGAGGAAGGGCGCGGCGTCGAGTTGGCCCCGGAAGATCCGGACGTTGCGGGGCAGTCTCATGCCGCGCTGTTGTCCGGGGCGATGTCGGACACGAGGTTCTGGATTTCCGCCGAGGATTTTTCCATGTCGAGGACGATGGAGTTGACGCGGCCGACGAGGTAGTTGTAGCCGGCGTAGGCGAGGATGGCCACGGCGAGACCGGTGGCGGTGCAGAGCAGCGC
>JAYPGD010000420.1:0-5436 GCA_038126655.1 Verrucomicrobiales bacterium
GCAATGGGCGCGACCACAATCCACATGGATTCATGATGTTCATGGCCGGCGGTGGCGTGCGCGGCGGCTACGCTCATGGCGCCTCGGACGAATGGGGCTTCAAGGCGACCGAGAAGCGGATGCACAACCACGATTTTCATGCGACGCTCCTGCATCTGCTGGGCATCGATCACGAGAAACTCACCTTCCGCCACGCCGGCCGGGATTTTCGCCTGACGGATGTGTATGGGAATGTGGCTCATGAGGTGTTGGGTTAGGTCGGTGCGGACTTGAATTCCCGTTGACCGCGTAGCGATGTTGCAGATCGTCTCCAATCAAAACGACCGCGAAGCGGTCAGGCAGGGTTGCCGCCGGTTTCAACCGGTGGGGCGCGTGACAGAAAGGAATGCGTCCCGAAGCGGACGCGGGACCCTCGACTTTTCATCAGAGCACACCCGCAAACCGCCTCGTCAGCAGCCGGCAGCGTCCCTACGGGACGCGATTCCTTTTGATCCTATTGACCGCCGGTTTAAACCGGCGGCTACCTTCCGTCGTCACTTCGTGACGGAACCAAAGCGGGTTCGTCCGGCGACCGGAACAAGGAACGCTGCAATCTGGCGCGGTTGGGGCATGGGATTCGGTCTATTCCTCATGGGCGTTGTTTTCGCTCTGACCTTCGCTGTCTCGCCGATTGCCAATGCCGCTTCCGATCATTGGTCCTTCAAACCATTGTCCAATCCGGACGTTCCCGAACTTCAAACGTTGAACTCGTCGCTCAACCCCATCGACGCCTTCATCCGCGCGCGGCTTTCCGACGCCGGCCTCAGTCCCGCGTCTCGCGCCGATCGACGCACACAGATCCGCCGGCTTTACCTGGATCTTCACGGGCTGCCCCCGAACTCGAAGCAGATTCGCTCCTTCGAAATCGACGCGGACGCGCGTGCCTGGCTGCGGTTGGTCGACGACGCCCTGGCCAGCCCGCGTTACGGCGAGCGTTGGGCGCAGCATTGGTTGGACGTCGTGCGTTATGCGGATACCCATGGCTACGAGGTGAACACGCCGAGGGAGAACGCCTGGCCCTTTCGCGATTACGTCATTCGCGCCTTCAACGAGGACAAGCCTTACGACCGCTTCGTGTTCGAACAATTGGCGGGGGACACCGTGGGTGAGGATGCCGCGACGGGTTTCATGGTTGCCGCGGCGGCCTTGTTGCCCGGCCAGATCGGCAAGGACGACGCGTCCAAACGCCTGGCCCGACAGGATGCCTTGGACGAGATCATCGTGGGAACCGGCGAATCATTCCTGGGTTTGACGATTGGTTGCGCGCGCTGCCACGAGCACAAGTTCGATCCCATTTCCCATGAGGAATACTATTCGTTGCAGGCGTTCTTCGCCGGGGTGGAATACGGCGACCGCAGGATGGATTCCGAGGCGTCTCGCGAACGGATCAAACAGGCCGAGGCCCTTGAACCCCGACTCGCTGCCGCCAAGCAAAAGGCCAACGCATTGGAGCCGATCGCCTTCGCCGGCCGCACGATCCTGATCGACGACGAGGACCTCGAACGGGTGACGGTCCTGAAGGAGAAGGCCGGACATGGAACGAATCCGACCGGGACGAAGCGCGGTTACAAGGACGACAAGGGCGACGCCAACCGCATGCCGAATCTCAGTCGCTCGCGCTATACCTGGTGGAAGCACAAGCCGGGTGAGGATGTCTTCACCTACAACCCCGAGGCGGCGGGGAGATTCCGTATTTGGCTTTCCTGGGGCGCGCACGGCAGCGGCGTTCATACCCGCGACGCCCGTTACGTGCTGGACGCGGACGGCAATTTGAAGACCCGTGACGATCAGAAGGAGATCGCGAAGGTGGATCAGTATTATTTTGCGGGCGTGTCGAAAGGAGAGACGGAGAAGAAGCCGTTGTGGAGCGGATTGTTCGACGCCGGCGTGCATGAATTCGGCGGGACGAGCCGTTTGATCGTTCGCGGCGGCGATACGGGAACCGGCGTGACGGCGGATGTGGTCTTATTGCAGGAAGAACCGGTTGAATCGAAGCCCCGCCGCCATCCCCGCCTTCGCGAACCGGTGAACGCTTTGCGCAACGTGGAGAAGTTTCGCCCGATCAAGGCGAAGTTCGTGCGTTTCACTACCTTTGCCACCATCGACAACGACAAGCACGAGCCCTGCATCGATGAACTGCAGGTCTTCACGGCCGACAAGGCGCAGGTGAACATCGCGCGCGCCATTCATGGAACGAAACCGACTTCGTCCGGGAATCGTTCCACCACCGGCAAGCATCAGTTGAAGCACATCAATGACAATGTGTTCGGCAACAGTCGAAGTTGGATTTCGAATGAGAAAGGCAAGGGGTGGGTGCAGTTGGAGTTCAAGGAGCCGGTGGAGATCGGTCAGATCGTCTGGGGACGCGACCGGGAAGGGAAGTTCAAGGACCGGTTGCCGGTGGACTATCGCGTCGACGCGGCGATGAAGGAGGGCGAATGGACGACGGTCGCGTCGTCGCAGGACCGGGCGCCGATGGGGACGCCGTTGGACAAGATTCAGTTCAAGTTCCGGAATCTGGAGGAAACGGAGCGCCCGGCGGCCAACAACATCTTTGCCGAGGTCAATTCACTGGAGTCGCGCATCAACGCCTTGCGCAAGCCGGACATGGTCTACGGCGGGATCTTCCGCGAACCGGGCGAGACCCGCGTCCTCGCCCGAGGCGATCCCGAGCAACCCAAGGAGATTGTCGCGCCCAAGAGCCTTTTGGCTTTGGAGCCGATCGGACTCAAGCGCGATTCCTCGGACACGGAGCGCAGGACGGCCTTGGCGGACTGGATCGCCAGTCCGGAGAATCCCCTGACTGCGCGCGTGATGGTCAATCGCGTCTGGCAGTATCATTTCGGGACCGGCCTGGTGGAAACGCCGAGCGATTTCGGGCGCAATGGCGGCAAGCCGTCGCATCCGGAGCTGTTGGACTGGCTGGCTGGTGAGTTCATTCGCGGCGGCTGGTCGGTGAAGCGATTGCACAAGCTGATCCTGACCTCGGAGACCTACCGGCAATCCAGCCGGATCAACGAGGCGGCGCAGAAGGTGGACGCGGATTGCCGGCTGCTGTGGCGGTTTCCGTCGCGGCGATTGGAGGCGGAGGCGATCCGCGATTCGATGCTTCAGGTCAGCGGCGTCTTGAACCTGGCGATGGGCGGCCGGGGCTACAGTTTCTTCAAGTCGCGCGGCGGCTTGAGCGGCTTCCCGCCGGTGGAGGAATTTGGGCCGGACGAGCTGCGACGCATGATCTACTCGCACAAGATCCGCATGGAACGCGTGCCGGTGTTCGGCGCCTTCGATTGCCCGGACGCCGGGCAGCCCATGCCGAAGCGCGGGACGTCCACGACTGCGATCCAGGCCTTGAACCTCTTCAACAGTCCCTTCGTGCTGGAACAGGCGGAGCGTCTGGCTGAGCGGGTGAAGTCGGGCGCGGGCGAAAATGCCGGAGATCAGGTCCGGCGTGTTTATGAATATGTCCTGGGGCGCGAACCGACGGAGGCTGAGCTGAAGGCCGCGACCGATGCGGTTGAGGGACATGGGTTGAGCACGCTGTGCCGGGCGCTGTTCAATTCGAATGAGTTCTTGTTTTTGCCGTGAAGAATGAAGCGACATTGCGAACGGCGAGGTTCCTCAAGGAGGGGCGACATTCCTGTCGCCTTGCCTGCGCTGCAGGCACAAAGGCGTCGAGAAACATTGGCGCTGAGATGCGGTTCGACGCTTTGGCCCTTCCGTGGCCTTCTCTTGCCCTTTCAGGGCAACGGCGACAGGAATGTCGCCGCTCCTTGGTCGTGCCCGTGCCGCGACAGACTTCGTTCCGGAATCGGATCCAATGAACGTCCCGGACCAAAACAACCTCACCCACGCCGGCCGGCAATTCCTCGACCGTCGTGAGTTCCTTGGCCGCACGGGCATGGGGCTGGGCTCGATTGCCTTGATGGATCTGCTTTCCAAGGACGGGCTGCTTTCTTCTTCCGCTCAGGCTTCCACGGTCTCGATTCGTCCGACGATCGATCCGGCGCGTCCGAACTGGCCGCGCGACCCGCACTATCCGGCCAAGGCGAAGAACGTGGTCGTGATCTTCTGCGCGGGCGCCTGCAGCAATCTGGAGTCCTTCGACTACAAGCCTGAGTTGATCAAGCGCGACGGCATGGCGTTGGAGGGCGGACCTTCGGTGACCTTCCAGGGACCGGCCGGCAATCTCGCGCGGCCGCAATACGAATTTCGCCCCTACGGCCAGACCGGGAAATACGTTTCGGACATGCTGCCGCATCTGGGCGCGCTTTCAGATGAATTCGCCTTCGTCCATTCGCTGACCAGCAAGTCCAACACGCATGGCCCGGCGGAGAATTTCCTGTCCACGGGTTTTGCGCTGGACGGCTTCCCCAGCATTGGCGCGTGGGTGACCTATGCCTTGGGGACGGAGAACCAGGAGTTGCCGGCGTTTGTCGCCATTCCCGATCCGCGCGGCGTGCCGCAGGCGAGCGTGAACAATTGGGGCCCCGGATTCCTGCCCGCGGTCTTCCAGGGCACGCCATTCAATTCGGACAAGCCCATAGGCAATTTGGCGCCCCCCCCGGGCGTCGGCGCCAATGCGGACCGATCCGCGCGGGATCTGCTGAAGCTGATCAACGACGAGCACTTGAAGCGCAATCCGGGCGACGGGGGCTTGGCCGCGCGCATCGCGAGCTACGAACTGGCCGCGCGCATGCAGTTGTCCGTCCCGCGCATCAGCGACCTTTCCACCGAGCCGGCCCATATCATGAAGATGTATGGCGCCGACGACTCAAAGAACGAGATCAAGGCGTCGTTTGCCAAGAATGCGATCCTTGCCAGACGATTGCTGGAGAACGGCGTGCGCTTCGTGCAGTTGTTCAACGGAGCCTACGCCACGGCGGGGCGTTTGAACTGGGACGGCCATCAGAAACTGCGCGAACAGTACGATGTCCATGGTCCCATCCTCGATCAACCGGCGGCCGCGCTGATCAAGGATCTTAAGCAGCGGGGGATGTTGGAAGACACGCTGGTCGTCTGGTGCACGGAATTCGGGCGCATGCCGATGTTCCAGAAGGGCGCGAAGGGGCGCGACCACAATCCCGGAGGCTTCACGGCCTTTCTGTGCGGCGCGGGGGTGAAGCGCGGCGTCAGCTTCGGAGCCACGGATGAAATCGGCTTCAAGGCCGTGCAGGACGTCCTGTCCGTCCATGACCTCAATGCCACCATCCTCCATCTCCTGGGCCTCGACCACGAACGCCTGACCTTCCGGCACAACGGTCTCGATCGTCGATTGACCGACGTGCATGGGAGGGTGCTGGAGGAGATGTTGGTTTGAGGGTCGCCCGTCGCGAAGCGACGAAGGAAGGTAGCCGTCGGTTTCAGTGCGCCGTGGAAAGGTGCAGGACTCCAGTGGGA
>JAYPGD010000421.1:0-5410 GCA_038126655.1 Verrucomicrobiales bacterium
GGACGTTCGTCGATCAACAGGATGAACAGGTAGGCTTCCTTGTTGTTCTTGAGGATCGCGTTGGCGAGCTTCTGCATCAGGACCGTCTTGCCGGTGCGCGGCGGCGCGACAATGATGCCGCGGGTGCCCTTGCCGATGGGGCAGACCAGGTCGAGCACGCGGGTGGAGAATTCGTCCGGATCCGTCTCCAGGATGAAGCGGTCATCCGGGAAAAGCGGGGTGAGATTGTCGAAGTGCGTCTTGTCCTTGGCGACCTCGGGGTTCTCATGGCCGACGGCCTCGACCTTGAGCAGGGCAAAGAAGTGCTCCTTCTCCTTGGGCGGGCGGATCTGGCCGGTGATGGTGTCGCCGGTCTGCAGGTCGAATCGACGGATCTGCGAGGGCGAGACATAGATGTCCTCCGGGCAGGGCAGGTAGCTGAAGCTCTGCGAGCGCAGGAAACCAAACCCCTCCGGCAGCACTTCCAGCACGCCTTCCGCGTAGAGCCGGCCGCTTTGCTCGGCGTTCTTCTGGAGGATGTGGAAGATGACCTCGTGCTTGCGCATGGTGCCGAAGTTCTCGATCTCCATCTCCTTGGCCATGGTGTTGAGATCGCCGATCGACATCTCCTGCAGCTGGGCGATGTTGATCTTGGCGCCTTCGCCGGCCTCGGCTTCGGCTGCTTCCAGCTCCTCGGCCTCGAGATCCGGATCATCCACCGGCAGGTCCGCGGGATCGATGCCGGACGGTCCGATGCGGCCGCGGCCTCCGCCGTTGGCTTCGGACGGGCTTTTCGCCTTCTTCGGTTTGCTGGTTCTGGGTTTTCTGGGTCTGGGCATGGGATTGTCGGGTTGAAACAACTCGATTGTCGGGATGTCAATCAGCCGGGAACAACGAATTCTGAGGCTGGCGAATTCGACAAAAGTCGTACTTGTGAACAGCGTCCTGCTGTTGGTTTGGGGATAACTGCTGGCGATCGGGCCAGACTTAATACGGCAATGGGTGCTTCGCCGTCAGTTCGCGCACACGTTCCCGCACACCCTTTGCGACGTCAAGATTATTAACGTCATTCAAAACTTCTCCAATCAAATCCGCAATCTCCGCCATTTCGGCCTCCCTCATGCCGCGGGTCGTCACGGCGGGCGTGCCGATGCGGATGCCGCTGGCCTGGAACGGGGAACGCGTTTCAAACGGGATGGTGTTCTTGTTGACGGTGATTCCGGCCTCATCGAGCGCGATCTGGCATTCCTTGCCGGTGAGATCGCGTTCGCCGGTGTCGACCAACATGAGGTGGTTGTCCGTGCCGCCGCTGACGAGCCGGAAGCCCTTGCCCGAAATCGCTTTGGCCAGGGCTGCGGCGTTCTTGACGATCTGCTTCTGGTAATCGGCGAAACCGGGCTGCAGGGCTTCTTGGAAGCACACGGCCTTCGCCGCGATGATGTGCATCAGGGGGCCGCCCTGGATGCCGGGGAAAACCTGCGAGTTGATCGCCTTGGCGTGCTTTTCGCCGCAGAGAATCAGGCCGCCGCGCGGACCGCGCAGGGTCTTGTGCGTGGTGGTCGTGACGAAGTCGGCGTGGCCGACCGGGCTCGGGTGAACGCCGGTCGCGACCAGGCCGGCGATGTGCGCGATGTCGGCCAAAAGGTAGGCGTCCACCTCGCGCGCGATCTGCCCCATGCGCTCGAAATCAATGATCCGCGGATAGGCGCTGGCGCCGACCGTGATCATGGCCGGGCGATGCTCGCGCGCCATGTCGGCGAGCTGATCGTAATCGATCCGCTCGTCGTCCTTGCGCACGCCGTAATGCACGACCTCGAAGAACTTGCCGGAGAAGTTGGCGGCGTTGCCATGGGTTAGGTGGCCGCCGTGGCTGAGGTCCATGGTCAGGATCTTGTCGCCCGGCTTGAGCACGGAGAAGTAGACGCCCATGTTCGCGCCGCTGCCGGAATGGGGCTGAACATTGGCGTGCTCCGCGCCGAAGAGCTTCTTCGCGCGTTCGATCGCCAGATCCTCGACGTCGTCGACGAATTCACAGCCGCCATACCAGCGTTTGGCGGGATAACCCTCCGCATATTTGTTGGTCAGGCAGGAGCCGGCGGCCTCCAGAACGGCGGGGCTGACGAAGTTCTCACTCGCGATCAGCTCGATGTTCTCGTTCTGACGTCTGCGCTCCGCCTCGATCGCCGCGGCGACCTGGGGATCGATTTCCTGCACTGATTTGGCCAACTGACTTTCGCTCATAAACTCTCAGGTTCGGGTTTCAATCTTGCTGATGCGGCGCTGGTGGCGTCCGCCTTCAAAATGGGACTCCAGATAGGCGTCGATCATTCGGATCGCCTGTTCCGGAGAGGTGTTCCGCGCGCCCAGGCAGAGGACGTTCGCATTGTTGTGCCGTCTCGCAAGACCCGCCATTTCCTCATCAAAGACGAGGGCGGCCCGGACGCCCGGCTGCTTGTTCGCCGCGATGCTCATCCCGATCCCGCTGCCGCAGACCAGAATGCCCAACTCGTAATCCCCGCTGGCGACGCTTTCCGCCACCGGCTTCGCGTAATCCGGGTAATCGGCGGCGAGATCCGACGCGGGGCCGAAGTCCTTGATCCGAATGGGCCGCTTTTGCAAATGCTCTTTGAGAATCTCCTTCAATTCCAGCCCGGCGTGGTCGGATCCCAGGGCCGCCGAGTCGATCATCAGGCCGTCGTCATCGTCGGAAAGCACGTCCCAGCGATCGAGGTATTTCACCAGGAAATCGATCGCCTGCTGGACTTCGTCCCGACAATGGCGATGGGTGTCGAGGTTGCCGCCCAGGGGATCCCGGATGTCGCGGTCCTCCGGCGGAAGGGAGTCATCGAACTCGCGCAACAGGAAGACCTTGTCCGACGCGCCGGGGAATTCCTTGTTCGTCCAGTCCACGTGCCGCTTGGTCATGCAGAAGATGTAGTCGGCGGTCTCGACCATCCGCGGTGTCAAGACGGCGCTGCGATAGTCCGAGATGTCGATCCCGATCTCCTGCATCGACTTGATGGTCAGGTCGAACGGCGGCTGCTCCGGCGTCGCATCGAGGCCGGAGGCCTGCACCCGGCACCTGCGATCCCCCAACGCCTTCTCGAAAAAGGCGGCGGCCATCGGGCTGCGGCACAGGTTGCCGGTGCAAAGAAAGAGGAAGGACTTCATCTCAGCGTTCGGAAACCGGATGTTTAGACCGCGTTTCGGGAATCGTCAATTGAGAATCGTCCGGCTTCGATTCCTCAGTCCACGACCACGCGCAGGCGCGTTTCGGCGCGGATGCCCCGCTCATTCGTCCGCTCCACGTGAACGAGATAATGCCCGGGTTTGCTGAAGCGATGGGTCAGGATTGCGTAGCCGTCCGGGGCCAGGCTTTTCACATTGCCATCCGACCGGGAATGGACGACCGGCGAGCCGTCGCCGAAGTCCCACTTTTCGCGTCCGTGGGTCGTGCCGAACGTGCGGACCTTGAAGGTGACCGGATCGCCGGCCTGGACGCCCATCGTCGGCGAGAAGGCCGCATGGATCGAGAGCCGGCTCTGGTCCTTCAATTCGCGATCCAGGACCTGCACCACGGCGAAATCGTAATCGATGTTGCCCTGGTCGTCGGTGATTTTGAGGATCTCGCTGTAGCGGCCGGCGCGCTCGTATTTTCGTTTCACCTTCGCGCCGTTGGATTTCGAGCCGTCGCCGAAGGTCCACTCGAACGAGGCGATCTTCCCCGAGCGAGCCCAGGATTTCGAGCCGTCCAGGGTCGCGACATCGCCCGCCCAGATGAAATGTTGCGGGCGGGCGACGGCGATCAATTGAGGATTCCGCTCCTTCAACCAGGCCTGCCAGATGAAGGCGTAGGCCTCCTGGGAACCCCATTTGCCGGAGGGTTGGCGGCTCTTGGGGCCAAAGTGGAGATGCGACCAACCGCCGCTGCCGCCTTCCTTGCCCAGCAGTCCGATCCGGTCGCCCAGCCGGACCTTCGCCCCGATCTTGATCGCGGGATCGATCTCCTTCAGGTGGCTGTAGCGGAAATACCAACCGCGCCCATCGAGCAGGTAGACGACGTCGTATCTCGGACTGACCGGCGTGTCGCGTTCGCGCCGATGTTCGGGGAGCGTCTCGCCGCCGGAAGAAACCACCAGGGCGTCCGTGGCGGACACCACCTCGACCAGACCCTCGGCGCCGCCGATGTCGAGGTCGTTGTGGTAATAGATGTTCCGCTTGCTGGAGACGAGTTCGCCGCCATCCACAAAGACTGGAGAGTTTGCCATCTGGGTGTCGGTCGCAAACCAACGTTGCTTGACCGGATAACCGAACGTCCCCGGTCGCGTCCAGGGCGATCCTTTCGGCCACAGGCGGAGGCGCGCGTCCTTGTCGAGTCCCCACGAAGACGCCGAACCTCGCGCGTTGTATCCCTGGGTGATCGAACAGTCGACCTGCGCCGGCCCGACTGTCTTCGGCAGGTTGTAGGTGGCGGAAACCAGCGTCGCCTCATGGCCGTCGATCTTCACCGTCGCCTCGGCCCTGCGCACCGCCTGGCGGACGTCGTCCAGGGTCTCCCTGAGGGCGACCAATTCCACATCAACCTCGCTTCCATCGCTCAGCGTGACGCGCTGCGACTCGCCGACGTTCAGGTCGACGACGCGCAACAAGGGGTCGATCCTGGGAGGCCATTGGGCGGGCGCCGAAGCGACGTCAACGCTGGCGGCGAACAGCGCGAGGAGCGCCGCAACAGGAATCACGACGGAGGGCCGGGCGTTGCCCGGCGTTCCGCTTCGATCAATGCCATGGTTGCGCCATGCCCGGCACTTCGGTCTGACCGATCGCTGAAGTCTGTTCATCCGTTTCATCATTCAGATTCCCTTCTTCCCCACGGCCTCCATCATCAGCTTCCACAACTGGTTGTCGAAGCCGCGGTCATTCGGTTGATCGCCCAGGCGTGTGACGACAAGGTTCAGACTGGCAACCACCCAGCACTTGCGCCCCAGCGCCCCATTGGCGGCGACGAGATCCATCGGGGCGTTGGGGATCGTCGGCCCCGGGACGCGCCGCCGCCCGCGCAGGACAAACTCCTGGCCGTTCAACCACCAGAGGTAGCCGTAGGCTGGATTCAGCTTCTGCGAGGGCGAGAGCATGTCCTTGAAGTAGTCCTTGTCCGCGAGGATTGTTTCGCCATCCCATTCGCCCCGGGCGAGAACCAGCAATCCGAAACGGGCCAGATCCCGGGCTGTGGTCGCGAAACCCAGTTGGTTCTGTTTCGGGTCGCGCGCGGCGAAGGGGCGCTGCTTCCAGGAGGAATCGTTCATGCCGATCCGGGCGGTCAGCCACTCGCGGGTGAATTCGTTGGCCGACTTCCCGGCGGCCTTGGCGACGCAGTCCCGCGCGCGCCGCTGAGATAACGGATCGAGGCTCCATTGGCGCGATCCAACGGCCA
>JAYPGD010000422.1:0-5405 GCA_038126655.1 Verrucomicrobiales bacterium
TACGGGGCGTTGTGCAACTACATCCTGCTCGACGCGATCCGGATGGGGGGGAGCGACATCCACATCGAACCGCGCGGCCATACCCTGGTGATACGGGTGCGCGTCGACGGCAAGCTGCGCGTGTTGGATTATCTTCCGATCGAGCATCACGCCAAGATCACCGGGCGCTTCAAGGTGATGTGCGACATCCCGACCTACGAGAAGGGGATGCCGGTGGACGGACGGGCCGCGACGATTCCGGAAATGGGGCGGGTGACGCTGCGCGTTTCCATCTTTCCGCTGGATGAGGGGGAGAAGATCGTGATCCGCGTGTTCGATCCCAGTTCCCGCACCTTTGATCTGGAGACCCTGGGGTTTACGCCGACGGTGCGCGATCAGTTTGTGAATCTGCTGGGGCGGCCGGGCGGATTGATCCTGCTGACCGGTCCGACCGGCTCCGGCAAGACGACCGCCATCTACGCCGCCCTGTCGTGGTTGATCGAGCAGCATGGCGATGAGATCAGCATCAGCACGGTGGAGGACCCGATCGAGATCCCGATGGAGCATCTCAGCCAGTCGCAGTTGGCGGTGCACAAGGGGTTCACCTATCCGATCGCGCTGCGTTCGCTGCTGCGGCAGGACCCGCAGGTGATCATGATCGGCGAGATCCGCGACGCCGACACCGCGATGATCGCCGTCCAGGCCAGCCTGACGGGGCATCTGGTCATCAGCACCATTCATGCGGGCAGCACGACCGGGGTTTACACGCGCCTGCTCAACATGGGCATCGAGCCCTATCTGCTTTGCTCCAGCGTCATCGGTGTGTTGGGGTTGCGTCTGGTCCGTCGGAACTGCTCCTTCTGCGCGGCGCCCTATGAACCGGAGACCAACCTCGTCGAGCGTCTGCCCCAGGAGATTCTGGAGCAGGCGGATTTTCGCCGGGGGCTGGGTTGCACGCATTGTGATTTCTCGGGTTATGAGGGGCGGAAGGGGATCGTGGAGATGTTGGTTCCGACGCAGGAGATCCGCGACGCCGTGATGGCCAAGAAGCCCGAGTCAGAGATGCAGCGCATCGCGATCGACTCCGGCATGGAGACGCTTTGGGAGCATGGCATCCGGCGTGTTCTGGCGGGGGAAAGCACCTATGAGGACATCATGGGCGCCGTGGTGGACGATTTATATTGAGGGGCGTCATGGGGGAAGCGGGACTAAAAGCGGAGCCGTGGCTTCCGGGGTGGAACGCGTCTGTTGGATGTCCCGCGTCATGAAGCCCGGCGATCGCATTCAGAATTATCGGTTGATTCGGCTCGTTTCGGGGGGCGACGGCGTGGAGATCTGGGAGGCGGAGCATGAGTTGCTGAATGAGCGCATGGCGCTGAAGGCTCTGACCGGCGAATTCGGGCAGGCTCCGGAGGAGCGCCAGGCCCTCAAGGAGGAACTGCTGCGCGGTCGTGAACTGGCGCACCCCAACATCATCCGGGTTCATGAATTCATTGAGGACGGCGATCTTGCCGCCATCAGCATGGAGTATTTCGAGTCCCGATCATTGGCTGAACGGCTGCTTCCCAAAGCCGCCAATGTCGAGGCGCTTACGCCGATCGCGACCCAGATCTGCTCGGCGCTTCACCATGTGCATCAGGTCGGGTTGGTGCATGGGGACCTTCGCCCGGAGACCATACTCCTGGGCGATTGCGGCAGTGTGAAGTTGGCGGAATTCGGCGTCGCGCACAGTGTCGAAGCCACCACTGTGAAGCTCGGCGAGACCCGATTGGTCGACCCAGGGGCGGACGCCTGCTGGAGTCCCCAGGTCCGCCATGGCGCGTTGCGCACGGAGGCTGAAGACATCTACGCCCTTGGCGCGACCTTGCGCCGGCTCTTGTGCGGAGGGGCGGCAGAGGATGAGGAGGAAGATCCGACGACGAGCGTCAACGAGACTCGTGAGCGCAGGAATCTGCCCCGGATTGCGCAGGGGTGGGACGCGGCGTTGGCCGCGTGTCTGGAGGAGGATCCGGGGAACCGGCCGTCAACCGTGCTGGAGCTGGCCGACCGGCTGGAGTTGTCGGTGGCGCCGACCGTCATGGAGCCCGCGCGGGAATCCTTGGGCATCGGGTTGTCCAGACGGGCCGCGCTCTGGCTCGCCGGCGCCCTGGGCGGAATTGTCCTTCTGGTTGGAGTCTATGGGCTTGGCCGACGACACGCGTCGGAGCCGGTCGTTAAGCGGGCAGCGGCGCAACCTGACGCGGCGCAGCGGGCGCCGGCTCCGAGGTTGGAGCCGCCCGTTCCGTCCGTGCCTGAGGCTCCTGCGCTACGGCCTCCGGAAAGCGCCTTCACCAACTCGCTGGGAATGCCTTTCGTCCCGGTGGGGGACCTGCTGGTCTGTCGGTTCGAGACACGCGTGCGCGACTATGCGGCGTTTGTGGAAGCCACGGACACGGAAACCCGCGGCGGAGCCAGCTTTGGAGCGGACGGGTGGACCCAGGGAGGGGCCTCTTGGCGCGAGTCTTCGTTCGAGCGGACGGACGATCATCCGGTCACCTGCGTGGACTGGTTCGACGCGGGGGCGTTCTGCGCCTGGTTGACCGAGCGCGAACGCGGGTTGGGACTGCTGAACGCGCGTCAGGCCTATCGGCTGCCCACGGCCGCGGAGTGGTCCGGATTTGCAACCGAAGCGGGTGAAGGCCATGTCTGGTCATGGGGCTTCGACTGGCCGCCTCCCCGCGACACGGCCAATCTTGCCGGGGCCGAGCTGGTCGACGCCGATTGGCCGTCGGACCGCAAGGTGATCCCGGCTTATTGCGACTCCTGGCGGAGGACAGCGCCGGTCGATTCCGGGGAACCGCACGCAAACGGGTTGATGCATCTGAGCGGCAATGTCTGGGAATGGACCTCGGATGTCGGTCCGGACAGCCCCACCAAACGTCTCAGCCGCGGCGGCAGTTGGCAGAACAACAGTCCCCGCAACTTCATCATCGACTTTGAGAACTCCAATCTCGTGGGCTCGCGTTCGGAGAACCTGGGCTTTCGCTGTGTGCTTGTCGAACACGAGGAGGAATCCGGCGGTCCGGCCGGGCAGTGAGACGGGAATCGTTTCGCCCCGGCGACCGATCCGCCGCAACCAGGTCCGATGAATCACAAACCAACATTGGAATCTTGTTCCGGCCGAGGAGCGGGGGCGGACGCCGCGTTGGGCGTGGTGGTCGTATGCCATACGCCTTACCTGAAGTTTGCGGCCGAATGCGTCGCGTCCATCGACGCTCAACACGACGGGCCTGTCGTGTTCTGTTTTGACGGCGACGCCGCCGATTCGCCGGGGGCGATTCCGGGATGGGCGTTGGTCTCGGAGTCTTGGAAGAATCCGAACAAGGCGCGCAATGCCGGGCGGCTCTGGCTTGCCGGTCAGTCGACGGCGCCGGAATGGGTCGTCTTTGTCGATGCGGACGATTGCCTTCCCCAAGGTTACATCGACGCCATGAAACGCGCGATTGCCGCGGTCGAGGACCATGTCGGGATCGTGTATCCGGCCATTGACCGCGTGGACTATGCGTCGGGCGAGCGGGAGGAGGTTCCGGCGCCGGCCTGGGACTACTGGCGGCAGCGGGAACGGCCTTACATCCAATCCGCCACCGCCTGGCGCGTGAAGGCCCTGGAGGAGGTCGGCGGTTGGGACGAGGAGAGCGTGATGCATGACGACACCAATCTCGCCATGCGCGTGACCGCCGCGGGTTGGGAGGCGGCCCCGTTGGATGGGCCCACATTGTTTCTGCGACTCCACGATGAGGCGGAGCATCGCTGCCTTTCGCGCAGTTGGGAAACGCGGGTCGCGGCCGAGTGGCGGTTCAAGTCGATTGGCGTTGTCATTCCGGCGTCCGGGCGGGAGAAACGCTGGCCCGGGTGGCTGGCGAATCTGGAACTGCCCCGGTTCAACGCCCTTTACCTGGTCGACAACTCGGCTTCCGGGGCGTGGCCTGAACTCGACGTCGAACGCTTTGGGCGCGTCGTGCGCAGGCGGTTTTCAGCGCCTTCCCAATCGGGGCGGGACAGGAAATCCCTGGTCCGACATCGCCATGTCGCCGACATCTACAATTCGATCCTGTCCGAGGTTCGTGAAGATCTCATCCTGACGGTTGAGGATGATGTCTGGTATCCGCCGCATGCGCTGAAGAGCCTGTTTGCGCTCTCCGGCATGAATGCGTTTGGGGCCGCCGCCGCGGTCTATGAAAGCGCCTCCTGTCCGGGCGGCGCCTGCGGTTCGCTCAATCCGGATCGTTGGGAAATACAGCCGCTTGACTCATTTCCCCGCGAGCCGACGCCCGCGGCCTTCGTGCCCGGCGGCTTCACGCTCTGGAGTAATGCGGCCGTGCGCCGCTGCCTGCCCGTCCGCGCCACCGGCGACGAAGCCGCGGATCGAGTGGAATTCGGCTGGGACGCCAATCTGTCGCAGGCGCTGCGCGAGCGGGAGTATTCGCTGACCCTGCACGGCGGACTGCGCGCGGCGCACTTTTTCTGAGGCATTTTCTCCATGACCGGCGGCGCGTCTTTTGCCTTAATCAGGGCGATGACGGTCTTGAATCGAAATCTCGCATTCTGCGGGGTCTTGCTTGCCTTCGCCGGTCCGGCGCGCGCCGCGACCATTGAGTTCAACCGCGACATCCGACCTGTCCTCTCCGACAAGTGCTTCGCCTGCCATGGTCCGGACTCCGGAACCCGCGAGGCCGGACTGCGGCTCGACACCGAGGAGGGCGCGAGGGCCAACGATGTCGTGAAGCCTGGAGACGCCGCCGCCTCCGAGCTGATCAAACGCATTTTCACCGACGATCCGGACGAGGTCATGCCCCCGCCGGATTCGCATAAACAGCTCACCGCCGGGGAAAAGAAGCTGCTGGCGGACTGGGTCGACGCCGGGGCCGGGTGGCAGGCGCATTGGGCCTTCATTGCGCCGCGGCGCCCCGCGGTCCCGCAGCCCCAGGGCGTCGGTGAATGGGCTCGGAATCCCATCGATCATTTCGTCCTCGCGCGGCAGCGGGAGCTCGGGATGTCGCCGAATCCGCCGGCCGATAAACACACCCTGGCCCGCCGCGCGGCAATGGACGTCACCGGACTGCCGCCCGAGGATGACGCCAGGGAGGCCTGGCTGGCCGACGAGAGCGCCGGAGCCTTCGATCGATACGTGCGGGCATTGCAGGCCTCGTGCCACGCCGGCGAGCATCGCGCGCGCTATTGGCTAGACGCCGCGCGTTACGGCGACACGCACGGGATGCACGTGGACAATTACCGTGAGGTCTGGCCCTACCGGGACTGGGTCGTCAACGCCTTCAACGAGAACATGCCCTTCGACCGGTTCGTCATCGAGCAGATCGCGGGCGACCTGTTGCCCGATGCGACCATTGATCAGCGCATTGCCACGGGCTTCAGTCGCAACAACATCA
>JAYPGD010000423.1:0-3906 GCA_038126655.1 Verrucomicrobiales bacterium
TGTTCACCACCCTGTCCGCCGAACTTCTGGATTTTCATGGCAGCCTGGAATCCTATTTCGCGGCCAAGCGGAAGTTGTTCGAATCACTTCGGACGGGCAAGAAGGCTGCCGTCGGCGTCGCGAATATCGATGACGCCCATGGCGCCCGTCTGGTCCGGGAGATGGAGGGCCTCAGTTTCGTCACCTACGGGCGCGCGGCCAGTGCGGACCTCCGCTTGAAGGATGTCTCGGTCTCCGCGGAGGGGACGCATTTCGAATTTGTCGCGCGGGGAGTTGCGCACGCCTGTCGATTGCCGTTGATCGGGCGCTACAACGCCGACAACGCGTTGGCCGCCATCGGCGCGGCGATGGCCTTGGGAGCGCCCGTCGCGGAGGCGGCCGAGGCGCTGACCACGCTGCCGGTGGTTCCGGGGCGGTTGGAGCCGGTCGAGGCGGGGCAGGGTTTCAAGGTCTACGTCGATTACGCGCACACGGATGACGCCTTGGCCAAGGCGCTGGAGACCGTGCGCGAGGTCACGCCGGGACGGGTGATCCTGCTCTTCGGTTGCGGCGGCGATCGCGACGCCGGCAAGCGGCGACGCATGGGCGAGGTCGCGGCGCGGATGTCAGACCTGACCGTGATCACGAGCGATAATCCGCGAAGCGAGGATCCCGAGCGGATCGCCAACGAGATTCTGGACGGATTCACAGCGGTCCGGACCGAGGGCGTCAGCTTGGAAACGGATCGCGCGCGGGCCATTGAGGAAACCGTCTGGATGGCGCAACCCGGCGACTCGGTGGTCATCGCGGGCAAGGGCCACGAAACCTACCAGGAATTTGAGAATACGGTTGTTCCCTTTGACGACCGGATTCACGCGCGTGAGGCGTTGGAGCGCGCGAGCCACAGGATGTGACCGGAAAGATGGAACCGAGAACCTTGAGATTTGCTGTTGAAAGCTGCCCTGACGCGATGTTGGAGGGCGATGACGGCGCCGTGTTCCGGCAGATCGTCACCGATTCCCGCAAGGTGGACAAGGGCGACCTCTTCCTGGCGTTGAAAGGGGAACGTTTCGATGGTCATGATTTTGCGCGCGAGACCCTGGAACGCGGGGCGGTCGGGGTCGTGGTGGATCGCCGATGGCGCGAACAGAACCCGGATCCCGCGCCGGCCATTGTGGTCGAGGACACGACCCAGGCGTTGAATCGGATTGCGGCCAGCTATCGCAGGGAATTCGATCTGCCGATTGTCGCGATCGTTGGCTCCAACGGCAAGACCACCACGAAGGAACTGGTCGCCTCCGTGCTCCGGCAGGAGCGCCGGACCTTGTGGAGCCGGGCCAGTTTCAACAATCACATTGGCGTGCCGTTGACTCTGCTGAATCTCGATTCCGAGCGGCAGGTGGCCGCCTTGGAGGTGGGTTCCAACCATCCGGGGGAACTGCGGGGGCTGTTGGAAGCCATCTCCCCGCGCTACGGCATCCTGACGAACATCGGCCGCGAACACCTTGAGCATTTCGGCGACCTTGACGGCGTGGCCGAGGAAGAAGGCACGCTGGCCGAACTGCTCCCCGCTGAGGGGCGGCTCTTCGTGAACGGGGACACGCCCTTGATCGAGCGGATCGTGGCCCGTTCGGTCGCCGAGGTGATTCGCGTCGGCCTCGAGCCCGGAAACGACTGGCGCGCCCATGATGTGCGTCCGGAGCCCGGGGGGGTGACCTTCACCGTCGCGGGGCCGGACGAGCGTTATGGCGGGGAATACCGCGTGAATCTGCTCGGCCGGCACCAGGCGTTGAACGCCCTTTTTGCGATCGTGATGGGGGCAGAGACCGGCGTTTCACCGCAGGCTGTCCGTCGGGGCGTGGCCGAGTGTCAGCCGGCACCGATGCGCATGGAGCCGAAGGAGCGCGACGGGGTGACCGTGATCAACGACGCCTACAACGCCAACGCGGATTCGACCGCGGCGGCGCTGGGCGCCATCGCGGAAATGAATTGCGCGGGCCGTCGGGTGGTTGTGCTGGGCGACATGGCGGAACTGGGGGCGCACAGCGCCTCCGCGCACGCCGAGATCGGAGCCCGCGCCGCCAACAGCGGAATCGACGCGTTGCTTTGCGTCGGGGACGCCGTGCGGGCCGCGGCGGAAACCGCGCGCGACGCGGGCCTCAAAGAGGCGCATCATTTTGAGGATTGGACCGAACTGGCGACGGCTGCCCGGGAGATGGCTCGGGCGGGCGATGTCTTCCTGATCAAGGCGTCGAGGGCCGCCCGTCTGGAGCGCGTCGCCGAAGCCCTCCTGAACAACGAACCGTGAATTTCATAAGCGCGCGACAATCCAGAAAACATGGCCGCAGCGCGACAAGAGTCAGACTGAGTGATCTATCATCTTTCACAATTGATACTGGACGCCTCGAAGGGGACGGACTGGGAAGGGCTGGCCTCGCCGCTCAATGTGTTTCGCTACATCACCGTCCGGACGGCCGGCGCGGCGGTGACGGCCTTCCTGATGAGTCTGTGGTTGGGGCCCAAGGTCATCGCCTGGCTGAAGAAGCTCAAGTTTGGCCAGCACTACACGGACAAGGCCGCGGAGGCGGGGGACTTCGAAAACCGGGTTCTCTGCAAGAAGGGCACGCCTACGATGGGCGGCCTGCTGATCGTTCTGACGCTCGATATCACGGCGCTGCTTTGGGCGCGGCCGAACACCCTGGTGTTGCTCACGTTGCTTTCGATGGTCGGGTTGGCCGCGTTGGGCTTCTACGACGATTTCGTCAAGATCACCCAACAGTCCGGCAAGGGCGCCACTTCGCGCGTGAAGCTCATCGTGCAATTCGGTTTGGCGTTCTTCATCGGCTTCTATCTCTGGTCCAACGCGGAAACCCGCGACCTGGTGACCGAGATCATGATGCCCTTCTACAAGTATCCGGTCCTGACCGGAGCCATGTGGGCCGGCATTCCGCTGACTGCGCTGACCATTGTCGGCAGTTCCAACGCGGTGAACCTGACGGACGGGCTGGACGGATTGGCGACGGGCTGCACGCTGCTGGTGTCGGTCGTTTTCCTGGTGTTGACCTACGTGGCGGGCAACGTCAACTGGGCGGAGTATCTGCAGATTCCCTATGTTCGCGGGGCGGGCGAATTGACCGTCTTCTGCGGGGCGATGGTGGGCGCCGGTCTCGGCTTCCTTTGGTTCAACTGTCATCCGGCGCAGGTGTTCATGGGCGACACGGGGTCGCTGGCTCTCGGCGGGGCGCTGGGAATCATCGCGGTCCTGATTCATCAACCCTTCGTCCTGTTCATCGCCGGCGGCGTCTTCGTGGCGGAGGCCGTTTCGGTCATGCTTCAGACCGGCTGGTTCAAATACACCCGGAAACGATACGGCGAGGGACGGCGCATCTTTCTCATGGCGCCCCTGCATCATCACTTCGAGAAGAAGGGCTGGTACGAGTCGCAGGTGGTGACCCGTTTCTACATCGCCGGCGTCCTTTGCGCTGTCGTGGCGCTCAGCGCCTTGAAGATTCGCTGAAGAACTGATCCATGGACGAACTCAGGAACAAATCGGTCGTTGTTGTCGGACTCGGGGCCAGCGGGCGCGCCGCGGCCCGCCTCCTGGCGGCCGAAGGCGCGCGCGTCGTCGCCGTGGATGAGGCCGACGACGACCGCCTCCGGAGTTGCGCCGCGGAGTTGGGCGCGCTCGGGGTGGAGACGATGCCGGGACGGACGAGCCCGCCGGAGGGTGAATTTGATCTGGCGGTGGTGAGTCCGGGAGTTCCGCGCGAGTCGCCCCTCATTGCCGGGCTTCCGGGATCGATCCGGATCATCAGTGAACTGGAGCTGGGGTATCGCCGCACGGTCTGCCGGAATGTGGCCATTACCGGGACCAACGGGAAGACGACTGTCACCGAACTGGTGGGAAGCATTCTGGAGGAATCCGGG
>JAYPGD010000423.1:3916-5405 GCA_038126655.1 Verrucomicrobiales bacterium
CCGGGCCGAGACCGCCGGAAACATCGGGCGGCCCCTGTGCGAGGTTGCGCCGCGAAGCCGCGACCTGGATTGCGTCGTTCTTGAGGCGAGTTCGTTCCAACTCGAAGGCATCGAGACCTTCCGCCCCACGGCGGCCGCGCTGCTCAATATCACCCCGGATCATCTTGATCGCCATGGCGATATCGACGCCTACGCGCGGGCCAAGGCGAGGATCTTCGAGAATCAGGAGGGTTTCGACCGGGCCATCGTGCAGAGCGAGGCGTTGGCGAGGCTCCAGACGCTGGGGGCCCGGATCGCCGCGAAGACCACAACCTTCAGCGCCGTCGACCGAGACGCCGACATCAGTCTCGATCGGGGATTGATCATCAGCCGGATTCCGGACTGGTCGGGACCGCTTTTCGACATGGCCGAATGCCGTCTCCCCGGCCCGCACAACGCGGAAAACGTCATGGCGGCGTTGGCCATCGGGCGATCCTTGAAGGTCCCCCTGGAGCAGATGCGGCGGACCATCCGCAACTTTACGCCGGCAGCCCATCGCTTCGAAATGATCGGGGAACGGGAGGGCGTCCGGTTCATCAATGATTCCAAGTCCACCAATCCCGACTCCCTGGAGAAGGCGCTCCTGGCGACCGGAAACGGCGGCGGCAGACCCAATGTCCTGTTGATCGCCGGGGGATCGGACAAGGGCCTGGATTACTATTCGCTTGGGCCGTTGCTCGCGCGGCGCGTCAAGCGGGCGCTGTTGATTGGCGAGGTTCGCGATCGGCTCCGGGCCTCCTGGAGCCTGTTTGCGCCCTGCGAGTTGCGCGCCTCCCTCGAAGAAGCCTTTGCAACCGCGACGGAAGTTGCGGAGTCGGGCGACATCGTCCTGCTCTCGCCGGGCTGCGCCAGTTTCGACCAATTTGAGAACTACAGGCAGCGCGGTGAACTTTTCCGTCAAATGGCCAAGGCCCATCAGGCGCTCCCAGAGCCCGCAGCGGCGATCTGAATACTCATTCCAGCAGAACCCCACGAACCCCAGAACAGCCCATGCAGAACCAGCGAACATCCACCATGAGCACGCCCAATCCCTTGATGCCCCAAGGGGCACTCCAGGGCGCCTCCTCCACCGCCAAGCAGAAGACCGTGGCCATGATCTTCACGATCGTGGCCTTGCACGTCGCGGTGATCGTCGTCGTCCTTATGCAAGGATGCAAACGCGAGGACTCGGTCAACAATTCCCAGATGACGGACCCCGCCATGCAGCCCGAGTACGATCCGGACGATGGATTTCACAGTGTCGAGAATCCGCCCCCGGGAGGCGAGCCCGCCGGAGCGGGAGCATCGACTGCAACTGCGACTGCGACGGCGGTGATCCCGCCGCGCGAACCCGCCGCCGGTTCCGGGGGAAGGACCGCCCCGGTTGTCGGAGGCGACACCAGCGCGCCCGTCACGCCGCCGGCGACCCGGCCCGCCGAACTTCCCGCAACCCCGGACGGCTCCGTCGTCC
>JAYPGD010000424.1:0-5399 GCA_038126655.1 Verrucomicrobiales bacterium
GTGGCCGAGCGCTTACGAAAGACAATCTGGGCTGGAGCGTAGAAACTGAACTGTGCGCCGTCTCGGGGAAGGCGCCGTTGAGGGCCTTTCAATTCCTGGCCTGGCGGGGCATGATCGGCTCATGCCTCGATCATCTGGATTCGCGTGGAAGCGCCGCTTGTTCATCGTCGGCCTGCTCATCCTGACCCTGACCGGTTCCGGCGTTGGCGCCAGCGACTGGCCGATGTGGCGGCAAAACGCGCAACGGACAGCGGTCAGTCAGGGGCGTTTGCCCGCGGAGTTGCATGTCCGTTGGATACGACAGGAAGCCCCCCTGAAGCCCGCCTTCCGGAATTCGCGGCTGCAATTCGATCGCGGCTACGAGCCCATCGTTCATCAGGGGCGGCTCCACTTCGGTTCGTCGCGCAATGACAGCGTCGTGGCGCTCGACGCGGCGACCGGAAACGAAGCGTGGCGGTTTTACACCGATGGTCCGGTCCGCTTCGCCCCGGTCGCGGATGGCGGGCGGCTCTACGTCGGCTCGGACGACGGCCATCTTTACTGCCTGGACGCGGCGAGCGGGAAGCAGGTGTGGCGCTTCCGCGCGGCGCCGTCGAAGCGGAAGATCCTGGGGAACGGGCGGATGATTTCGGTCTGGCCGGTGCGCGGCGGTCCGGCGGTCCAGGATGGCCGGGTCTACTTCGCCGCCGGCGTCTGGCCGATGGAGGGCGTGTTTGTGTACGCGCTGGACGCGAAGACCGGCGACGTGATCTGGCTCAACGACAGTTCCGCCTTTCTCTACGGGCAGCATCCGCACGACGCCAAGGCCTTTGGCGGGCTTTCGCCGCAGGGGTATCTGGTGATCAACGGCGAGGAATTGATTGTTCCCGGCGGCGCGGCGGTTCCCGCGACATTCGATCTGGCGACGGGCCGATTGAAGGAGTTTGAACTTCCCAAGCCGGGCCGGCTTCCCGGCGGTTGGTACGCCTCCATCCACAGTCCCGACGCCAAGGCCATCCGTCGCGGCAAGGTCCTGCACGACAGCGATGTCGCCGGCCAAGAGCACGAGGATCGCAAGAGCCGGGGCATCGGTGATCCGGGCGTGAGAAGCCGGATCACTGTCGGCGGGCGGGAGTTTGATTTCGGGAAGGGATTGCCGGGAATCGAAGGGCGGATTCACACTCTGTTGGCGGCTGATGGGAGACTGTTCGGTTCGACCCTGGACGGGAAGATCTTCTGCCTCGGGGAGAAACCGGAGAAGGTCGGCACTCCCGGCCGCTTCTCGGCGATCAGTTGGCCGCACGCAACGCTGTGGGGAACGCGGGCCAAAAAGGTGTTCGAACATGTCGGCGCAATCCAGGGGCATGCCCTGGCGCTGGGCGCGGCGACCGATGGACTCATCCTGGACATGGTGAAGCGGGAGGGACTGAAGATTCTCGGCGTTGATTCCGATGCCGGCAGGGTTCACTGGCTGCGCAGCCAGTTGGACAAGCACAGTGGAGCCTACGGCAGTCGGGTTTCATTCCTGGCCGGGGATTCGGACCTGGCGTCGTTGCCGCCCTATTTCGCGAGTCTCCTCATCGGCGGGGACCAATCCGGCGTTGAACTCAGGCTCGACGCCGCGGAGGCGAAGGCGATCTACCGATTGCTTCGGCCCTACGGGGGAACGGCCTGTCTGTTTCTCACGGACGCGGAGCACGCGAAGTTTCAACGAGCCGTCGCCTCGGCCGGCCTGGAGAACGCCGCCATCGAGCGCGTTGAAGGCATGACCACTCTGCGCCGCGACGGCGCGCTTCCCGGCGCGGTCGATTACACGGGCGACTGGTCCAGTCCGGACCCCTTGGTCAAGGCGCCGTTGGGTGTGCTTTGGTTTGACGATTCGGTCGCCAATTTCAAACGTTCGCCGCAGCCGCTGGTCATCGACGGCGTGATGATGTCGCGTCCCAAGCAATGGGAAACCACGGACGAACGTCCCTACAGGCTTCACCCCGCGGTCTACTCCGATGTCTACACGGGCCGGGTCATTGAGGAGAAGGAATTGCAACCCGCGCACGTGGCGCGTTACGGCATTCCGAAGGAGGATCCGCCCCAACCCGCGCAATACCGGCCGCCGGGTTTCACGGGCAACAGCTACGCTCCGCCGAAGCCCGTCGTCGGCGAGCGGACCAATCCGCTGACCGGCGCCATGGAACCGCGGACCTTTCCCCGGAGCTACGGTTGCGACGGCGGCGTCGACTACGGCTACATGTACACCATGCGATCCGGCACGGCCGCGTTCTACGACAAGGAAAACGAGAGCGGCATCATCAACATCAGCGGACCGCGCTCCGGCTGCTCGAACAGCGTCATCCCCGCCAATGGCGTTCTCAACGTTCCCTACTTTTACGAAGGCTGCACCTGCAGTTATCCGATCCCATCGGGCCTGGCACTGTTCAGTCTGCCGCCGACGCACGAGCAATGGACGGCCTGGGGCCCCGGCGCGACAAACGACATCCATCGCATCGGGATCAACCTCGGCGCGCCGGGCGATCGCATGACCCCGGCCGGCGTCCTTTGGCTGGATCATCCGTCGGTGGGCGGGCCTTCCCCGGCCGTCCGCATCGAGACAGAGCCGGCGAATCCGGAGACCTTCTATCGTCATTCCATGTGGATCGAAGCCGGGCAGGGGTGGCCCTGGGTGGCGGCGTCGGGAATCCACGGCATGAAGTCGATCACGCTTCGCGGGTTGCGCGACATGAGCTGCCATGTCCGGCTCTACTTTGCCGAACCGGCGGCGCTGGCGCCGGGACAACGTGTGTTCGATGTGATGGTTCAGGGGGAAAGGCTCCTGGAGAACCTTGATGTCGTCCGCGAGTCCGGCGGCCGGCTGAGATCCCTGGTGAAGGAGTTCAAGTCGATCCGCGTGAAGGGCGATCTGAAGATCTCGTTCGCGGCGAAACAAGGGGAGCCGTTGCTGAGCGGCATCGAGGTGGTTTCGGATAAACTGCAGATGGAGTCCGTCGCCGCTCTGCCGGAGAGGCGGATCCTCCAGTTGGAGACCGGCCCGGGGCGATGAACCGAGACCATTCGCCGCCTCCAGGGCACCACTTCGCCGATCCTTGCCGTTCCCTGCGCGAACGAAAGTGGGTGGCGATTGAACGGGCGCAAACCCAGGCATAGACAGTCCCAGCGGGACGACTGAGAATAGCGCGGCGCAGTCCTATTTCTTTCGCTTGTTTCGACCTTTGCCGGCGGGTTTGGAACGGGCGATCCCCGCGGCTTGGAGCCGGGCGTTCAGTTGGACGCGGAGCTTCCGCAGGCGGGCGGCCTGGCCGGCGTCGAGCGCGAGATTGGCGAACTGTCCGCGATCGCGGCGCATGTCGTAGAGCTCCTCCGTGTCATCGTGGTAGCGGATGTAGGCCCAGTCCGCGCTGCGCAGGGCATACCCCTTGCTTCCGACCGAGAGGGCCGCCTCGCGAACCCGGGCTTCCGGGTCGGAAAGAATGGGGGTCAGATCCCGGCCCTGGACGGAGTCGGGGATGTCCAGGCCCGAGAGCGAGGACAAGGTGGGAAAGAGGTCCATCAACTCGACGAGTGAATCGGAGCGCCCCGGCTTCATTCCGGGGACCGAGATGATCAACGGCACGCGCAGGACCTCCTCGTGGAGGTTCGACTTCTGCCAGAAGCCGTGCTCGCCCAGGTGGTAGCCGTGATCGCTGGTGAAGACGATGGCCGTGGACTCGCGCAGTCCGAGACGATCGAGTTCGGCCAGGACGCGCCCGACCTGCTCGTCCATGAACTGGATCGTCGCGTAGTAGCCGGCCCACATGCGCTTCTGGTTGTCGGGATATTTCGCCAATCCCGTGCTCAGCGAATTGGAGCCGGCGCGTCCGGCCTTGGGAATGTCGTCGAGATCGCCCAAGGCGGCGCGCGGCAGCTTCATTTTCTCCCAGGGGTAGGCGTCGAAGTATTGATGCGGCGCGACCATGGGGTAGTGCGGTCGCACGAAGCCGGCGGCGATGAGGAATCTGCTATCCTTGTTCTGCTGGAGCAGTTCGATGGCCTTGGTCGCGGTCTTGTGATCGGGTTGGTCGGAGCCGTCGCCGCTGTAGCGCACGGTGACGAAGGGGCGGTGCGGCATGCGGGTGGATTGGCGCCCTTCGAGCAGGCTGGTGAAGATGTTCAGGTTGAGGCAGGCGTAGTCGCCGGGGGTGTGGGCCTCGAGGCCGGTCGAGTTGTGGCGCTCGGTCCAGGAGTTGGCGATGTCGGCGCCGTGGGTTCCGGCGATGATGTCGCCCGGCACGCGCATGTGATAGATCTTTCCCACACGGGCGGTGTGCCGGCCGTTGTTGCGGAAGTGCAGGCCGAGGTTGAGTCCGGCGCCGTTCCGGTAGCGGCTGTGCATGAAGGAGGTGCGCGAAGGGCCGCAGGACGTGCCTTGGCAGTAGGCGCGTTCGAAGACCATGCCGTGACTTGCCAGCGCGTCGATGTTGGGCGTCCTGACGAACGGATCGCCGTAACACCCGAGCGTGGAGGCCTTCAGGTCGTCGGAGATGAGGAAGAGGATGTTCCTGACTTCGGCGGCCGCGGCGGCCGTGGCGGACGTGGCGCAGAGCAGGGTGACGGCGACCAGGGCGGCGAGCGCGCGGGGGCGGGTGACGGGTTGGCGTTGCACGGACGCATTCATATCAATCGGAAGCGCGACCGGGAAGCCGTCATTGTGAAGCGGGGCGTCGCATGAACAGCAATCGCGTCGGCTTCGCAGATGCAGCGTCGGCTTTGTCAGCCGATTAAAGGAAACCATCATATGACAACCGTTGCATCCGCTCACCCAGCGCACTCTACTCCAACCCGCCGGGACTGCTTTTGCAGCTCATGCGAAGCCCGGGCCTGCGAAGGACGCCCGGTTGACGAATCATCCCGTGAGGCGTATTCCATTGCGGTATGGATTCCGAAGACGAGAAGAATGTGCTGGGAGGCGAGCTTCAACCCTGCAGCCTGAACCCGATGACGGGGTTTCATCGCAACGGACGATGCAACACCGGTCCGCACGACCATGGCTGCCACGCGGTCTGCATCATCGCCACCGCCGAGTTTCTGGAGTATTCCAAGGCGGCGGGAAACGACCTCAGCACGCCCGTGCCGCAGTACCAGTTTCCGGGGTTGAAGCCGGGGGATCGCTGGTGTCTCTGCGCGCCGCGCTGGAAACAGGCTTATGAAGCGGGCAAGGCGCCGAATGTCGTATTGGAGGCGACCAGCGAGGCCGCCCTGCAGTATGTTTCGCGGAGCGTGCTGGAGGAGTTCGCGCCGGTGGACGCGGATTGAGGGGGGCATACGCAGGAACAGCAATCGCAACAGCTTCGCAGATGTAGCGTCGGCTGTATCAGCCGAAAAACGGGACAATCATGCGACAGCCGTTGAATGCGCTGACACAGCGCACG
>JAYPGD010000425.1:0-5375 GCA_038126655.1 Verrucomicrobiales bacterium
ACAAGAATGGAGGTGATGCCGGTGTTG
This sequence comes from Verrucomicrobiales bacterium, assembly GCA_038126655.1. Classification (GTDB taxonomy): domain Bacteria; phylum Verrucomicrobiota; class Verrucomicrobiia; order Limisphaerales; family JAYPEY01; genus JAYPEY01. The sequence goes on from JAYPGD010000425.1 coordinate 28, forward strand.
GGTTCGAAGGCGATGGCTCCGGTTCCGGACACGGAATTGGCTCCGCCGTTGAATGCGGCATCAACGACAACAAACGTCAGGTCATTTGCCCCGGCGCTGACGGTGGAGGTGAAGGTTGCCGTGGTGGCGGTGATGGTGGTGTCGCCGCCGCCGACGGTGACTGCGCCGGTAAACGTGCTGCCGGCGGTGGATTCGGTGTAGGCCGTGCCGCTCAAGGTGATTCCGGTTGCGCCGTCGAGATCGAGCAGATTGACGACCGTGACGTCGCCGACATCGACCGTGTCGCCGTCAATGGAGAGATTCTCAAGGTCCTGGGCGCCGGTAACGGCCCCCGTTCCGGTGGAGCCGGTGATGGTGACGTTGGCGTTGCCCATGGCGTCGGCGGCGTCGATGGTAAGGTTGTCAGAGCCTCCGGAATTGGCGCCATCCACATTGCCGTCGATGTTCACCGTCCCGGCGGCGACACCGCCGGAGGTCGTGTCGATGGCCCAATTGCCGTCAATGAGAACCGAATCGTTGATGGCGACGGCGGCACCGGCGGTGATGATGTCCGCGGAGAGCGTCGTGGTGGCGCCATTGCCGTTGATGGTGATGGTGGGGGAAGAACCGCCTGTGCTGGCGAGCGTGTCCAGCTGACCGTTGATGGCGATTGTGCCGCCCATGCCATCAGCGTTCAAGATCAGGGCGTCGGCGAAGCTGACGCCGGCGGCGTCGATGGAAATCGGGAGAGCGGAGCCGGAAGCGCCGATGGAAATGCTGGTGAAGCCCTCGGCCAGGGCGGCCAGATCCGTGTCATTGATTTCAACCGTGGTGGCGAGGACATCGGCCGCGGCGTCGCCGACCTCGATGGCGGTCGCGCCGGCGTCGGTATTGCCGGCCAGAGTGAGGGTGGAGGAACCGCTGACGGAGCCGGCTCCGCCGGTAAAGTCGATTTCTGTTCCGGAGATGGTGAGGGGATTGGCGGTATTGGCGGTGTTGGCGAACTCAATCGTGGCGCCGGTCAGGGTGGAGGAACCGGTGACGGTGATGGGATCGTTGTAGGTCTGGTTGCCCGAGGTGGTGACATTGCCGGAGAGGGAAGTGGTTCCAGCCATGTCAGTCGTGACGGTGTCGAGAGGGGTCGCGCCGCCAACGACGCCGCCGAAGGTGGTGGTGCCCGGGCTGTTGACTGTGAGGTCCCACGGTCCCATGCCGTCGCCATCGACCGCGCCGGTCAGAGTGACGTTGCCGGAGGTCGTGGCGGTGAGAATGGTGTCGCCGGTGAGTGTGATCATGTCGCCTGCGGCGTCGCCATAGGTCTGATTGCCGGTGCCGCCGCCGACCTGCTCGGTGGTGATGTTGCCGCCGAGGGTGGCGTCGCCGGTGACGGTGACGAATTCAAGCCGGACCGTATCGCCGACCGTGGAGCCGAACACGGCATTGCCGGTGGTGGAGAGTCCTTCCATGCCGTGCGTCGTGCCGTTCACGGTGGAACTGAAGGTGACGGTCCCGGAGGTGGTGTTGAAATCAACGTCGTCGGTGAGGGTGACGGCGGTGGGCACGCCGGAGGTGCCGTAGGTCTGGTCGCCGGTGGTGTTGATGTTGTCACCGACGCTGACAGCGCCGTTCTTGGTGGTAAGGGAGCTGGGACGGCCGGATCCGCCGACCACGCCACCGAAGGAGATGGCCGCGGAAGTGTCGACGGTGAAGGCATGATTGCCGGCGGAGCTGTTGACGGTATTGGCGATGGTGATATTGCCGCCGCCCGTGCTGGTGAGGACGGTGTCGCCGGTGAGGGTGATGGCGTCGCTGTAGGTCTGCAGTCCGGAAGTGGTGACGTTGCCGCCCAAGGTGGTGGTGCCGCCGACTGTGAGCGAGGCGAGTGAGGTCCCGCCGCCAACCGGATTATTGAACACCGCGCCGGTGCCGATCGCGATCCCTTCGGCGCCGGATGTCGAATCGAGGGTGGCGTTGGCTCCGAAGATGGCGACCGGAGCAGCGAGGTTGACCGAAGTCCCGAGTTTGACCGGATTGAAGAAGGTGATGTCGGTGCCGGATTGGATATCGGCATTGAGAACGATGCCGCCGGAACCATCATTCTGGAAATCCATGGATCCAGTGAGGCCGCTGCCGATGGCGGCGTTGACCGTCAGGGTGGCGCCGGCGTCATTCAGGCCGCCGGTGTCGGAAGCACTGAAGGTCACATTGGCGCCGAACGTCTCGACATCGGCGTTGATGGTGATGTTGCGACCGGCGCGGAAGTTGACCTCCTCGCCGGCGGTCTGGTTGGCGAAGCTGAGCGCGGCATCGATGGAGAGGTCGCGGTGGACGTTGAAGTTGACGTTGCCGGTGAGCGCCGTGAGAGCGCCGGCGGAAATGGTGACGTCCGTCGAGGTGTCCGGCTCGCTGAAGTCGAGCGCGGAATCGATGAGGAAGAAGTCATCCGCTCCGACGGCGACAACCGAGCCATCCTGCGGGTCGAGAAGAATCGTTCCGCTGACTCCGGAGTCAGCCGCGACATCGACGGCGCCGGTGAATCCGAGGAAGTCCTTACCGGAGACCTCAACGAAGCCGCCCTGCCCCCCTCCGGCTCCGGTGGCGGAGATGGTTCCGTGGTAGCGGGTGACCTCGTCGGCCCAGACGATGACCGAGCCGCCGTCGCCGTCGGCCGTGGCCGAGGCGTCGATGGTGACGGCGGGTCCGACGTAGGTCCGCATGGCGTTTTCAAAATTGGAGTCAGCTCCCTGGAAGCCGCCGCCGATGTTGATGGTTCCGCCGCCGGCCGATCCGGAGGCGTCGACGACCGCGGAGCCGGCCATGCCGACCCGGGCGCCCTCGACGGAAATGGAGCCGCCCTTGCCGTTGTCGTTGGAGGCGTCGAGCGTCCCGGTGTTCACGACCGTGCCGCCCTCGGACTTGATGACGAGGCGACCGTTTTCGAAGACGAGTTTCGGTTCGGCGCGGACCTCGCCGCCGTTGTTGATGGCGACGGCATAGATGTTTCCGCCGGCGGCCTTGATCTCGGCGGCGGCGGCCTTGACGACGCCCTGGTTATCGACGCCGAATTCGCTCTGATCACCGGCCGGATTTTCGATGATGACGCCGATGCGTTCGTTGCCCGCCTGGCGGAGTTCAATCTTGTTCCCCGCGGCGAGTCCGGCGGTCCCGTTTTCGGCGGTGATATTTCCGCTGTTTTTGACGGTGTGGGCGAAGAGGAAAATATCGCCTCCGAGAGCGTTGATTTGACCGAGGTTTTCGATGCCCGCTTTCGAGTCGCCGGAGAAGGTCAGATCCGCGCGTCCGAGAAAGCTCTCATCGGTGATGTCCAGAGTGGAAGCAATGAAGGTCTGGGCGCTGATGGAGCCTTGAGGTCCGACAAGGACTCCATTGGGGTTGACCAGGTACACTTGTCCATTGGCCTGCAGCGAGCCGAGGAGCTGTGACGGGTTGCCTCCGATGACACGGTTCAACGCGGCGGCATTGGCTCCGGGTTGGACGAACTGCGTGAGTTCTCCCAACTGGATGGAGAAGTCCTGCCAGTTGATGACCGCGCTGTCGGCGAATTGGTTGATGGTGAGTGTGCCGGCGCCGTTGTCGCTGATCGTAGCGACACCATTACCACCGACAACAACCCCTCCCTGAGGATTCGCGATCGCACGTTCAGTGTGCAACCCCACAAACAATGACGCGACTCCAAGAGCCGCAAGGACCTTACGTTTCATATGATCGAACGTTGAATTTTCCCGTAACTACTAACCCGGTATTGCTGCAACAATCGGCGTCGGTTTAGGAGAAAAAGGAATGGAAGTCAATGTTTTAGACAACGCAAGCGGGATTCAGAATCGCGACAATTCCACTGGGAATGCCCCACCGAAACGGGCGTCATTCCGCCAGAGGGAGGATTGAGGCATTACCCAAAACCCCCTTGTTTGAGGGCATAATGTGACAGCGCCGGCAGATCCCTGATTGTCACGAATCAGCACAGCCGCCCCGCGGCATTTCCCTCCATTGACCCGCTCCGTTCGCTGAATTTTCGATTTTTTTTTGTTCCGACGGCCGGAAGACGCCCCGCGTCCCCAGGATCCGAGGGGACAGCCCCCCCTTCCCCTCTCCACCCCAGGCATACCCGCAGGCAGCGCACGATGCCCGCCCCGCGGAACGCGAGTGAACCTAAATCGGCAATCGCCCGGAATCCTCCCGGCGACAGAGCAGCGCCCTCCTTCACTTGAGGAGGAAAGCACGGACCAGCGCCGCCTCGCCTGCCCCCGACCGCAACCGCCTTTTCGCCAACCGCCTCCCCGTCGCAAGTAGCCCGACGCAGCGAACAAACGGGCGCCTTCACGCCGCCGTCTCGCGAGCCCCCTTCGACCAAGCCCGCCGCCCGACGCCGCGCCACAGACTCGATCTGCCGGACCTTCGTCGGCTGCCCAGCCAAGCGTCCGCACGCGCGCCAAACGCTCATCACTTCAACCGGAATCAACGCGTCGCTCCCCCTCGATAAGCGCGGACGAACAGCTTTGAAGAACAGCGCCCGAACACGCCCGAAACGAGGGGCAAAAAACGGCGCCCAAACGCCCCTTGGAATCGCCTCGAAAACGGGCTTCGTTTCCGCCCTCCGAACCGCCCGGTTTTCATGTCGAAAAACACCTCCAAAAAACGTGCCGTGTAAGGGGCGCTTTCCAGCCCGGAATTTCACCAGGTTTTCCGCCTTGTTTCCGGCGACCGAAAAGGGCGAGCACGCGCTCCCGACAAGGCGGTTTTGGAGGCGGTGTCCGGCAGGTCAAAACACCGTCGTTTTGTCACGCGGACAACGGGTCGCGAACCTTGTGAAACGAAGACCTGAGTCGCCGTGTTCGCGCGTTGACTTCACGTGTTACGAAACACGACGCAAGCGACCTTCGTCGCCGACGCTCAGACCAGGACTTTGGCGACGCCGCGCCTGGGCGTCGGGCGCACACTCTCACCGCAACCAACCCGGAGAACGAGCTGTGGAAACCCCTCCCGCTCGAGAGCCTCCGCAACCCGCGCCCGGGTCTCTTCAACCTCGATCGGCTGATTCAAATACGACACGCAGAGACCCAACGCCTGGGCGCGCTGAAGGACATGTTCCAACGCCTGACCGACACGCATCCAATCCACCGGATCGTCGCCCTGAGTCCCGAGCGCCAACAGCGCTGGCGAGTAGGCGGCGAGGTCATGATCACGGGCCGCCTGACCGTCGGCCAACTCGAATGTGCGGACGGCCATCGGGCCGGTGAACGAGAGGAGATCGGTCTGCCCCTGCGCGTATTCCGGCAAGCCGTCGCAAGCGCCCGGAGCGCGCCTCACCCAGACGGCGAACTCCAACCGGAAACGTTTGTCCGACCACT
>JAYPGD010000426.1:0-5373 GCA_038126655.1 Verrucomicrobiales bacterium
GGCTGGATTTCCATGTTCGTGATGCGCTTGATGTCATCGAGCGCGAGCACGTTCAGGGGATCCGCCATCGCCAGGAAGAGCAGATTGTCCAGGCGCGAGACCGGCAGAACCTTGTGGTTCTTGCACATGTCCTTGGGAAGAAGCTCCGCGATCTCGGGTTCGATCTTGACGCGGGAAAGATTGATGGGCGGGGTCTTGAGGACGCGCCCCATGCAGACGGCCAGATCCTGTTCGTTGACGTAGGATTCGTCGACGATCAGTTTGAGCATCCGGGTGTTCTTCTCCATCTGCTTGGCTTCCAGTTCGTCCCGCTGCTCATTGGTCAGCAGGCCGTCCTCGATCATCGCGTCGATGATTCTGTCTTGAAACGAGGCCATAATAGCAAGGGATCAGTGGTAGACGGCGCCGATGGCCTTGACCAGTTGTTCCGGCGGGGAAAGGTAGAATTGCAGGCGCGCCTTCTTGCCGTGTTCGAGTTCGGCTGCGGCCTGTTGGTTGAACGGATTGGCCGTGGCGATGAGGATGGACTTGCTCATGCGTTCCAGCGGCAGCACGCACCAGCGTTTGCAGGTGTCGCGGTCGAAGGTCCGGGCGAGGTCGATATCGACGTCGTAGTTGCCGATCGGGAGGTAGCCGAGCTTGGTCTTTTCCGCGATGAGTTTCAGGGCCGGTTCGATGTCCATGAGGCCGCGGTCGGAAAGGATCTGCACGAATGGGGGGACCACCTGGCCGGGGGGATAGGCGTCGGGGTCCGGCCAGCAGTCGTTGAAGTCGCCCTCCTGCATGATGCCGCTGTCGACAAAGACCCGTTTGAGAGCGTCCTTGCCCTCGTCGAGTCCGGTGGGGACGCCGTCCGGGGTGGTGGCTGCGGTCTCGGGCTTGGGAGCGGCGGTGGCGACTTCCTCGTGCGACTCGTCCTCGGCCGGCACCATGCCCTTCTCGATCTCCTCCAAGGCCTTGGCGGCGTCGGCATCGTCGGGGTATTGGGAGGCGATGCTTTCCCATTCCAGGATCGCCGAGGACATCTGCCCCATCAACTGGTAGGCTTTGGCGATCTTCTTGGCGCAGTCCTTGACATCGTCATCGCGGCCCAGTTTGACGTAGGCTTCCTTGAGGATCTCCAAGGATTGATAGTCAGTCGGCTGCGACTGAGTGATCACCTCGAACATCTCAATCGTCTGAGCCAGTTGCGCTTTCTCGCTGTCCGTCAGTTGTTCGGGCATGGCCTTTGCTTTCGCTTGCGTCTGCGCGTTGACCGAGGGGAATCGGATCCCCCTCCGCTCCTCACCCATTGGGTGGAACGGGGAGACAATAGTGGCTCGATTCGGGCAAGGCAACCAAGGTTTCAGGACATTTCGCTGATTCAACCCGTATTTCGCCGCAGGCGGGAAGGGGGGGCTACAAACCGGTCCCGATCGTGTGATTCCGGAGGGGAGACTATTTTCCGAGACAGAATTGCGAGAATATGGAGTCCAGCAGGTCTTCGGTCGTCGTTTTGCCGACGATTTCGCCTACGGAAGCGACGCAGGTTCGCAGGTCCAAGGCGGTCAATTCAAGGGGCAGGTCCTGCTCCAGGGCGTCGGCAGCCCTCAATGCGGCGGCTTTCGCGCGATGGAGCGCGTTCTGGTGTCGGGAGTTGATCATGACCTCCAGCATGTCGGCCTGTATTTCGCCGGTCCAAACGGTTTCCCGAATCCGGTCGCGCAGGGCATCCACGCCGCCGCTATCGCGACAATGGGTCGAGACCAGGGTGTCCGGCGTGGAATCCGGCAGGTTGAGCTTCTGCTGCAGGTCGGACTTGTTGGCGATCAGAATCCGTTTTCTGCCCGCGAACTCCGTGAGAAAACCGCGGTCCGCTTCGGTCAGTTCGGCGGAGCCATCGAGGACATGAAGAATCAGGTCCGCCTGTTCCATGGCACCGCGGCTGCGACGGATGCCCTCGGCCTCGATGGCGTCGCCGGCGTCGCGCAATCCGGCGGTGTCGACGAAGACGACCGGGATGCCGCGGATGTTGGCGGTTTCCTCGATCGTGTCCCTTGTGGTGCCGGCGGTTTCGGAGACGATGGCGCGGTCGTGTCCCAGAAGTTCGTTGAGCAGGCTGGATTTGCCCACATTGGGGCGTCCGACGATGGCGGCCCGGATGCCGCGGCGCAGGATGCGGCCTTCGTTGGCGGTTGAGAGCAGGGCGTCCATGTCGGCGACGCCGGCCCTCAGGCTGTCGAGGAGTTGGCCCCGGGTGTCGGGCGCGATGTCCTCGTCGGGAAAATCGATGTGGGCCTCGACATGGGCGAGGACGCGCAGGAGAACCTCGCGCAGGGCGTCGATGCGTTGGGAGAGTTTTCCTGCGAGTTGTTCGTTGGCGGCGGACAGCGCCAGCTCTGTGCGGGAATGGATCAGATCGGCGACGGCTTCGGCCTGGGTGAGATCGATGCGGCCGTTGAGGAAGGCGCGGCGGGTGAACTCGCCGGGTTCGGCCATTCGCGCGCCGGCGGCGAGGACGGCGTCCAACACGCTTTTGGCGACCAGCAGTCCGCCGTGGCAGGAGATTTCAACGGTGTCTTCGCAGGTGAATGTCCGGGGGGCGCGGAGAACGGACAGGAGAACTTCATCGATGGTCCGTCCGTCGCGGGCGATGTGGCCATACAAGATTGTGTGGGAATCGGCGCTGGAAGGCTTGGGGGAGTTTTTGCCCCCGGGGCGGAAGCAGGCGTCGGCAATCTCCAGGGCGTCGCCGCCGGAGACCCGCACCACCGCCAGTCCGCCTTCGCCGATGGGCGTGACAATGGCCGCTATGGCGTCGTCAAACATGCCCGCGGCAGTTGCCGGCTGCGTTCTCGGCGTCGCGCCCTTGGAGGAACAGACGGGCCTTCTGATAGCTTTTCTTGTGCAGGTAGTGCAGCAGGTCGGGCGGGGTGTCGCGCGGCAGGCTGCGCGTGAGTTCGTCCAATCGTTCGAAAAGTGGAATCAGGTTGGGTTTCGGATCCGCGGTGGGCATGGAGGCGATCTTCTCCTCCAGCTCGATCAGACTGTCCAGGATGGTCTGTTCCGTATCGGTCATGTCGCGGAGTGTAGTCGTCCGTCGTGACGGATGCGACCCATAAAACCTATACGGGCGCGCTGCGATCTGGCAGATTCCGCGGGTGCGCGCGTTGATCATAGGTTGCGGTTATGTGGGTGTTTCCATGGGGGAACGCCTGGTCGCTGAAGGCCATGAGGTCCTCGGCCTGCGCCGCTCCCCGGGCGGCGATGAAGACCTGATCGCCGCGGGAATCCAGCCGCTGACCGGCGACATCACCAACGCCCGCGACCTGGCCGCCTTGCCGGGGCCGTTCGACTGGGTGGTGAATCTGGTTTCCTCCTCCCGCGGCGGGGCGGAGGTGTATCGCGAGGTCTATCTGGAAGGCTCGCGGAAGATTCTTGCTTGGCTTGGGGCTGCGCCGCCCCGGAAGTACATCCACACCAGCAGCACAAGCGTCTATGGGCAGACCGACGGTTCCTGGATAACGGAGGACGCTCCGACGGAACCGGCGACGGAAACGTCCCGAATCCTGGTGGAAACGGAGGACCTGTTGCGGGCCGCCGCCAGGGAAGAGGGTTTCCCCGCCGTGGTTTTGAGGGCGGCGGGGATCTACGGCCCGGGGCGGGGGCATCTCTTTCTGAAATACCTCAGGGACGAGGCCGTGTTGTCAGGAGACGGCGGCCGGTTCCTCAACATGATCCATCTGGACGATCTTGTGACCGCGATTGTTGCCGCGTTGGAGGAGGCGCGCCCGGGCGAGATCTTCAATGTCGCGGATGACGAACCGGTCCCGCAGATTGAATTCTTTCACTGGCTTTCCGAATCCCTGGACAAGCCCATGCCTCCCGTGGGCGACGGGAATGAGTTGAAGAAGCGCAAACGCGCGTTGACCGACAAGCGGGTCTCCAACCGGAAGTTGAAACAGGACCTGGGATGCGCGTTCAGGTTTCCGACCTTTCGTGAGGGCTACGGAGCGGAGATCGAGCGGCTGCGGCGCGAGGGCGTTCTGCGGCCCGGGGCGTGATGAAGGCGTCCGAAAGGAATTGTGTTTCCTTGGAATCGTCCTTAAATAGTGCCGCGCATGCCGATCACACAGATTCATCGCGATCCGGAGGTCGCCCGGTTGTCATGAGCGACATCGACGCCCATGGAAACCGCCTCATGGCGGCGTTGGCCGTCGGCGTGTTGGCGTTGGACCAGTTCACCAAGTGGCTGGTGGTGAAGCATCTGCCGATGGATGTCGAGCGGAACGTCATCCCCGGTTTCTTTTCGCTTGTGCACTGGAAGAACACCGGCGCGGCTTGGAGCATGTTTCATGGCAACAGCCACCTGTTGGCGATCGTGTCGATCGTCGCGCTCGCCGCGCTGTTCATCTTTCGCCGGCACTTTGACGCGCACACCCGGATCGGGCAGTTCGCGCTCGGGCTCATGTTCGGCGGCATCGTGGGCAACATGATTGACCGACTCCTGGAGAGCCGGGGGCATGCGGTGGTCGATTTCCTCTACTTTCACGTCGTTCGACGCGATGGTCACGAGGCCGGGTTTCCGGCCTTCAACGTCGCGGACACCGCCATCTGCGTCGGCGTCGGCCTGTTGTTTATCCTGTCGTGGCGGGCGGAGGAGGAGGAAGACAAGTCCGACGATCGACTCGAGGAAGCCAAGGCCTGAATCTGTGATTTCAGCTCTCGAATCTGAGATCGGAAATCTCAATCCTTCCGGCCGTCGTCCCAGCAGGGCTCCAAGGCCGCGATTTTCTCCATGAGTTGGTCGGCGACCTCCTGATAAATCTCCTTCAAGCGCTCCTTGGAACAGGTCTTCGCCTCGGCGCGGAGCTCCTTGAAGTCCATTGGTTCGGCGTATTTGACCGACATTTCGCGGATGAGGAAGCGCGGAATGAGCATGTGTCGGCTGTAGGCTTCGAAGCTGCCGAAGATGCGGGCGGGCACGACGGGGACCTTGGACTTGATCACGGCCAGGCCGATGCCGGAGCGGGCGGGTTGCAGTTGACCGTCGTGGGTGCGGGTGCCCTCGGGGAACATGATGATGGCGCCGCCTTTCTTGAGCCGGTTCAGAATCGCCTTCAAACCCGCTGCGCCGCCGCCGTCGCGGTCGACCGGAACGGAATTCCACTGTCGGATCAGCCAGCCGAAAATGGGCCAATGAAAGAGGGACTCGCGGGCGAGGTAGTTGATCTCCCGCGGCACGGCGGTGCCGACGAGGGGCGGGTCGAGGAAGCTGGCGTGATTCGAGGCCAGGATCACGCCGCCATCCACGGGAACGCGTTCGACGTGGTAGATCTTCCAGCGGAAGAAATACCAGTAGAAGGTCCGCCAGGCGTGCCAGCCCAGCCGGTA
>JAYPGD010000427.1:0-5364 GCA_038126655.1 Verrucomicrobiales bacterium
TTCCCGGAAAATCATCTCATTCGCAATGGGCCAGTTCGCGGGGGCCCAATCAGTCGCGGACTGCCAATTCCTGAACAATCGCGACGACTGCATCGATTTGTCGTCCTCCTGGGCGACGATCGAGGGCAACCGCCTGGTCAGCGGGGGCGACAAGGGCGTGTCCGTGGGGGAGAAGTCCCGGCCGCGGATTTTCAACAACGTGATCGAGCGGGCGGCGATGGGCGTCGCCGTGAAGGATCTTTCCGACGCCCTGATCCTGAACAACACCATCATCAACAACCGCGTCGGGGTGGCGCTTTATGAGAAGAAGCCGTCATTCGGCCCGGGGCGGGCTCGGCTCGTGAACAATCTTCTGCGGGACAATGGAACGGATATCACGACGGACGCGGGTTCGTTGATCCGCGCGCGATTCAACGCGCTGTCGGCGAAGGTTTCAGGAGAGGGCAACGTGTTGAACCGGGGCGACGGGGTGTTGTCCGGCGGGGGCAGCGGAGAGCCTTTGTCCGACTATGGCTGGGCCCGGACAAACCGACTTGAGCGCATCGGGCATTATCCGGAATGAACGAGAAGAACGACATGCCCTTTCGATTTGAGCGCAAGTATCCGCTGCCGGCGGAGCGGGCGGGGGAGTTTGAGCAGTTTCTCAAGCTGCACCCGGAATCATTTCGCGCGGCGTTTCCCCCGCGCTGGGTGAACTCCATCTATCTGGACACCCTGGATCATGCGGCGTTTCATCGACATGTGGAGGGCTCCTCCCGTCGCGTGAAACTGCGGATTCGCTGGTATGGAGATCTGGAGGGCGCGGTGGAACGCCCGCAACTGGAGGCCAAGATCAAGGTGAACAACCGCAATGCCAAGCGGCGCGCGGCGCTGCCGAACGCCGCATTCAGCCTCGGCGATCTTCCGCGCCAGGCGGCGCGCTGGTTGGCCGCGCTGCCCGATGACGAGCCGCTCAAGGCGCGGGCGTTGCATCTCCGGCCCGTGACCCTGGTTCGTTATCATCGACAATACTTCTGCGCCGGAGGCGAGCGGTGTCGGGTGACCATCGACACGCAGCTTTGCTGTTTCGGCCTCGGGCCGGGCGTCGCGGTCTTCCGGCGGGTGGAGGTTGGATCGGGCGCGGTGGTGGAGTTGAAGCACGACAACGATCAGACCGACCTGGCCGCGGAGATCGTCGATCGCTTTCCGATCCGGAGTTCGCGCCATTCGAAGTATTTGAAAGCGATGCGCGCGTCCATGCCCTGTTGATGCGCGGATGGGGAATCGGGCAAAAAGAGTTGGAACGGATCGGGCAACGCCGCTTTGATGCGCGCGATGTTCCGATGTTACATGAGCTCCGCTGCGGCGGGCGCCTCCCTGCTCCTGGCCCTGCAATTGGCTTCGATGTCCCGGTCGATGGCGGCGGAGGTCGGTCCGGCGCCGGGTCTGCAGAATCTGCGGAAGGTGAGCGCGGGCGTGTGGTCCGGCGGCGCGCCGATGTCCGGGGAGGATTTTCGGCGATTGAGCCGGTTGGGAGTGAAGACGGTTGTCAGCGTCGACGGCGCGCGTCCCGATCTGGAATCCGCCCGGAAGGAAGGGCTGCGGTATGTTCATGTGCCCATCGGTTACGACGGCATTGGTCCCGCGGCGCAGTTGAGCCTTGTGCGGTTGGCGGCTGAATCGACGGCTCCGATCTACCTCCATTGTCATCATGGGCGGCATCGCGCGCCGGCCGCGGCGGCCATCGTCTGTCTGGCCGGCGGCGGGATGAAACGCGGCGAGGCGCTGGCTTACATGAAGGCGGCCGGAACGAGTCGCGATTACGCGGGGCTTTGGCGCGACGTGGAGACGTTTCGCCGGCCCGATGCGCCGGTCCGGTTGCCGGAGTTGGTCGAAGTCGCGAAGGTCGATTCCCTGACCGCGGCCATGGCCGGGATTGATCGGGCATGGGATCGGTTGGAGGCGCTTCGCAGGAATGATTGGCAGCCTCCGGTTCATCATCCGGATGTGGTTCCCTCGCGGGAGGCGCTGCTGTTGCAGGAGGGGTTTCACGAATCCATCCGCGCGTTGGACGAGGGCGCCGATGTCGAGATGAGGGCCGGGCTGCAGGAAGCGGAGCAAATGGCGGAACAACTGCGTCGCGCGCTGAGGAACAAGGAATTGGACAAGGCGGGGAAGCTGCGCGAACGCCTGAAGCGTTCCTGTGCGGACTGTCATCGAATCCGCAGGAACTAGAAGAACGATATCATGTCCGAGAAGCCAAGCCGTTGTCAGAAAGCGAAGTCCGCCGCGCCTCCCGATCCGGCGGCGCCGGTCCGCAGCCTCACGCTGGAGGACCTGCGCAAGGAGCCGTATCGACTGTTCTTTCCGGCGGCGGTGTTGGTCGGTTTGCTGGGCGTTGCGCAGTGGCCGCTGCATTTTGGCGGGCACATCGCGATGTATCCGGGCATGACGCATTCGCGGCTGATGGCGTTCGGGTTCTTCGGCGGGTTTATCGCGGGATTCCTGGGGACAGCCGGTCCGCGACTGCTCTCGGCGCGGCCGTTGCGGGCGTTGGAGTTGTTCCTGTTGCTGGCGCTCCATCTGGGCATGGCCGGTTGTTTCATCGCCGGAAGGGTCGTCACGGGCGAGATGGTCCTGATCGCCTGGCTAGTCTGCCTGTTCGGCGTCGGGTTGTCGCACTTCATCATCCGCAAGGACCTGCCGCCGCCGGGGTTCGTCCTGTTTCCCATCGCGTTTGCCTGCGCCATCGGGGGCGCGTCGATCTCCATTCTCGAATCCCGCGGGGAGGTGGACTTCTTCTGGCTGCAGTTGCGGCCATTGATCGCCTTTCAGGGATTCCTGTTGCTGCCGATGATGGGCGTCGGCGGCTTTCTTCTGCCGCGGTTCCTTCAGCTTCCCTGCCATGATGACTTTCCCGAATCGCGCACGCCGCAGCCGGGTTGGTGGAAGCGCGCGTGGATCTCCCTCGCGGCGGGGTTGGTCATCGTCGGTTCGTTCTTCCTGGAGGCGTCCGGGCAGTTTCGCGCCGCCTACGCCCTGCGCTTTGTCGCGATCAGCGGCTACATCTTCTACCTGCTCCCCGGCATCTGGCGACGATTGAGGCGCGATGCGATTGTGTTCGGCATCAAGTTTGGACTGCTTTCGATACCGCTGGGCTACCTGACGTTGACCTTGTTTCCGGCGTGGCGAATCGCCTGGCTGCACCTGGCGCTCGCGGGCGGTCTCGGCATGGTCACGCTGTCGATCGCCAGCCGGGTCGTGCTGCGGCACGCGGGACGCAATGATGTCCTGATGGGCAAGAAGGGCTGGTTCGTCATCGCCATCGTCATGCTGCTGCTGGGGGTGACCTCGCGCATGATCGGCGACTTCGTTCCCAAGATCCTGGTCACGCACTACAACTATGGCGCGCTCTGCTGGGGCATCGGCCTGCTGGTCTGGGCGTGGAAGGTGATCCCCAAGGTTCTGACGCCCGATCCGGATCCGTGAGTTGGGGGCGGATTGCAGATTGAATAACAAGGATTGTCGATGGTTGAAGTTGTTCATTTGGCGGCGCTTTGGCAACTCATGCGAAGGCATGCCCACACAAACCCTTGGCCAAGCGGCTCCGACTGGCGTAACACTATTCGATCATGATCGACTTTGAATATCTCTACCGCGGTCTCTGCGGCATGGCCAATTCGCCCAAGGCCAGCGCGTTCGCCGGGCACCTGGGCGCCGCGGTCACGGCGGGTTATTTCATCGGCGAGGATCACGCGGAACTGCCCGCGGGCGTTGTGGCCGGGATCGAGCGCGATCTTAACCGCATCACCGGCGGCGAGGAATCGATCTGGTTCGACCCCAAGAAGGCGGGCATCACGGCGAGTGAGTTGTTCGCGCCTTTTCCGAAGGAGAAGTCCCGCCCGGAGTTGTTTGAGAACATCGCGGAGACCCTGGACGCGAGCATCGCGAAGGCCCGGCAATCCGGACACAACGTGATCTTCGCCTCGATCGCCCTGCGCGCGTTGAAGGAGCATCCCGATCACGCGACGCCGAGGCTTGTTTCCGGCGTTGTGAAATTGATCCGCGCGTTCAACAACCAGCATCCCGGCCGCGGTTACTATGGCAAGGGCGTGGGTTGGAAGAATGGCAACCAGGCGCCGATGGCGGCCGCGGAATCAACGCCGGCCTACAAGTCGCTGTCCGACATGGCCGAGGTGATGATCGATCAATTGATCGCCACGGCCTCCGAGCGTCGCCGCGGGTTTGGCGGGCTGTTTCACCTGATCAATCACGCCGCAGGGCTGACGGAGTTGGATCGTCTGGGATACGGAAGCCTGGCGAAGAAAGGCATGGCCGCGCATCGTCAGCATCTTCGCTTGTATCAGGCGCTGCCCATCTTGACCGAGGAACTCGGCGAACTGGAGCACACGTCCGAGGATCCCTTCAAGCCGGAGTATTGGAAGCGCACGAAGTCCGAGCAGTGGGGAGCCTGGTTGACGCATCGCATCAAGACGCTTTACGGCTTCCACACCCTGTTGCGCTTCATCGAGGACGAGAAGAAGCGGGAGGCGGCGAAGGACAAGTTCGGCTACCTGCTGGCCTGAAGCATTGGCCTCAAGGGAGCCTTGGGATGCGGGATTCCCGCGGATGGCAAGCCGCCCCACGGATGAGGAAAGGGCGATTCGCGGGGTGAACCTGAAGGCGCGAAGGGGGGCGTTTCCCGATGAGGTCTTGCAGGGGACGGACTGGCGCCTGTCTACGGAGATTGGGAGGAGTCGGTTTTCGCCAAGGCCGACTTGGCGGCCTTGCTCTTCCCTCCAAATGAGTTCCCATTCAGCAGGATGTTCTTGTTTGAACCGTTGATGGAAAGATCCAGCGCGCCCTCCGCGGTCCGGTTGACACGGCAGTTGGAAATGGTGGTGTCGCGCGTCTCCCGCAGAACGATGCCGGATCCGCAGTCGGTCATGACGAGTCCGGCGAGAGAGAGTCCTGAGCAGCGTTCGAGGATCAGTCCGCCGTCGGGCGTGGAGAACTGGTGCAGCGTGTTGTTGGCGATGATGCAGTCGGCGCTGTCCTGAAACAGGATCGTTCCGGGGCGTTCGAACTGCCGCGGGTTGAAGGTGTTTCCGGTCACGACCACGCGGTTCGACTTCCGCACGCGGAGGTTGTTCGGCTTGGGAGCGAAGAAGTTGTTGGCCGAGATCGCGACATCCATGGCGTGCTCGATGTCGATGTTCGTCGTTGTGTCGCTCAGGACGTTGCCGGCAATGGTGACGGAATCGATCGGATAGATCTCCTTGCCGGCGAGACGGATGTTGGCGCCGCCCAGCGCGACGGTCTTGCCCTCCTGCCCGCCGTAGTTCGCCGAATGCTGGATGGTGCAGCCGGTGATGGCGATTTCGG
>JAYPGD010000428.1:0-5349 GCA_038126655.1 Verrucomicrobiales bacterium
GTCAGCTCCCGCACGACCCTGCCGATTCTGTCCAATGTACTCCTCAAGGCCGAGGAGGGGCGCCTGTCCCTGACCGCGACCGATCTTGATGTCACGGTGTCCTGTTCGGTCGAGGCGACAGTGGAGCAGCCGGGCGCAACCACGGTCCCGGTGAAACGGCTTTTCGGCATTGTTCGCGAGCTTCCCACAGAGGAAATCGAGCTCGAAGTTGACGACAAGAACGTCACCAGCCTCCGGTCCGGCGAGGCATTCTACAAGATCAACGGTCTTCCCTCCGAGGAGTATCCGCCGTTGCCCGAGTTTCAGGAGGAAAAGACGCTCTCGATTTCCCAGGAAACGGTCAAGAACATGCTCAAACGGACCTCGTTTGCCATCTCGACGGATGAGACGCGCTACGTGCTGAACGGCATTTTTCTGAAGCTCAGCGAGGAGAAGATCATGATGGTCGCTACGGACGGCCGACGTCTGGCCCTGGCGGAGGAGGAGATCACCAGTGAGATTCAGGGTGAATTCATCGTTCCTACCAAGGCGGTCAACGAGTTGAATCGCCTGCTGCAGGGCAGCGGCGAGCTTGCCGTCCGGTTTACCGACAATCAGGCCGCCTTCAACCTGACCAACGAAAACGGCTTCAACATCCTGTTGATCACCAAGCTCGTCGAGGGCAGCTACCCGAACTACAAGCAGGTCATCCCGACCGACAGTCAGGAGCGTGTCACCCTGGTGCGCGAAGAACTGCTGGCCGCGCTGCGTCGCGCCGAGTTCATGACCAACGACAAGTCCAACTCGGTGAAGTTGAAGTTCGCCAAGAACAACCTCACCATCACCGCCAACACCCCCGAGGTCGGTGAAGGTCGCGAAAGCATCGCGGTCAATTACGATGGCAAGGAGGTTTCGATCGCCTTCAATCCCGCCTACTTCATGGATCCGCTCAAGGCGTTGGATGACGATGAAGTCTTCCTCGAATTGACCGACGAATTGAGCCCGGGCGTGCTCAAGATCAACGGGCCTTTCCTCTACGTGCTCATGCCGATGCGCATGTCGTAGGGGACCGTTTCTTCCACTTCTAACCGGCCCGCCTATGAACGCCGGAAACCGGCCATGACTGTTCGCTGGGGCATCATCGGTTGCGGCGACGTCTGCGAGGTCAAAAGCGGCCCCGGATTCCAGAAGGCCGACGGCAGCGAGCTCGTCGCCGTCATGCGCCGCAACGGCAAGCTCGCCAGGGATTTCGCCAAGCGCCACAAGGTGGCCCGCGCCTACGACGACGCGGACAAACTGATCGCCGATCCGGAAGTGGACGCAGTCTATGTGGCCACCCGACCGGGAACTCATCTGGAATACGCGCTCAAGGTCGCGGCGGCCGGCAAGCCCTGCTACATGGAGAAGCCCATGGCCCGCAACGCCGCGGAATGCCGGACAATGATCGCCGCGTTCGAAAAGGCGCGCGTTCCCTTGTTCGTGGGTTATTACCGCCGCTGCCTTCCGAAGTATGTGAAGCTCAAGGAGCTGATCGACAAGGGGACGGTTGGTCCGATCAAAGAGGTTTCCTACGCGCTCATGCAACGACCTCCGGCAGTCAGAACCGCGGCCGAACTGCCTTGGCGTTGGCTCGCCGAGGAATCCGGCGGCGGGGTCTTTCTCGACATGGGCTGCCACGCCCTGGACCTGTTGGATCATCTCCTTGGACCTGCGCAGAATGTCAAAGGTCGCGCCGGGCGCATCGGGAACATCGCCGACGTCGAGGACCGGGTCGACCTGACCTGGAAGACCGCCAAAGGCGTCCACGGTTTCGCGCGATTCTCCTTCACCGAACGCGACGATCCGGAGGACGAATACGTCTTCACCGGGACAAAGGGGCGATTGATTGCGCCCTGTTTTCAACCCGGACCCATCGTCCTTGAAGACCTGAAGGGCAGGCGACAACTGCTGGATGTCCCGCACCCGCCACACGTCCATCAACCGATGATCCAGACCGTCGTCGATGAGCTGCGCGGCAAGGGAAAATGTCCCAGCACGGGCGAAACCGCATTGCGGACCAGCGAGGTGATGGACGCCGTCCTGAACGACTACTACGGCGGAAGGGATGACACCTTCTGGGAACGTCCGGAAACCTGGCCCGGGAGGCGATGAGCGGACACGAAACCAAAAAGGGTGTGAAGTGGAAGAGTGAGTATCCGATACACGAAGTGCATCAAGTGGCGCTTGGAAAGGATGAAGGCCTCTTCGCGCGCGTGGACTTCACTGATGAACAAGGAAAGCAGCAATTGATCGTTCATGGGCCCCGCGTCACACCCTTCGCCCACGAATTTCTGGACGGATGCTACGAGATTCGCATCATCGACCGGAACAGCGCTGACGGAAACTGCGTTGAGTACAGTCGATGGAGGGTAGAACTATGGGACGAAGACGATCCCTATTGCACATTCGAGTGTGATGAATTCGAAGTGATGCAGTTTGATGAGCCCAATTGAATTAGTATTGCGATGCCAATTTCTGTTCGACTAGACGCTCCCATGCCGTCGCGGCCATGCGACTATTGCTTGGCGTTGCAGGATGACAGCGTTTTTGCGGATTTTTCACTGGATGAGGAAGGAAGAGTCTATCTGCGGCGGATCTCATACGCCGGCTTCGGTTGCAACGGTGGCATTCGCAAAGTAGGGAAAATGAACCTGGCAGATTCACAAATCTTCGTTCGCGCGGTTCAATCGAACGAAGTGAACAATTCGGCGATGCACGCCGTGCTTGTTAGCTATTTCTCCTTGAACAGTCGTATTCTCTGGGCTGACGCCTTAGAAGAGCATGCGCTCATTCCAGCAACGGTATAGGAAACAGGTTGAAAGGGCAGAATCATGAAAATCGACGCGCACCAACACTTCTGGATCTACGACAAGGAACAGTACGTCTGGATGGACGGCGACCAGATGGCGCCGTTGCGGGCCAACAAGCTGCCCTCCGATCTGACGGCCGAGCAGATGAAGGTGGGCTTCGACGGCTCCATCGTCGTGCAGGCGCGGCAGACCCTGGAGGAATCAGGCTGGCTGCTGAAGCTGGCCGAGACCGACGACCGCATCAAGGGAGTCGTCGGTTGGGTGGATCTGCGTTCTGAAAACGTGGCCGATGAACTTGCCGAATTCGCCGATCATCCGAAATTCGTCGGCGTGCGTCACGTGGTGCAGGACGAACCGGACGACCGCTTCATCGTCGGCGAGGCCTTCATGCGCGGTGTGTCGTTGCTCAAGGATCTGAATCTGACCTACGACATCCTGATCTTCCCGAAGCAACTGCCGGCGTCGATAGAGTTCGCCCGCGCCTTTCCGGAGCAACCCTTCGTGCTGGACCACATCGCCAAGCCCTTCATCAAGGACGGCGTGATCTCGCCATGGGACGAGCAGATCCGGGAACTGGCGCAACTGCCGAACGTCATGTGCAAGGTCTCCGGAATGGTGACCGAGGCTGATTGGGACGACTGGAAGCCGGAAGATTTCACGCCGTATCTCGACGTGGTCACCGAGGCGTTCGGGGAAGATCGATTGATGGTCGGCACGGACTGGCCGGTCTGCATCCTGGCCGGGGATTACGAAACGGTGATGAACCTCGAGACCGGCTACTTCAGCGATTTCTCGGACGAAGCCAAGGCCAAGATCTTCGGCGGCAATTGTTTGAAGTTCTACGGAGTGGAGTAATCGCGGTCCCGCCGCCGTTGACCGCGGGCAACTCCGCCTTCGTCCTTGATCGGGCATTCTCCCGCCGATAGCTTCTCCCTCCCGTTTCCCAAACCGCAAACCGCAAACTGCGAACCGAGAACCGAGAACCGCGAACCGCAAACCGAAAGAAGCCATGTCAGAGCCCAGCATCAAGACCACCGTCGTCGGCAGTTATCCTGTCCCTTCCTGGTTACATGTCGCGCGTTCGGGTCCGGCCCTGCGGGACGCGATCATGGTCGTGCTCAAGACGCAGGAGCTTTGCGGTTTGGACGTCATCGCCGACGGCGAGCTTTCGCGCTTCGACGTGAATCATCCCGAGACCAACGGGATGATCGACTATTTCATCCGGCCATTGAGCGGCGTGTCCACCGATCTCACCCGCGCCGAACTGGACGCCTTCCGCGCGCAGGAGGGCATGGGCTTCCGCGCCAAGCCGGCCGGCATCGTCCGTGAGGCGATCGGCGAAGGTTCCATGAATCTTTTGGAGGACTGGGAATCGGTGAAGAACCTGACCGACCGGCCGCTCAAGTTCACGGTCACCGCGCCCTATATGCTCGCGAAGACCCTGGCGAATTCCCACTACCCGGATCATCGCGCGCTATGCATGGACCTGGCGGAGGTTCTGGCGAAGCAGGTTTCCGAGATCGATGCGCCGGTGGTGCAGGTCGATGAGGCCAACCTCACCGGGCATCCCGAGGATGTCGAATGGGCGCACGAGCCGATCAACGTCGTGCTCGACACGATCAAGGGCGAAAAGGGCCTGCACCTCTGCTTCGGCAACTATGGCGGTCAGAGCATCCAGGGGGGCTTCTGGAAGAACATCATCCCCTTCCTCAACAAACTGAACGTCGATCACCTCGTGCTCGAGTTCGCGCGCCGCGGCTACGAGGAACTGGAGGCCTTCAAGGAACTCCGCGACGGCATTGCGCTGGGCATCGGCGTCATCGACATCAAGGACAACGGCGTCGAGTCGGAAGATCTGATCGCCAGCCGCATTGAGGCCAGCATCGAGACCCTGGGCGAGGAGCGCATCCGGTGGATTCACCCCGACTGCGGATTCTGGATGCTCTCCCGCAGCGTGTCCGACCGGAAGATGGCGGCGCTGGTCAAGGGCCGGGACAATTTCCTCGGGCGCTGAGCGAGGCGCAGCGCGCCGATCGCGAGGGCCGCGGCTCAATCGTCCCCGCCCGCCTGGCGGTTTTCGGCGATGACCTTTTCGGCGGTGTCGTGGGGCATCTCCTCGTAGTGGCTGAACTCCTCCTCGTGCAGGCCGTGCGCCTTGAGCGTCTGCAGCTTGCCCTCGGTGTCCATGCCCAGAATCTTGCCGCGACGGCTTGAGATGTCGCCCATGACATTGCCCATGAACTCTCCGGGGATGCGCACGGTGATCTGATAGATCGGCTCCAGCAGGAGCGGGCTCGCCTGTTGGAACGCCTCCTGAAATGCATGCTTGCCCGCGATCTGGAACGCCACGTCCTTCGAATCCACGGGGTGCATCTTGCCGTCGTAGAAGTCGATCTTCACATCCACCACGCGTTAGCCGGCCAAGATGCCTTCCGCGCAGGCCGCATCCACGCCCTTGTGCACCGAGGGCACGAAGACGCGGTCCACGTTCTGGCCCACCAGCGACTCGGTGAACTCGACG
>JAYPGD010000429.1:0-5339 GCA_038126655.1 Verrucomicrobiales bacterium
ACTTGAACCTCCACGGGGTTACCCCCACTAGCACCTGAAGCTAGCGCGTCTACCAATTCCGCCACTGCCGCGTGACCCGATGTCTGTTCCCGAATGTTGGTGCGGCAGAGAGGACTTGAACCTCCACGGGCTTGCGCCCACAACGCCCTCAACGTTGCGCGTCTACCAATTCCGCCACTGCCGCTCCGTTCGGAAGCGCGATTTCTTACCCGAAGCCCTGCACCGAAGCAACCGTCCACCGCCGGATTTGTTGCCGGGTTGCCCCCGGGTACCGATCAAGCGCATTATCCGGGGAAATCAGCCATACGCGTTGGGAGGCACTATGGCGTTCAGCTCAATTCTGGTCCCGCTCGAGGAGAGCGAGATTCTCGACTCCGTGCTCGGAACGGCGCTCGTGTTCGCGCGCCGCTACGACAGTTACATCGAGGGCCTTTGCATCCGGCCGTCGCTCGCCGGCGCAGTTGCTGTCGGGTTCGAAGGGGGTGCCGCTGCCCTGTCGGGTACTGAGGAGCAGTTCGAACAGGAACAGCAGTTGCGCACCGAGCGCCTGCACGCCGAATTCCAGAATTTCATCGAGGCGAACTCGATCCCCCTGGCCGAGGACAACTACACCAAGCTGTGCGCGCGCTGGGTCGAGGACGAGGCGTCGGGCATCGGCATTTTCGGCCAACGCGCCCGCGTTTTCGATCTCACGGTCGTCGGGCGGCCCATGCCGGGCGCCATGACACCCGCCATGAACACGCTGGAGACGGTGCTGTTCGAATCCGGCCGGCCGATGCTGATCGCACCCCCGACCACGCCAACCGACATCGGTCGGCATATCGTGATCGCCTGGAATGGCGGGACCGAGACGGCGCGGGCCATCGCGTTCGCCAAGCCCGTCCTGCGCGAGGCGGACCGGATCACGGTGCTGGCCGTCGAAGGCGGCATGGTGCCGGGACCGAGCGCGGAGAGCGTCCAGGTCAACCTGGCGCGCGATGACGTCGCAGTCGATGTGCGGTCGGTGCCCGGCCGGCGGTCCGCAGCGGAGGCCGGAAACATCATCCTGTCCGAGACCATGGAGGTCGGCGGCGATCTTCTGATCAAGGGCGGTTACACCCAGAGCCGGCTGCGGCAGATGATCTTCGGTGGCGCCACCAGCCAGATTCTCGCCAACGCCGAAGTTCCGGTGCTGATGGCGCACTAGGCGCCGACCGAGCCCGGAAAGTTCAGCGGGCGAGCTGGCGCTCCAGCGCGATCACGAGCTGCCCAACCGCGGCCCGCAGGGCGTGGAAGCGCTGTTCCGCGCGGTTCAGGCGATCCGTCAGCAATGGTACGTCGCCGGCAGGCTCCGGCAATACGGGACCGTCACGCTGGGACGCGAGACGGTCGAGCGATGCCTGCATCTGCTGGCGCAGGACCTGTTCGCGCTCCTGCAACTCCAGGAGTTTGTCGACCCGGTCATTGAGGCGTTTCTGCTCCGTGAGCAGGCGGTTGAGCTCGACCCGCTGCAGTTCAACCACAACGGCGAGCTGGTCCGGCGACAGGTCGTCGACGATGCCATCGGTCATCCGTGCCGTCCCTCCCGGAGGTCATGAGTCCGCCTTCGCGCAACCGATCAACGCTTTCCGAAGGCAATAATCTCCTCCGCCAGCGCCTCGGGCTGCTCCTCATGGACATAATGCCCGCACGCGTCGAGTCCCCGTCCCGAGAGCTTCGGGGCGACGGATTCCCACATTTTCAGGACATCGAACGGCCCGCCCATACCGCCGCTGTTGCCCCACACGCAGTGGACGGGTTCGGCGATCCGGGCATCCGGGTTTTCCGCGTCGAGCGCGGGATTCTCGTCGAACATCGCCTTGTAGTAGGCGAACCCGCCGCGCAGCGCGCCCGGCTTCGAGTAGGCACGGACATACTCGTCGATCGCCTCGTCCATGTCGGCGGGGTTGTGATACTTGGGCCGGAACATCGCCTGCAGGAACAGCTTGATATCGTGCGCGACGAGCTGCTCAGGCATGTCCGGCACCGCGTTGAAGAAATAGTGCCAGGCACCGCGAGCGTAGGCGGGGCTGAAATTCGCGAAAATCTGGTCGTGGGGCACGATATCGACAATGCACAGCCGGTCGAGCACGCCCGGCCGGTCGAGCGCATAGCGCCGGGCGACGAGACCGCCCCAGTCGGCACCGACCAGATAGACGTTCTCCAGTCCCATCGTCTCGCACATGGCGTGGATGTCGTTCGCGACCGTCCGCATGTCGTAGCCGCCGACCGGCTTGTCGGAATCCGCGAAACCCCGCAGATCCGGGGCGATGCAGCGATAATGCGGGGCCAGCAGCGGCAGCATCTTGCGCCAGGAATAGGATGTCTGGGGCCAGCCGTGCAGCAGGACCATCGGCGGCCCCTCCCCGCATGCCCGGTAATGCAGCGTTATTCCGTTGGCCTTGATCGTGTTTCGCTCGATTTCCGCCATACCCTGACCTCCCCGGCGTCCCGTGTGTTTCGCGGGCGCAACAACTCGTGAACCCGTCCCGATGGACGGTTTTCGATTCTTGGCGTACGATTTTCATTATGCCGGGTCACAGACAAGTCGAAACCCTGTTTCAGCAGCTCGATCTCGTGCCGCGCGTGGGTGAACGGCGCGAAAGCGAGCTCTGCGTGATGTCGCTGGTCGCGCTCCTGGCCGGCGAACGGCACACCGACCGCCCGGCGACAGCGTGTCCCGTGATCGCGGCCTATGCAATCAAGGTGAACGATACCGTCGATTGCGACACGCGCCAGGGCCTGAAGCTGATGGCCACGCGGATTATGGGCACCAACGACGGCCGGCATGGCGCGCGGGCGTGGCTGCTCGCGCGTGTCTGCGTGAACGAGGTCTTTGCCCGCCTGATGGAAGATGCGGGCGCGCCGGCGGACGTGATCGCGGACCTGCCACGGATGCCGTTGTCGATTGACGTTTCGTTTGATTTCAAGGCGTTGTCGGTGGAACTTCAGGCTGTTGGCCGCGCCTACGGGATGGACCGAAGCCGCCTCGCGGACTTCCGCTACCTGCTCAAGGCCTGCGGCCGCGGCAGCCCGGAGTTCGTGGCCGCCGCCGCAGCAGTCACCATCGTCGACAGCGCCCGCCTATCCCCCCTTCCCGCAGCGGAAAACCGCTATTGGGATATCGCGATCGGCATGTTCGACCGGCTGTGCGATGTCGGGCTGGGCGAACGGGATCCGGGCCGGGTGGTCGAGGAATCGCTGATGACCATCGGCGCGCAGTCCCGTGCCGAAACCGCCTTCAAGCCCCTGCTGATCTGGCTCTACAACGGGCTGCGGAAGCTTCCGAAACCCGTCTGAATCGGGCATTTTGTGATTATGGCCTTTGTGGGGCGCCCGTCGCGCCGCCATTGAAAGCGCCGCTGCGCGTCCCAACGTGCAGTTAGCGGTATTCACGAATGCGGGAGTGACAGATGGGTCCAGTCGAAACGATCGCCCTGACCATGGGCGTCGCGTGGGCCAGCGGCATCAACCTCTATGCAGCGATCGTGACCCTGGGCGTGATGAGCGCGACGGGGAATATCGACCTGCCGCCGGACCTGGAAGTCCTTGCCAATCCGCTGGTCATCGGTGCGGCCGGGCTGATGTTCTTCATCGAATTCTTCGCCGACAAGGTGCCGGGCGTGGATTCGGGTTGGGACACACTCCAGACCTTCATTCGCATTCCTGCGGGCGCGATCCTGGCCGCAGGTGCGGTCGGAGACGTCAGCGCGGGCGCTGAACTTGCTGCGGCCATCGCGGGCGGCTCGCTGGCCGGCGCCACCCACTTCACCAAGGCGGGCACACGCCTGGCGATCAACACCTCGCCAGAGCCCGTGTCGAACTGGACGGCCTCGATCCTAGAGGACATCGCGGTTATCGCCGGGCTCTGGGCGGCCCTCAACCATCCGATCGTGTTCCTGGTCCTGGTTGGCCTGTTCATTCTCCTGATGATCTGGCTGCTGCCGAAGATCTTCCGGGCCATCCGCGCGGTTTACCGCAAGCTCCGGTCGATCTTCGGAAACGCGCCGCCGGAACCGGCCGCCGCGACGGAGCCGCCCGGCGGCACCGGTGTGCCGGCCGAACAGAGTTTCGAATTGAGCCTCAAGGACGACCGGACGCAGGACTAGCCCGCAACCAGCGTTCGCATCTTTGCAACGGCTGCGCCCGGCGAGTTCAACACCGGAATATCCGTGGCCTGCGCGACCGCTGGTGCGGCCCGGGACAGGGTGAACTGGGCCAGCACGATCACGTCGACATTGGTGACCTTTGCGGCCGCATCCGCAACCATCCGGTCATGGGCCTCGCCGTCGCCTGCTGCCATGGCAGCGAAGGCGTTTTCGACATAACAGGCGCTGAGCGTGACGTTGCGCCCCGTCTGCCGGGCCTTCTCCTCGATCTCGGCGGAGATTGACGGAATGGTCGGTGCGACCGTCGCAAGCACACCAATGCGCGGGCCCGCTTCGAGTGCGGCCTCAATCATCGCCTCGTTCGGGCCGAGAATCGGGCGATCGAACGTCGCCGCGCAGGAATCGATGCACTCCCGGAAGGCGGAGCAGGAAAAGACGATTCCTTCCGCGCCGCGATCCACTGCATAGGCGGTCAGCCGGTGGAAGGCATCAAACATCTCCGGAACGACCCCGCCCGCTTCGTTCACCCAGGCGAACAGCCCATCGTCGAGAATGTTGCCGATCCGGGCCTCTGGCCAGTCCTGATCGAACGCGGCGACGGCAGCGTTCATGGCGTCCTTGTGGACGTGAAACAGTGTAATCGCAGGCGTCTGGGACATGGTGTGCGGTGCCGAATGGTTCGGGAACGAGATGTCCGACAGATGCCGGGCCTGTGTCAATCGTTCAGACGACCGCCCGGATCGGTGCCCTGTCGCGGATCGGACGCGCCGGCACACCGGCGACAATCGTACCTTCCGGGACATGTTCGGTGACGACGGCACCCGCGCCTACGAAGGCATCGGGAGCCACCCGGATTCCAGGGAGAACAGTTGCTCGCGCCCCCAGCAGCGAACGCGCACCGAGCACGGCATCTCCCGTGAGGCATGCCCCCGGCGCCACATGCGCCCCCTCGTCCACCCGCGCCCCGTGTTCGACGACGGCAGCGCTGTTGACCAGGGCGGCACGTCCGATCACGGCCTCGGCATTGACCGTCGCGTTCGGCATAACGAGCGCGCCCGGTTTGACGATGGCGCTCGGAGACACCACAGCCGAGGGATCGATGAGCACCGCAAGCGGGATGCCCGTGCGGCGGGCGTCATCGGCCAACGCGAGTCGGCGCGTGTTGTCGCCGATGGCGACGAAGAGCGCGGTATCTTCCGGCCAGTCCATGAA
>JAYPGD010000430.1:0-5300 GCA_038126655.1 Verrucomicrobiales bacterium
CGTTCGATGTCGAACTTGCCGTCCTCCTTCTTGAACTTCATGAGGTTCAGGGAGGCGAGGTTGCAGGCGGTGTTGTTGAGGAAGACGTATTCGGAGCAGGGGTTGGTGGAGTTGATCGGCTCGGTGCCCTTGCAGGTGTGCCATTTTTGGATGGCGCCGTCGTATTGCAGGCCGGGGTCGCCGCAGATGTGCGTGCCCTTGGCGATCTTGTGAAGCAGGGCGGCGGCGTCCTTCTTCTCCAGTTTTTCGCCCTGCACGGTGCGCGTCCACCATTCCCCGCCATCGACGGCGGCCTGCATGAACTCGTCGCTGACGCGGACGGAAAGGTTCTCGTTTTGATACATGACGCTGCCGTAGGCGTCGCCGTTGTAGGAGCCGTCGTAGCCCTGTTCGATGAGGGCCCAGGCCTTCTGTTCCTCGACCTGCTTGGCGTCGATGAATTCCTCGATGTCGCCGTGCCAGTCCTTGAGGGTGTTCATCTTGGCGGCGCGGCGCGTCTTGCCGCCAGATTTCACGACATTGGCGACCTGGTCGTAGACCTTGAGGAAGGACATCGGGCCGCTGGGTCTGCCGCCGCCGCTGAGTTTCTCCTTGCTGGAGCGGATGGGCGAGAGGTCGGTGCCGGTGCCGGAGCCGTATTTGAAGAGCATGGCCTCGGAGTAGGCGAGCTCCATGATGGACTCCATGTTGTCCTCGACGGCCTGGATGAAGCAGGCGCTGCCCTGGGGGTATTCGTATTGCGTGGAGGCGCGCTCGGCCTCGCCGGTTTCGCGGTTGTAGTACCAGTTGCCGCGGCAGGAATCCTTGCCGACGCCGTATTCGTGGAAGAGGCCGATGTTGAACCAGACCGGGGAATTGAAGGCGCCGTATTGGTTCACGCAGAGCCACACCAACTCCTCGTAGAACACTTCGCCGTCCGCCTTGCTGAAGTAGCCGTCCGCCACGCCCCAGTCAGCGATTGTGCGCGCCACGCGATGGATGAGCTGCCTGACCGAATGCTCGCGCTCGTCCGTGCCCTGCTCTCCGTAGAAATACTTGGAGACAACGACCTTGGTGGCCAGGAGTGACCAGGATTTCGGCACCTCGACGTCTTCTTGCTTGAAGATCACCTTGCCGCCGTCGTCCGTGATTTCGGCGGTCCGTTTCTCCCATTCGAGCTGGTCGAACGGGTTGATCCTTGAGTCGCTGAAAATGCGTTTGACGCTGAGCGTCTTTTTCGCCTTGGCGCGGCGGGTCTTGCTGACCTTCTGCGACTTGGTGGAGCTGCGGCGGCGGGCCTTGGCGGGGCTGGACGAAACGGCTTGGTCGGATGCGTCAATCATATCGGTTCTCTCAGATGTTGGTGCGGTGTGCCAGGTTGGCGGCTGGTTCGGTGTTTTACGGACTTTTTGGCGGCTAAATCTGCGTCACAAACGGCGTCTGGCGGCTAAAAATGCCGTTGTCTCGAGTGAAAGGGCTCACTGAGCAACGGCGTTTCAGCACCCAACTTATTGTGGGCGGTTGTGAGAGTAACACTACCTGTTGTGGCGTAAAGAAGTTTTTCTGAATTTTTTTCGTCGATTTAACGTCCGTCCCCAACTTCTCGATTATCAAGGAGTTGCAAGCGCCGGCAAGTCGCCGTTGTTTTCCCGGGCACGGTTGATGCTAGGGGCCGAAAGGCATTGGATCCCAAGCCGGAATTGTGTTCTAACAGGCTGAAATCGAATGAGATATGAAAACTTGTTCGGAAGGCGACTTGTTCGCGGCTGTGGATTACGCGAGTTGTGAGAAAAGGCGGATCCGGGTTGCTGGAGTCGTTCGCGGCGTCGCTTTTCGGCAATCGGGGAGCAAACGCGGTTTTTGGCTGAATTCAGGGGCTTTTCATGTCGTTCCAACCCTCCCGTGAAATGGGTTGCAGATCTGTCCTGCCGCGCAACCAGCCGATGTGAACAACTGGTGGATAAATTCTTCGAAGGAGTCGCCAGAACGTGAAGGTCACGTTCAACACCTGGAAGTCGTGATGATATTCTGGAGGATTCTGTGGGCGTGGAATCCGGCTGCGTGGGGATCAGCGGCGATTGCAGCCACAGCGCGGCTGTCAGGAAGCGGAACCCGGCGCTGCGAGGGCATCTGATGGTCGGCGCGCTTTGAGTGCACGGCGGCGACTGGATCGCGAGTTGCGCGACGCTCCCGTTCCGGAGCGATTGAACAGCGGATTATTCCAAGGGGGTTGTGGAGGATTTCGGAATAAATTCGAGCACGCGGTCCTCGGCCTTCTTGACTTCGTTCACGGACATGGTTTCGGCGAGGGCCTTCCGGCGAGCGGCGGCTTCCCCGCTTCCCTGGTTGGCGGCCAATTCCAGCCACTTGTAGGCCTCGATGTGATCGATCGTCCCGGCGATGCCGGAAAGGTGGATTTCCGCGAGGCGGATCTGCGCGGGATGAGAGCCGCGTTCGGCGGCCGCCTGGAACCATTTCACGCACTCGGCCGCATTGGTTCGTTCGAAGATGGAGCCCAGTTGATACTGCGCCTCGGGATCACCTTTTTCCGCGGCCAGTCTCAGCCATTGGGCCGCCCGCTTGAGATCCTGGGGCACGCCGCGGCCCCAATGGTGCATTGTGCCCAGGGTGATTTGGGCTTTTGCATGTCCCTGTTGCGCCGCCTTGGTGTGCCATTTCAAGGCCTCACGGAAATTCTGGTTCACGTCCTTGCCCCGAATGAATAGTCGCCCCATTTGATATTGGGATTCGGCGTCGCCCTCATCCGCCTTCAGTTTAACCCGCACGATTTCGATCGGGGCGAACTCATGCACTGGGGGGAGCATGCTGCCGGTGCTGGGCGGCGGGGCGGCTGAGACGGGCGGCGTCGTTGGCGTCACGGCGGGAGCGGTCTTGATCGCGACGGTCGGAATCGACGCCGGCCGGGATGCGGCCGGAACGGGCGGAGCGGAGGCGGAGGCGCGGGGCATGGAATGAAGGGGGGAGGCGGTCGACGGCGCGGTCGCGGGCTCGGGTTGCTCGTTCTTCGGTTCCGGGGTGGTCGGGACATTCGCGATTGATGGAATTTCCGGCGTTGGCGTTTTCTGCCTGGGCTCGGTCGGCAGCATGAGTGGAATGACCGGCGCGGTGTGGGCGACGAGGGTGTCGCGCAGGGTTGGGGCCAGTTTGTCGATATCCGGTTCGTTGGCCGTTGATTCCTGTGGCGACTTCGGCTTGAAGGCGGCGGCGATGCCTGAGGCCTCGATGTTCTGTTGGGTCGTGAGGATCTGGAGGGCGGTGTCCCGGGCCCGCGCCGCCTTCGGCACGTTCTGGACGGCGGCGAGTCGCAGCCAACTGCTGGCGTGGACATAGTCCTGTTCCACGCCCTCCGCCAGAAACAACATCTTGCCGCAGTAGTACTGGGCTTCTCCGTTGCCCTGGCGCGCGGCCCGCTCGAACCAGCGGAAGGCCTCGGGATGGTTCTTTTGGATCAGGCCGTGTCCGTCGTAGAGCAGCCGTCCCAACGTGGTTTGCGCGATGTCGAAACCCTTTGCGGCCGCCTTCCCGATCCAGCGCAGCGCCTCGCGATCGTCGCGGGGGAGGCCGTGGCCGGCGTAATGCATGTAGCCGATATTGTATTCCGCGAGGGGGTTGCCCTGCTTGGCGGCGGCCTGATACCAGCGCAGGGCCTTGGCGTGGTCCGGTTCGCCGAGGCGGCCGCTGTTGTAGAGCGTGCCGAGCGCGCTTTGGGCGTTTGCGTTGCCCTGTTCGGCGGCCTTCTGATACCAGATGGCAGCCTGGTCGGCCATCTGCGGCAGGCCGTTGACGCCGCGGTCGTAGTAGGCGCCCAGCAGGAACTGCGATTGGGCGTCGCCTGTCAGTGCCTTCTTGTGGAGAGCGCCGATCTCGGTGAGGGCCGGGTCTGCGCCGCCCGTCTTGCCTCCCTGGTCGCCTTCTGCCGCGAAACCGCTCAACACGCCGCTGGCCAGGACCGCGATCACGGTCGGCAGGAATCTCAACAATGCGTTCATCGCGGGGAACCTAGCCAAGACCGACCGCGAAAGCAAATGAACGAAACGTCTCAGACCTCATCCAATGGAAACACCGGACGGCGGATCTTTTGGAAGGGGAGGTTCTTCAGATTGCTTGTGCAGGGGCCGGGGGTGTCGACCCAATAGCTTCGGGCGACGATGGGATCGTAGGCGGCCTTGTGGGCGACCGCGGCCTTGATGCCGATGAAGGAAAGCTGTTCCGGGTCGATTCCCTGGCTGCGCCATTGACCGAGGTCGAAAGGCGGGGTCTTGCGGCTGGTCAGGAGGATGGTCACACCCTTGTGCTTTACCACGGCGGTTGGCCCCATGTCGAAAAAGCTGCCGGACATGGAGGCGAGGTGGCTGTTCTTGTCCTCCAATTCGAAACGTCCGTCGCTGCGGGAGAGGAACTCGACCTCCAGTGTCAGCGGCCCGGCGTCGAGTCGGCTGCCTTGGCCGCCGATGGGGAGGGTCCTGGTTTCTCCCGGCTTCAGATCGGCCAGGGCTTCGACGGCTTCGGGATCGTTGATCGCGACGGCGGCGTTCTCGAACGCTCGTTCGACAAAGGCGCGGAGAATCCCGGTTCCGTCGCCAGGCGCGCCGCCGCCGATATTGTCCGAGGGCTCCACGATCGCGGTCAGACCGGGCGCGTCGCGATGGAGTTCATCCAGGACTTCGTCGATGGGACGGTCGGTGACGTTGCCCTCGGCGCGGCGCTCGCGGGCGAGCTTCGCCAAGCCTTCCAGATGCGCGAGGGCCGGCGGCATGGGCGGATCGCCGTCTTTGTATTCGATGACGGCGCTGAGGCTGACGCCGGTTTGCGGCGTGTCGGCGAAGGAGTAACCGGCGTTCACATTGACGGCCCAGATGCCGTCGTGTCCGGCTTCCAGGCGGCGAGCCTCGGCTTCCAGCGTTTTCATGGGGTCGGCGGCGGTGGCGACGCCGGTGGGCGGCCAGACGACATCAGTTCCCAGCCAGATCGTGCGCGAGCGCCGGCCGGTCTCGAAACGACGTTGAAGAAACCTGGCTGCGCGTGCGGCGGCTTCCTTGGCGTCGGTGTGCGGATTCTCGCGGTAGGCGACCAGGCATTCCGCGCCGCTGGCCATCTCCCAAGTGAAGTTGGCGTGCAGGTCGTAGACGCCGAAGATGGGCAGTCGCGCGGCGCGGTTGAGTTGGCGGATGCGGAAGAGCAGTTCGCCCTCCACGTCCGGATAGGACTGCGAGACCATGGCGCCGTGCAGGACGTGGAAGAGGGCGGCGACGCCCTCGGCGAGAATCGGTTGGGCGCGTTCATGGAATTCGGCCCAGAAG
>JAYPGD010000431.1:0-4684 GCA_038126655.1 Verrucomicrobiales bacterium
GAGGCGCAGGCGGAGGCAGAGCCGGAGCGGCGCGCCATCGGGGTGGGGTTGCGGAATGCGGAGCCAAAACTGTTCCGAACTCCGCGTTTCAAACTCCGCGTTCGATTGTCCCGGAGGGATTTTCGAGGAGCGCGACACTCCTGTCGGACTATGGGTCAGGTCGATTCAGGATCTTGAGGTTTCAGAAGGCTGGGAAGGTCGCGACGACCATCCACGACTCGATGGATCACGGCTTGGTCTTCGTTGGGAACCGAATAGAAGATGACGTGCGGACGAATCGCGATACTGCGGAGACCGGGGAGATCGAATTCCGGACGTCCTCGACCGAGTAGGGGCTGGTCCGCAAGAAGTTGAATGCGAAGATCAATACGATTCAGGATCCGGTCGGCCAAGGCTTCGTCAACAAGGGCGTAATACCGCCAAAGTTCGATCAGATCACTGCGCGCGGCCTCAGTGTAAAGGACATCAGCCATCAGACATCTTGCGGGCGGCCGCCCTGATCTCCCCGACCGTCTCAGGTGTCCAAGGGCGTGTGCGGCCGGATTCCATGTCCTGATAACTTTCGATCAGGTCCCGGCGAAGCGATTCAAAAGCCGCCCGACGTTGCGCAACCGCTTCCTGCTCCGTCCACCAGAGGTCCAGTTCAGCCTGCTCTTCCGGGGAAAGATTGGAAATCGACGTCTTGATCTCCGTCAATGTCATGCGGTGAATCTAAGGTTGTGCAGGCAAATGCGCCACCCGAAAACGCCGGTTTCCAAACGATCACATTGCAAACCTGCGCCCAAGACTTGCGGACCTTCGCCAATTCACTTGCCTCCCAACGCGGTGTCCCCAAGACTCCCTCCCGCCATTCCAAGCTGTTCGCGCTTCTTGGCGAAACCGGAATCACGATTCCGCGCGGTCAACCAGCCGTTCGCGAATTGGGCGTCGTGTAACTCCGCCCTCCCAGATTGCAGGAATTGAAAACCTTCGCGCCTTTGCGTGAGGCAATCGGCTACTTCCCCGCCGGCCGGAAGAACTGCTTGGGCACGATTGCCTTCTTCGCCTCCCACTTCACGCCGCGATTGAACACGGTTCCGTAGGCTTGGTAGTCGTTGTAAGCGACTGACTGCGTCTGCCATTTGCGAAGCTCGGCATCGTAGTGACGCCGCATCATGCCGAGTTCCTGTCGCAGCTTGTTGTCGCCCATGAGGTTCTTCAGTTCATAAGGGTCGTTCTTCAGGTCGAACAACTCCTCGCTCGGCTCCATACCTTCGCCATAGGGCCAATAGACGAATTTGTGCGTCTCGGTGACGACACCGAAGCTTTGAGCGCCGATCGGACCCCAGACATTGATCAGCGGCAATGACTGGCGAACCCGCGGTTTCTTGTTGTGCACGATCGGCAGCAGGCTGCGCCCGTCCATGCCCCGCGGTTTTGAAAGCCCGGCGAGGTCCACGATCGTCGCGGCGATGTCGATATTGCCGGTGACCGCAGCGCTGCGCCTCCCCTTCCCGGCCGCGGCATGGCGCGGATCCGAAATGATCAGGGGGACGCGCGCGCCCTCCTCGTAGGGCAGCACCTTGCTGCCAAGGCCGTGCGAGCCGTTGAAGAAGCCGTTGTCCGAACTGAAGATGACGACGGTGTTGTCCGCGACGCCCTGCTTCTTCAATTCCTCCATCACCATGCCCATCGCGAAGTCCACGCCATGGATCTGCTGGTGATAGGTCGCCAGCGCCGCGTGATAACTGCTGTCCACCGAATAACCCCAGGTTTCGAAGCGTGGATACTGCCGGCCAAGCTTGTGTTGCGGGGCGAGGTGTTCTCCGGCCTTGCGCCCGTAGTTCGGCAACTTGCGGAACTTCGCGTCGGCATAGACATCGTCGAAGATCGGGTCCGGCGTCATCGGCCGGTGCGGCGCCTTGAAGAAGATCGACAGGCAGAAGGGCTTCCCCTCCTTCACGGACTCCCTGACGAACTCCGATCCCGCCGCGCCATAGGCCCGAGAACTGTGCGGATACTTGCCCGCATACTTGGCCAGATACTTGTTCTTCTTGGTGTCGTAGGAAGTCTGTCCGATCCCCCCGACCCAGAAATCGAAGTCGGACATCGGCAGGTTCTCATACTTGTTTTCGCCGCCCTTGGGGTTGTCCTTGTCAACGACGGCAAAGCCGAACTTCCCGCCGAAGGCCGTCCGATAACCCGCCTGACGAAGCAGCACGGGATAGGACTCCGCCCAGGTCTCCTTGCGCATCGGGCCGTGGGAGAAGTTGCAACCGGTCTTGTACTCCAGCTTGCCGGTCATGACATTGGCCCGACTGGCCATGCAGATCGCGGTGGTGTTGTAGTGCCGGTCGAAGATCACTCCGTTCGCGCCGAGTTTGTCCATGTTCGGCGTCTTGACGTCCGGATTGCCATAGCAACCGATCGAGTCGTAGCACTGATCGTCCGTAAAGAAGAAGATGATATTCGGCTTCTTTCCTGTCGCGCGGGAGCCCTCGGGCGAAGGCGGGGCCGCAAAGGCGGAAGACGCCACGAAGGCGCAAAGGCTCAAGGAGAGAAGACGATTCGATTGCATGGGAAGAATCTGGCAAATTGCAGCAACCGAAGCGAGCAATTGATACTCCACTGAAGGTTTCCGCATCATTCAGTCGAAGCAACCAATGCCTCAAGCCGCCACTCGACGACCGGGATACGAACCAGATGACAGGCTCGCCGGCAAACCGTCCGTCAATGCGTTCGATTCAAACACAGAGCACACAGAGGGAAGGAGAACCACAGAGAACGAGTCCCCCTCCGTGGTCCTCAGTGTTATCCGTGAGCTCCGTGTTGAGATCAGAATCCCGGGAACGGCACTTGGGCCAACCAAACAGCTATCCGCTTTAGCTGACGGAAACGCGCCCCAAAGGACTGCGCCTACTCTATTGATCAAGCGACTCCTGTATTCTCACTTCATCGTCGATGCCTTGGGCATCGCATCCACAACCGGCGCCTTGGTGCGTTTCAATTCGGCGACGGCCTTGGCGCGGTATTCCTTCAGTGTCTCCTGATGCTCCTCGTCCATGGCAAGGTTGTGCATTTCTTCCGAATCCTTCCGGACCTCATACAATTCCTCGACCTCGCCTTCGACGAGGTTGCGTATGTACTTGAAGCGCCCCTCGGCCAGCATCACGTACCAGGGCACGCCGGGTCCATGCGTCGCCTTGGGGTCGCCCTTGGGCGGAATCACCGCGGTGTTGGAGCCGTATTGCTTCGCGGTGTGCACCAACATCGCCGGAGCCTTTGGAGCCCGATGACCGCGCGCGAGAAAGCCCATCAAGGAGCGTCCGTGAAATTCCCAGGGCTGGCTCATGCCCGCCAATTGATAGATCGTCGGCGGCAGATCCACCCCGCTGACGGGATCCAGGATCACCTTGCCGGCGGTCCGATGCCGAAGGTCCCTGGCCGGGACGATGATCAAGGGCGCCGCCACGGTGGCCTTGTAGGGCGCGACCTTGGACTTGCTGCCCAACTGCCCCCAGGCAAAGCCCTGATCCGATGTGAAGACGATCACGGTGTTGCCATATTGCCCGGAATCCTTCAGCGCCTTGATCAATCGACCGACGCCTTCGTCGATTGCCCGGACGCCCTGGTGATATTGCCTCACCCAATCGCGCAGGGGCCGCCCCGGCATGTCCTTCATCCCGACCGGGATCTTGTCGCGAACCTTGCGCTCGACCGGCTGGCCGTCCCTGCCCTTTTCCCAGAACTCCATCTTGCGCATGTATTCCGGTTTCCCTTCGCGCGGTGGATAGATCCCGGCGGGTGGATCAACCTTGGCGTTGGGATAGTCGTTCAAATGCCGATCCGCCGGGGTGAAAGGTCCGTGCACAGCGCCGTAGCAGAGCCAGAGGAACCAGGGCTTGTCGCCGTTCCGGTTCTTGCCATTGATGTAATCGACCGCCCAGTCCGTGTAGTTGTCGGTGGAATAGCCTTGGGTCATCTTCGGCTCACCGCCATTCACGCTGATCATCTGGTCGTAGTAGTAGTTCGGCGCGTTCTTCGGAAGACCGGGCCGATTCCAGACCATTTGAAAATCCCAGTCCCGGCCATGGCCGGTGTCGATGCCCGTGTGCCATTTGCCAATCTGGGCCGTATGATAACCGCGCTTCCGAAAATCGCTGGGCCAGAAGGGGCACTTCTCCGGATCGTAGGCGCTGCCGGGATACTGCCCCTCCATGCGCATGGACTCGATGCCATGTTGATGATGCCCGGTCAGGATTGTCGCCCGCGAGGGCATGCACCAGGAACCGATGTAAGCCCGCGAGAAACGAACACCCTGCGCAGCCAGCGAATCGATATTCGGCGTTCGCGCCCACTCATAGGCGTCTTGATAACACCCCACCGTGCGATGCGACTGGTCATCGGTGTAGATGAAGAGGAAATTGACGTCCGTGCCGGCGGCCTTGGCGTTGTGACTGGAGACCGCGAAACCGATCAGGAGAACGAAGGTGAGAGCCTGCTGCAAACGCATGAACCGAACACTCGCAAATGGATCTTTGAGATGCCAGCAGGAAGACGGAGCGCCGAGCATGCGGGGAAGCAGCACAAACCCGCCCAGGCGAACGCGCGGACTGCGCGGCGGATGTTGGGTGAGATCGGGAGAGGCCGACGACATGAGTTACTCCGGCTTGGGAGCCGCGTTCCCGGACTCCTCGGCCGGCGC
>JAYPGD010000431.1:4837-5295 GCA_038126655.1 Verrucomicrobiales bacterium
TCAGTTCCGATATCCGTGGATTCCGAGACATTTTCGCCCTCGGCCGCCGCCTCGGTCGATTCAGCGTCCGGCTCGGCGGGCTCCCCGGTCCGAACGCCCCCCTCGCCATCAGCGGCAACCGAAGCCTCCGGTGAGGCGGACTGTTTGGGCCCGGCATTCAAGGCCTCTTCATTCACCGCAGCTTCCAGGCTCTTAGCGGGTTTCGCGCCAGCTTCGGGTTTCTTCGGCTTGTGTTTCTTGCGCCTTGTCTCATAAGCCGCCGCGGCGTCCCTGGCCTGCGGATTCTTCGGAGCCTTGGCGGTCTCCAGGATGCCGTTGGCAAACTCGATCACGTGCCCCTCGTGAATCAACCAATGCAGGTCGTCATGAATCTTCTGCTCGTCCGGCGTCAGATGCAGTTTGCCGTCGGAGGCCGCCTGCTCCTGCCTCGGCGCTTCCGTCGCACCGGCGGCGGCGGC
>JAYPGD010000432.1:0-5289 GCA_038126655.1 Verrucomicrobiales bacterium
GGCGGGCAGTTCGGCGTTCCTGGTCGAGGCTTCATGCAGGGCGTCGAACTGGGAGTCGGGAGCCTGGTCGATGATCGCAATTGCGTCCCATCCCCCGGAATGGAACGAATCGGGGGCGTTGGAGATCCAGGGCGATCCGCCGGTTCCGATTGCCGTCCATAGGTTTTGCAGCGTCGGCGCGAGCGAAGTCGGTTCGGTCTGCTTCCAAGCTGGCGTCGCCGGGAAGAATTCGCTTAGTTGATCGGGGGCGTCGGTCAGTATGACGTTATTCATCGGCATGCGGCCTCGAAGGCGGGGTGTTGCCCAGATCGTGTTCCGGGTTGTCGGAGAGCGGCAAGCAATTTCGATGCGGGCAGGAAGGCGGGGGCCTGAGTAGCGCCTCAAAACAGGGCATTCAAGGCTTGCGCCTCGATTGTCGATTCCCTACGCTCCCTCAATTCCAGTCATGAGTCTCGGTTCCTATGCAACCGGTCAGGCGGTGTTCATCCGGACTGACACGCCCAGCTTCGAGGAGAGAGCCATTCCATTTTCGTCGCTTGAGGAGTTGGTGGAGTTGTGCACCAAGCCGCGTCCCAATCTGACCTTGGAGAAGATCATCGTTCACCGCCTTCAGGATGAGGAATCGACCGCGGTGACGCTGGGTTTCATTGCCGCGACGAAAGGGCAGAAGATGCCGGCGCAGCACGTGGCGGCGCAATCGACGGACCAGCTGCTGGACGCGGCCGCCGAACCCAAGCCTGCGGCCCAACCGCAACAGCAGCAGAGCGGCGCCGCCTTCACGCTGTACGATCTGTACGACTGAGCCCGTCTCAGTCTCCCGCCAGCTTCACATCCGCCAGGATCCGAATGGATGTCCTTCGTTGAACGACCCTGGCCAGGGGCGTTTTTCCTTCCGGCGACAGGGAATCTCGCAGCGCTGATTCCTTGCCGCTGCCCGACACCAGAGCCGTCACGGATTCTGCGGACAGGATTGCGTCGTAGCCCAGGGTGATTCGATGGGGCGGCGGCTTGGCGGCGACGACCGGCCGGTAGAGGGCGGGATCAGCCATGGTTTCCTCCGATTCGCCAGGGAACAGGGACGCCACATGGCCATCTTCGCCCATGCCAAGAAACACGGTGTCAAAGAGCGGCAGATCTGCGCCCTTGAGTTCATGAAACCGCTTCAGATCCTCGCGGGCGGCCGCGGCCCCCTCGTTAGGGGAAAGCTCCCCGTGGATGCGGTGGATACACTCCGGGGCGATGCCGAGCGGCTGGAACAGGAGTTCGTCCGCCAAACGAAAGTTGCTTTCCGGGTCCTCCGGCGGAACGCAACGCTCATCGGCCCAAAAGAAGTGGACATCAGCGAAGAGCGAACGATCGTCCCGGGCCTGCGCCACGATGGATTGGAAGAACGTCCTGGTGATGCGGCCGCCGGACAAGGCGACCGAACAGGGCGGGGCGGAGGCTGGCCGATCGCTCAGTTCAGCCAGCCAGGTCCCGGCGGCGGCGGCGGCGAGATCGGCGGGGGAGGAGAAGGTCTGGATGTCTGGTTGCGGCATGGCGGGCGAGCGACGTCACTTGAGCGGTTGGGGGTTGCGCCACTTGTGTCCGGATGCCGCCAGCAGGTCGTCGGCGGCGACGGGGCCCCAGGTGCCGGCGGCGTAGAACTCCCGGTTGGTGAGCGCGGTGTCCGCCCAGCCTTCGCGGATGGCGTCGACGATGCCCCAGGCCGTTTCCACCTCGTCGCGGCGGATGAACAGGGTGGCGTCGCCTGCGATGGCTTCCAACAGGAGGCGCTCGTAGGCCTCCGGGGTGTAGGCGCCGAATTCGGTGTCGTAGCTGAAGTGCATCCGCACGGGGCGGACCTCCATGCTGGCTCCGGGGACCTTGCCGTTGAAATGGAGGGAGATGCCCTCGTTGGGCTGCAGTCGGAGGGTGAGTGAATTGGAGTCCAGCCGGGCGCCGCATTGGGCCGCGTAGAGGATGTTCGGCGTGGGACGGAACTGCACCCGAACCTCGCTCGCGCTCATGGGAAGGTTCTTTCCCGTGCGCAGATAGAACGGCACGTTGGACCAACGCCAGTTGTCAATGAACAGCTTGAGCGCGACGTAGGTTTCCACGTTGGACTCCGGATTGACCTTGGGCTCCTGGCGATAGCCCTGCCGGGCGTCGCCGTCGATCTGTCCGGCGAAATACTGGCCGCGCACGATCTGATCGGCGATTCTGCCCGGTTCGAAGGGGCGGATGGACTGGAGCAGTTTGACCTTCTCGTCGCGAATGGCCTCCGCTTCGAGGGAGACGGGCGGCTCCATGGCGACGAGGGCGAGCGCCTGGAGCAGGTGGTTCTGCACCATGTCGCGCAGGGCTCCCGCCTCCTCGTAGTAGCCTCCGCGAGAGCCGACCGCATGCTTTTCACTGACCGTGATCTGGATGTGATCGATCGACTGCCGGTTCCAGAGCTGTTCGAAGATGGAATTGGAGAATCGGAACATGAGAATGTTCTGCACGGTCTCCTTGCCGAGGTAGTGGTCGATGCGGAAGATCTGCTTTTCATGCGCGTGCCGCATGAGGCTCTCGTTGAGCGCGCGGGCGGAAGCCAGATCCCGGCCGAAGGGTTTTTCCACCACGACCCGACGCCATGCCTCGGCGTCCGGGTCCCGGTTCAGCAGGCCCGCCTGCGAGCAGCGGGCGACGACTTCGGAGAACTGGCTGGGGGAAATGGCGAGGTAGATCAGGACATTGTTCCGGGCCTGTTCGTTGTCGGACTCGGCGATGCGCTCGCGCAGTCGGGCGTAGGCGTCGGCGTCGGTCAGGTCGCCGCGGCAATAGACGACCCTGGCGGCGAATTCCTCCCACTTGGCCTCGTCCACCGCGCCGCTGCGGGAGAAACGGCCCAGCGCCTCGCGCAATTCAGCGCGCCAGGATTCGTCCGTCTTCTCGCGTCGGGCGAACCCGATCACGCGGACGGAATCGGGGAGCCGGCCTTCGAGGTGGAGGTGATACAGGGCGGGAATCAACTTCCGGGAGGTCAGGTCCCCGCTGGCGCCGAAGATGACTATGGTGCAGGCCTTGATCTCCTTTTCGCCGCCGGCAAGCCGGCAGGAAAGCAGTTCATCCAGTTGTTTGGAATCGTCCATAAGCGGAGGAGACCATCGCCGAGGCGGCCGCCGATTGCAACCGCTGGAGGCGACGGTCCGATGAAAGATCCGACGTCTGCGGCGGAATGAAACTCATGACGAAGGAAACAAAACGGGCGGGTCGTTGCCGACCCGCCCGCGCGTTGAAGGATTCGTTGGGAAGCGGTCGCTTCGATCAGTCTTCGGTGGCCGGTTCGTCGTCTTCCTTGACGGCCTCGTCGGCGGCGTCGAAGGCGTGCTGCAGGGCGACGAGATCCTCGCCCGGCTTGAGCGAGTCCAGCATGGCCTGCTCGGCTTCGATCTGTTCCTCGGAGTATTCCGCGGCCTTGATGGAGAGGCCGATGCGGCGGTCTCCGCGATCGATCTTGATCACGCGGGCGGTCACGTCCTGACCGACCTTGAGCACGTTCTTGATCTTGTCGATGCGCTCCTCGCTGACCTGTGAGATGTGCACGAGGCCGTCGATGTCATGCTCCATGCCGATGAAGGCTCCGAAGCTGGCCAGCTTGGTGACCTTGCCGGAGACGAGGTCGCCGACCTTGTAGTAGTCGTCGATGCTTTCCCACGGGTCGGTGGAGAGCTGTTTGATGCCGAGCGAGATGCGCTGGTTTTCCTTGTCGATCTCGAGGACCTGGGCCTCCACTTCCTCGCCCTTCTTGAGGACTTCGGAGGGGTGGTTGATCTTGCGGGTCCAGGAGACATCGGACACGTGGATCATGCCGTCGAGGCCCTCCTCCAGTTCGATGAAGGCGCCGTAGCTGGTGAGGTTGCGGATCTTGCCCTTGACCTTGGTTCCGGGCGGGTATTTCTCCATGGCCTCGTCCCACGGGTTGGCGTCCAGTTGGCGGATGCCGAGGGAGATCTTCTGTTCTTCCTGGTTGATGCCGAGGACGACCGCCTCGATCTCCTGGTCCTTGGTGAGGACATCGGAGGGTTTGGCGATGCGCTTGGTCCAGGAAAGCTCGGTGACGTGCACGAGGCCTTCGACGCCGGGTTCGAGTTCGACAAACGCGCCGTAGGGCACGAGGTTGACGACCCGGCCCTTGATCTTCTCGCCGACGGGGAACTTCGATTCTATGTTCTCCCAAGGGTTGGCCATCTTCTGTTTGAGGCCGAGGCTGACGCGCTCTTTTTCCTTGTTGATGTCGAGGACGACGACGTCGAGTTCCTGGCCGACCTTGAGCATTTCGGAGGGGTGGCCGATGCGGCCCCAGCTCATGTCGGTGATGTGCAGCAGGCCGTCGAGGCCGTTGAGGTCGATGAAGGCGCCGAAGTCGGTGATGTTCTTGACCGTGCCCTTGCGGATATCGCCCGGGGTCATCTCCTCCAACAGGGCGGCCCGGCGTTCGCTGCGCTCCTGCTCGATGAGTTCGCGGCGGGAAAGCACGATATTCTGGCGCTCCTGGTTGATCTTGACGACCTTGTACTCGTAGGTGTTGCCCACGTAGACTGCGAGGTTCTTGGGCGGGGTGACGTCGATCTGCGAGGCGGGCAGGAAGGCTTCGACGCCGATGTTGACGAGCAGGCCGCCCTTGACGACGCCCTTGACGCGGCCCTTGATGGTGCCGCCCTCGTTGCAGATGGTGAGGATCTTGTCCCAGTTCTGTTTGAACTCGGCGCGTTCCTTGGAGAGGACGACCATGCCCTCGCGGTCTTCGAGTCGTTCGATGAGCACTTCGAACTCATCGCCCAGGTTGACTTCCTTGATGTCGTCGAACTCATTGGCGGGGATGACGCCCTCGCTCTTGTAGCCGATATCGACGAGGACTTCCTTCGGCCGCACTTCGATGACGGTTCCTTTGACGATCTGGCCCGCGCCGAATTGCATATCGACGGCGTTCAGGGCCTCTTCCATGGTCATTGCTGTAGACATAGGTCTGCTGTGTTTCTTACTGGGGAGACTCGAATGCGCCGAAGATGGGGCGCCAGAAGAGGCTCCGTTTGCCCAAGACCGCGTTGCGGGCTGCAACGGAGGTTAAGGGTTCAGTTGTTCGTTAACGGTTTTTTCTCAGCCCAGGGTGAATCGTCGCACACGCGGGATTCGGGCAGGGGCGGGAGAATACGGGAGCGGGGACGCCACGCAAGGGGAAAAATGTGAGGGCAAAGGGCGCGGGCGCAGTTCAGAAAAAAGACATGTGCGACAGACCGCCATGCTCGGCGCCCCGACCGGAGA
>JAYPGD010000433.1:0-5262 GCA_038126655.1 Verrucomicrobiales bacterium
CATGAAGGGCTTGTTCTTATCGCGCGCGTCGCGGAGCCACTTGAGGGTGAGGTCGCTGATGATGTCGGTGGTGTAACCGATGTGCTTGGTGCGCTCGCTCTTGCCGTCGCCGTCCTTGTCCACGAGCATGGGCGGGTTGTAGTAGGGGCCCTGGCCGATGAGGACTTCGGAGTAGTTGTAGCCCTGCGGCGCCATGTGTTCGCCGAGGTGCCATTTGCCGACGACGGCGGTCTGGTAGCCGGCCTTCTGCAACAGCTTGGGAAAGGTCTGTTGGGTTCCGTCAAACTTGTTGCCGTTGCGGAGGAAGCCGTTCATGTGGGAGTACTTGCCGGTCTGGATCACGGCGCGCTGCGGACCGCAGATGTAGTTGTTCACGTAGCACTCCTTGAACAGCATGCCTTCCTTGCCGATGCGGTCGATGTTCGGCGTCTGGTTGAGGCTGTGGCCGTAGGCGCTGACGGCCTGGTAGGCGTGGTCGTCCGAGAAGATGAAGATGATGTTGGGGCGGGGGGCGGCGGCGGACGCCGCCATGGCAAATGGCAGATTGCAGACGGCCAACAGGGCAAGGAACTTCGCGAGAGGGCGTTTCATAGGCGCGGATTCTGGCGGAGGAATCCCGGAACATCAAGACACGGGAATGAAGACAGGTAAATCTTCATTCTGCAGTCTTCATTTCTGTGTGCCCCCCGTATTGGCGCGCCGCAAAACAGATTCATTTCCGTCGCTTGTCTTGGCGGTCGCAATTGGTAGTCTCCCCGCAGTCCCAGAATGGAAATGTCCACGAATCAAAGCCTCATGAAGAAGACACTCATACTTGTCGGCCTCGCCTCAACATTCATCGCCGGTTCCTTGAC
Organism: Verrucomicrobiales bacterium; assembly: GCA_038126655.1. Lineage (GTDB taxonomy): Bacteria > Verrucomicrobiota > Verrucomicrobiia > Limisphaerales > JAYPEY01 > JAYPEY01. Next base: position 855 of record JAYPGD010000433.1, read on the forward strand.
GGCCGCCCCGGAAGCTTTCGAGATTGGCCCGGAGAACACGGAACAACTCCCGCGCGGCAAGGAGGCGGACGGCATCATCGGCGACTTCGTGCTGCGCAACGACAAGGTGGAGGCGGTGATCTCGCACAACGGCCACCTGCGTCGCGCCAACATGAGCACCTTCTACGGCGACAATGGCGTGACCCCGGGTTGCCTTTATGATCTGACGTTGAGGGGATCGAACAACGACCAGATCACCGTGTTCACGCCCTCCGGACAACAGGGCAAGGTCGCTTACGTGAAGATTGCCAGAACCGGTGCGAATGGTTCGGCGTCGATCGAAACGGTGGTGAGCGCGGCGATGAACAAGGGACTGTACAAGCGGCACGAGTACATCGTGAGGGACGGTTGGCAGGGCGTGTTGATCATCACCACGATGCGCAACGAGGGAAACAAACCGTTCAAGGGCCGGGTGAACGATCGTTGGACCAATTTCTCAAGTCGCGGGCAGTTCAAGGGAATCAACTGGGGCGACTCCATTGATCCGGCGGACAAGGCGGGTTACGCCTACGACTGGGTCGAGCAGGACGGCATGAAGCGTCCGGGCGGGGAAGTCTCCCTGAATCCGGGGGACGAGATTTCGTTTGCGCGTTTCCTGGCCGTCGGGACCTCGCCGGCCGAGGCGGTGGGTGTGGTGGCGAACTACAAGGGTTCTCCGGTTGGCGACGTCGAAGGCGAACTGGTCGATGCCGGAGGCAAAGGCTTGGCCACGCCGGTGGTGAATTTCAAATTGGGGAGCAGTCGTATGCCGGCCTATCCTGATTCGAAGGGGCGTTTTGCGTTCAAGATTCCGGCCGGCGATTACGATGTGGAGGTTCGCGATCATGGCCGCAAGACTCTGACGCTCCCCCAAAGCGTCGGAACCAGCGGCAGGAAGGAGATGAAATTCGGCTTTGGTCCGGCGGCCGCTGTCGCCTTCGACATCAAGGACGAGAAGGGAACGAGCATTCCCTGCAAGGCGCAGTTCATCGGGATCAACGGCACGAAGTCGCCGAACCTGGGCCCGGACAATCGCGCCCATGGCTGCAAGGACCAGTATCACTCGGAAAACGGTGAGTTCCGCGTGCAGTTGGATCCGGGCGACTATCGGATCGTGGTGACGCATGGCGTGGAATTCTCGCATCTTTCCAGGGAGATCAAACTGGAGGAGGGCAAGACGATTGCGGTGAAGGGCGTCCTGAAGCGATTGATCGATTCCAAGGGCTGGGTCAGCTCCGACTTTCACAATCATTCCACGCCCAGCGGCGACAACACCTGCGGCACGGACGACCGCGTCATCAACCTTGCCGCCGAGCACATTGAGTTTGCCCCGACGACCGAGCACAACCGGCTCTACGACTGGACGCCGCACATTGAGAAGTTGGGGTTGGTGAAGGAGATCAACACGGTTCCCGGGACGGAGTTCACGGGCGGGATGGCGCACATGAACATGTTTCCGCTCAAACCCGTTCCTTTTGTGCAGGATGGCGGTCTACCCGCCTACCAGATGGACCCCCGGTTGAATGCGCTCGTGCTGCGCCGCTTTCAGGGCGAGGAGCCGAGTCGCTGGATTCATATCAATCACCCGGACATGATTCAGAACTTCACGGATCGGAATCGGGACGGCCGCCCGGATGGCGGCTTTCAGGGGTTGTCCGGGATGATCGACGCCATCGAAACGCAGAATTATCAGACATCGAGGATTCTGGACGGGTTTCCGTATTACCTCTATCGGCGGGGTTCGCGCGAAGTGGTCGGCGTTGCGCGCGAGTTTCAATGGCTGCAGAATCTCAATCGCGGTCATCGCTATTGGGGCATTGCGGTCTGCGACGCCCATCGGGTCCATGGCAACGGCGTTGGCGGTTGGCGCACCTATGTCCGTTCATCCACTGACGAGCCTCGGAAACTTGATTGGAAGGAATTGAGCCGCAACAGCAAGGCGGGGCGCATGATTCTCTCGACCGGGCCGTTCCTGGAGGTGGAGACGGAGGACGGCGCGATTGCGGGCGGTCACACCCGCGGCAACGGCGGCGTAAGGCTGAAGGTGCGCGTGCAGTGCACGGACTGGATTGACATCGATCGCGTGCAGGTTCTGGTCAATGGCCGGGCCAGGCCGGATCTGAATTTCACGCGGGCCAAACATGCGCAGAAGTTCAAGGACGGCGTGGTGAAGTTTGACGAGACGCTCACGGTTTCGTTGAGCGAGGATGCGCACCTGATCGTGGTGGCCTACGGTGAGAATTTCGATCTCAAGACAGGCTACGGCACGAGTTCACAGGCGGGCATCAAACCCTGCGCCTACAATAACCCGATCTTCATCGACGTGGACGGCAATGGCTTTCAACCCAACGGCGACCTGCTCGATTATCCGCTGCCGGTGGGCGGGGTGTCCGTGGATGACGTGAAGGCGATGATGGAGTCGCGGAAGAAGTAGATTGGAACGCGAAGACCGGCCCTGCGTCAGTCCAACGCGCCGCGGATTTCCTTCACCGCCCGGTAGATGCCGACGGCCGCCATGCAAAGCATGGCCACGGCCAGGAACGCCGTTCCCAGGCCGAACTTCCATTCCTTGCCGGGTGGCGTCGCAAGTTCCCTGTGCTTGAAGCGGAAGTAAAGCGCGGCGATCGCGAGGAAGGGCAGCATGATGCCTTGGGCCACGCCGCCGACGAGCACGAGAAAGACCACCTTCTTGAAAGCCAGGTAAATGATCATAGAGAAGAAGGCCAACCCCGCGCAGGCGATCTTGATCAACTTCGCCTGTTCCTCCTCATCCTTCGCGATCTTGAGCTTGTAGACGGACAGACCGTTGACCAGCAGGCGCGCGTTGGAAGCGGTCGCCGCGAACACGGTGGAGAACAGCACGCAGGCGCCGCCCATCAGAAAGATCAGGAGTCCGGACTGACCGTAGGAATCGGTGTACATCTTGGAGAGGTGGGCGATGACGTCGTTGCCGTCCTCGATCCTGATGCCCTGTCCGTGCAGCACGGCGGCGCCCAGCAGGTAGAAGGCAACGGTTGCGCCGGTGTAGACGACCATGGAGAGCCAGGCGTCGGCGCTCATCACCCTGACCCAACCACGCGCGCGCCCGAACCATTCCTTTGATTTGTCGAAGGTCCCCACATTGCGGGCGTAACCCTTTTCCAGGCACCAGAAGGGATAGTAGATCAATTCGGAGGCTCCGACGCCGATGATGCCGAAGGCGGCGAAGGCGACGGTGAAATTCGGAGGCATCTGGAAGCTGAGCCCCTCGGCGATCTGGGCGCCGGTGATGGCGAAGTCCGTGCTTTGAACGGTGACCAACGCAAACAGCGTGAACGCGGTGAAGAGGACCACCATCACGGTGGAGGCATTCTGAACCAGCCGGTAACGGCCTGAGACCAGCAATGCGCTGGTGAGGACGCCGACGCCGACGACCCAGATCCATTCCAGGTCAGGCGAGGCCCCGGCGAGCGTGACCATCTTCGCGATGCCGCCATACATGCCGGCCACCTGGAAGGGGAGGGCGATGAACATGAACAACCAGATCCAGACCAACCATGAAACGCGCAACCGCGGCCCCGGCATTTCATCCATGGCCTCGATGGTCGTCTTGCCTCTTGAAATCGCGTAACGGCCGAGTTCGATCTGCACGAAGACCTTGATCACGCAGCCGAGGATGATGAACCAAAGCAGCTTGAAGCCGATGTCCGGATCCGACGCAACCGTGGGCGTGGCGATCAATTCGCCGGAGCCGACGATGGAGGCGGTGATGATCAGACCGGGGCCGAGATAACGGAGGGTTCCTTTCCAGTCGGAGGGAGGGGCAAGCGTTTGGCTCATGAGGGGACCGTTCGTAACACAACCGGCGCCGGCGTCAAGTTTGCGCGAATGGGTTTAACAACGGGAAGGGCCGCGGGAAGCTTGGCCGCAACCCAATAACCGACGCCAGAAGGCTCAAGGCTCCCCTGTGCGACCCGACCAATGAGGCTTTAGACGCCGGCTGATGCCCGGGATTGGATTCCGCCGCCGCGGCGATAAATGCCGGGTTTGAAATGAACGAAACCACGTTCGCTGGCAAAGGGCTAAGAAGGGAGAAAAAATGGCGGGAGCGACGAGACTCGAACTCGCAACCCCTGGCGTGACAGGCCAGTGCTCTAACCGATTGAGCTACGCCCCCGCGTGAGGAAGCCGAGAACGTAGTGAAACGCCACTGGGGTGTCAAACGACAAAAGAAAAAAAATGATCCGGAGAGCGGACGCCAAGGAGGTGGGGGTGGGGAACCCCGCTGAAGAAACGTACCGCTAACCGGATCGCCTTTTAGAATACCGCCATGTCATTCAGAGTCAATGGGTATTGCCGTGTTGACTCATAAAGAAAGACACCGAAGCGAGATTCGGTGAGGGAAGCTTGG
>JAYPGD010000434.1:0-5248 GCA_038126655.1 Verrucomicrobiales bacterium
AGGTCGGGTTCGTCGGCGTTGTTGAGATACGCCATCATCTCGTAGTAGTCGGTCTGCGTGATGGGATCGTATTTGTGGGTATGGCATTGGCCGCAGCCGACCGACATTCCGAACCAGATCGAGCCGGTCGTGTTGACGCGATCGACCATGGCGTAGAAGCGATACTCGAGCGGATCGATGCCGCCTTCCTCGTTGAGCATGGTGTTGCGGTGAAACCCGGTGGCAATGCGTTGGTCGAGCGTGGCGTTGGGCAGCATGTCGCCGGCGAGTTGCTCGATGGAGAACTGGTCGAAGGGCATGTCGTCGTTGAGCGCGCGGATGACCCAGTCGCGGTAGGGCCAGATGGAGCGCGGACGGTCCTTCTCGTAGCCGTTGGTGTCCGCGTAGCGCGCGAGGTCGAGCCAGAGGCGGCCCCAGCGTTCGCCGTAGCGCGGCGACTTGAGCAGACGGTCGACCAGCTTCTCGTAGGCCAGCGGATCCGCGTCGGTCACGAAGGCGTCGGTCTCCTCAATGGTCGGCGGCAGGCCGGTGAGGTCGAGCGTGAGGCGACGGATCAACGCGTAGCGATCAGCCTCCTTGGACGGGGTCAGACCCTCGCGCTCCAAACGGGCGAGCACGAAGCGGTCGATGGCATTGCGGACCCAGGGTTCGTCGACGACCGCCGGGGGGGCGGCTTGCGTCGGCGGGATGAACGCCCAATGCGCCTCGTAGTTCGCGCCGGCCTCGATCCATTGGCTCAGGGTTTTGATCTGCGCGTCGGTGAGGGTGAAATTGGATTCGGGCGGCGGCATGCGTTCGTCCGGATCGTCGTGGGTGATGCGTTGGAACAGTTCGCTGGCGGATGGATCGCCGGGTTTGATGGCCGTGTGTCCGCCGGCCTGGGTGTCGAGTCGGAGCCCGGCGTCGCGGGTCTTGTCGTCGGGGCCGTGGCATTTGAAGCAGTTGGCCGCGAGGATGGGGCGGACCTCGGTGTTGAAATCGGGGGAGGCGGCGTGGGTGGAAAGGGTGAGCGCAGCGAGGGGGAGGGTGAGCCTTGCCACGCCAAGCGCGCGCTTACAAAAGCTCCAAATCCCAAGCTCCAAGTTCCAAACAAATCCCAAATCCCAAGCTCCAAATGGGCGCCACGAAAAATGGGGGCGTGTGCGCTGATTCGCCGGCGACAAACAGGCGCCTTCCCAATGGCCCCTTTGAGATTTGGAGCTTGGAGCTTTTTTGAGATTTGGAGCTTGGAGCTTGGAGCTTGGGCCCCGCGCCCCGATTGAAACGGAATGACGCACGTTCATCATTTCTTCTTCGCTTTGCCCCGACCTTTGCCCTTGGGCAGATCGGTTTTCGCCAATGCCTTGAATTCCGCCATCTTCTCATCCCAGAGGGCCTCCAGTTTCTTGGCCAGCTCCGGCTTGGACTTGCTGAGGTCGTTGGATTCGGCGCGGTCGTTCTTGAGGTTGTAGAGCTCCCAGGGTTCATCCTTGGGGGCGACCAGTTTCCAACCGCCCTGTTGCACGGCGCGGTGGCCGTCGTGGAACCACCAGAGCCAGTCGCGCTTCACGGCATTGTCCCTAGCAAAGGCGGGGCGCAGGCTCCTGCCGGGCGGCGCGGGGACGGGTTTGCCGTTCATTTGTTTCGGAGCCGAGCCGCCGGCGACGTCCATGATGGTCGGGACGATGTCGATCACATGGCCGGGATTGCGACGGAACTCTCCGCGCGCCTCGATGCCCTCCGGCCAGCTGACGATCAACGGCGTGGAAATCCCTCCCTCGTGCGTCCAGGTCTTGTGCCGACGGAAGGGCGTGTTGCAGGTGGTGGACCAACCCGGTCCAAGGCACAGGTAGCTCGCGGCTGATCCGGGAGGCGCGTTGCGATCGTGGCCGCTGGCGCGGACCATGATCTCGGCGCTGCAGCCGTTGTCCGATAGGAAGAAGATCAGGGTGTTATCCAGGCGCTTCATGGCGCGGAGCTGATCGAGCACACGGCCGATCTCCTGATCCATGCGGTCGATCATCGCCGCGTGCAGCGACATCTTGGCGGATTGGAATTCGCGTTGCTCCTTCGTCAGCGAACTCCACTTCAGCGGGCGGTTCACCTCGGCGTCGCCCAGGATCTTCAGGTGTTCGGGAAAGTGATAGGGCGGTCCAAGGTCGCGCTCGACGTCGGAGAGTTCACCCTCGAGCAAACCCATCTTCTTCATGCGCGCCCAGCGCTCGGCGCGAACCTTCTCCCAGTCGCGGCGATAGGTGTTCTTGTAACGTTCAATGTCCTCGGGCAGCGCGTGCAGCGGGAAGTGCGGCGCGGTGAAGGCGAGGTAGTGGAAGAAGGGTTTGTCCTCGTGCTGGGCGGCGTGTTCCTTGAGGCATTCGATGGCATGGTCGGCGATGGCGGTGGTGCCGTAGTAGCCGGTGTCCTTCTCGACCTTGGGCAGCTTGACGTCGTCCTTCCAATGGATCTCCGGATTGAAGAAGCGTCCCTGGTCGCGCAAGTAGTAGGAGCGGTCGAAACCGTTCTGGATCGGCATGCCGTCGATGTGCCATTTGCCGGAGTGGTAGGAGCGGTAGCCGAGCGGCTTGAGCATCCGGGGGATCAGAACCGCCCAGGGCTGGCGGGTTCCCCGTCCGCCGCTGGTGACGCCGGGAACATTGTCGCGCCGGATCTGCTGGGCGTAGTAACCGGTGAGCAGCGCGCCGCGCGTCGGCCAGCAGCGGCCGGTGTTGTAGAACTGCGTGAAGCGCAGTCCGCGTTGGGCGATGCCGTCGAGATTCGGCGTGCGGATCTCGCCGCCGTAGCAACCCAGGTCCGAGAAGCCGAGATCATCGGCCATGATGAGCAGGACATTGGGTTGCTTCGCGGCCTGCGCGGAAAAGGCCAGTCCGACGCTCAGGGAAATGGTCAGGAGGAATCGCTTCATATGGAACGTCGATTCTAGATCAATGAGGCGAGGTCGCAACGCCGTTTCGCAAAGGTCGAAAGGCGCGCGTATGAAGGAAACGGGGCGGCGTTTGGCTGCGCCCCGTCTTCGCGATCAGCCGCAATCATTCGGGTAACGGGATAGCGTGGCGCCGGCCTCTGACTCATTCCGCGAACAATGTTGCTGCGACGGGTCTCCGACACAGTCGCGCTCCAGCCACGATTCCTTGTCCAAGTCCGACATCGCGCGGATCCTGATCGCGCCCTGAAGGCAGCGGGCAACGCCAAAGCGTCGTGACACCCGAGGTTGAAGCGGAATAGAGTTCGCGCTTCGGGCAGAGCGTTCCGCCTTCGCGCCGCCCGACTGAAACGCATGATTTATTTCGATCACAACGCCACGACGCCGGTCCTGCCGGAAGCCCGTAAGGCCTGGCTGGATGCGTTGGATCAATTCGTGGGCAATCCCTCGAGTCCCCATCGCCTCGGCGCTCGCGCCGACAAGGCGTTGACCGACGCCCGCGAACAACTGGCCGACCTGCTGGGCTGTCACGCGCTGGACATCGTCTGGACCTCCGGCGCGACGGAGTCAAACAACATGATCCTCGCGCATCTGAAGCGAGAACTCAGCGACGACGACGAGGTCTGGGTGTCGGCGATCGAGCACCCCTGTCTGCTGGAGGCGACGAGGCGGCATTTCCCGGATCGACATCGCGTGCTACCGGCCCTGCCGGATGGCCGCATGGATGTCGGATGGTTGGAGCGAGAATTGAACGCATCGCGCCCCGCGGCCATGGCGCTGATGGCGGCGAACAACGAAACGGGGATCCTGCAACCCTGGCGCGAAGTCCGCGACCTGTGTCGGGATCGCGGCATCCCGTTCGTCTGCGACGCCGCGCAGTGGATCGGCAAGCTGCCCGCGTCCGGATTCGGCGATTGCGATTTCGTCAGCGGGTGCGCGCACAAGTTCGGCGGACCGAAGGGCGCGGGGTTCTTGAAGGTTCCGGCGCAGGGCCGGTTTTATGCCTCAACGGTCGGCGGAGGACAGGAGGAGGGGCGCCGGGCCGGCACAGAGAATGTCCCGGGGATCCTGTCGATGATGGCGGCATTGGCGACGCGCGAGGCGCAGCTGGCGGACGGCGTTGATGCGCGACAACGCCTGCGCTCACGATTCGAAGCCCGATTGTTGGAGGCGTTGCCCGGTTCCGAGATTGTGGGCGCCGGATCCGAGCGGCTCTGGAACACGGTTTCCGCCCTGATGCCGGAAGCGGATTGCCGCCATCGTTGGGTCGTCAAACTGGACAAGGCGGGCTACGCGGTCTCCACGGGTTCCGCCTGCGCCAGCGGCAAGGAGGAAGCGTCGCACGTCCTAGCGGCAATGGGGCTGGACGAAGCGCAGGCCTCGCGCGCCCTGCGTTTCAGCGGCGGATGGGAGACGGGGGAGGAAGACTGGGACGCCCTGTTGCGGGCGTTGGTGGAAACGGCGGAAATCTGAGGGCCTTTCGGGAGCCTCAGCCCTGGATCCGTTTCTTCTTCATGATCAACGCGTTTCGGTTGTCCACACGTTGATAGAACATGTCATCCATGGTCTGCTTGACCAGATGGATGCCGAGCCCGCCAATGGGGCGTTCTTCGGGCGGCGCCGCGGTGTCGGGCGCGCCAAATTCCACCGGATTGAATTCGACGCCGTCGTCATCGATCTCGACCCGGATGGACTCCTCATCGACCGCGAGGCGGATGTCGATGGTGTGCTCGCCGCCATCGGGCCAGGCGTAGCTGATGACGTTGGTGACCATCTCCTCAAGGCAGAGGTAGATCGCGTATTCCTCCTCGGTCTTGAAATTGTTCTCGCCGCCAAATTCCTCCACCAGCAGATTCAGGCGCTCGAGTTCGGAAAGATCATTGCTGATCTGGATTTGCTTGGATCGGCTCATGGCGGGAGCGGGGTCGGGGCTGGGGTGGGAGCGTGATCAACCAGCGTTGCCGCCTTTCAACACCTCGACCGCCGCGGCCTGATCATGCTCGATGGGAATGATGGCGTCGACGCCGGCAAGCTTGAGGACTTCCTCCACCATCTTCTGCGGCTTGAGAATCACCATCTTGGCGTTGGCCGCGCGCAATTGCTTGATGTTGCTGAGGAACATGCGGATGCCGATGGAGGCGATGTAGGTAACGTTGGAAAGATCGACAAGCACGGACTCCTTCTTCGCTCCGGTCTCCTCGTTGAACTGCGCATCGACTTCCTGCGTGCCCTTCAGATCGAGTCGGCCTGAAAGCGCCACGCATCGATGGCCCGAATCCAAATTTTCGACGGAGAGTTCCATGTGTTCCTTGGCTGAGGTTGCTCGTT
>JAYPGD010000435.1:0-5248 GCA_038126655.1 Verrucomicrobiales bacterium
CGAATGGATTGGAAGGGGTGGCGGCGGCATGATTTCCTTGGAACGGTCGTCCATTCAACGGCCGACGCAAAAATTTGGTTGTCCCACAAGGACTCGAACCTTGACTGACTGGACCAAAACCAGTTGTGCTACCATTACACCATGGGACATGGCAGGCAGGGAATGTATCGCTGCTTTCCCGTCCGACAAGGCATTTTTTCCCGGTTTGGAGATTTCCGGGAAAGGCCGCGCCCCGGTCACATCGGCAACGTCGCCAGCCAGGTGGACCCGCCGAACTTTCCCACGAATTTCTCCTTCAGCGATTCGGCCGCGTCCTGTGAACCGGCGATGGCGAAAGTGGTGGAACCGCTGCCGGACATCAGCGCCACGGTCGCCCCGTTCTCCCTCAGAAACTCCTGATACATCGCCAGGATGGGAAACTTCCGCAACACGGGCGCCTCCAAGGAATTGTAGAACTGATCGGCCGCAGCGCCCAGGTCGCCGGCGCTCAACGCGGTCGCCAACTCCGCCGCCCGCCCCGGTCGCCCGTTCAAGGCCCCGGGATGATGCTTGAGCCCCTTGTAGGCAAACGGCGTCGACACGCCGAATCCCGGCCGAGCAAGGAACAACCACTTGCCCGCCAGAGCCGGAAAGGGATCAAGTCGCTCCACCTGCTCACCGCGACCGATCGCCAAGGCGGGTCGATCCTCCAGGAAGAAGGGAATGTCCGATCCCAGGCCGCCGGCAAGTTCGTGCAGTTTTCCCGAAGTCAGCGGGTTGTCGAACATCTCGTTCAGGCCCAGCAGGGTCGCCGCCGCATTGCCGCTGCCGCCTCCGAGTCCAGCCTCGGCGGGAATGCGTTTTTCCAGATGAATCGTCGCCTGTTCCGGGATTCCGGCCTCGGCGAAGAAAAGGCGCGCGGCGCGGACAACGAGATTGTTGTCATCGGTGGGCAGAGTGGCGTCGCTGCAGGTGAAGCGCACGCCCGCCGCGCCCTCGGTATCGAGGGTCAGTTCATCGAAGAGCTTCACCGGCTGCATCAGGGTCTCCAGTTCGTGGAAACCATCCTCACGCCTCCCCAGCACATTGAGCAGGAGGTTGATCTTGCAGCCGGATTGGCGGGTCAGCGTCATGTCGGCACCGGGAAACAAAAAAGGCGCCAACAGCGAGGTGTCGGCGCCTTGGAGAGAGGCTTCAGCTCAATAGTCGAAGATGTGGAAGCGGCTGCCCACGATTCCCGGGAACACATCGCCGGCCGCAAAGCCCAAGGCGGTGTCGGTGGCAAAGATGCCGTCCGAGTAGGGACCCGGGGTGTAGCTGTCCGGATAGCGGGGATCTTCGGTCATGAAATCCAGCGTCCAGAGCTGGTCCGTGCGGTAGGGGCCGCCGATGTAGACGTCGCCGTTGCTGGCGTACTTCTTCTTCAGGTAGAAGGGCTCGTAGCTGGGGAACGGGAAGGTGACGATCTCGATCAGGCCGATGCCGGTCCGGACGATCGTTCGGTTGAAACCCTGGATGGCTCCGGCCTTGAATGCCTGGCGCGGCCCCGCCCACATGTGGGCCTGCTCGATCGAGCGGCGCATTTCGCCCAGACGAAAGGGTTCGGTGGCGTTATTGAGTCCCCGGCCCAACTTGTAGGAAGGCCCCGAGCAGCCCGCGGAAAAGAGCGCGAGAACCGCCGTCAACGTAAGAAAAACAAAGGATTTGCGCATAGGTCGTTTAAGTGGTTCGAGAACATGCCTAGAGCCAAGTGACTTGTAAAGCCGTTTTCCCGAGGCATTTCCAAGGTTTCAGGATCCGGATTTGGACTTCTCCGCCGCCTCTTCCGCGGCCGCGGCCCGTTGATCGCGCCAATACCAGATCCGCGCGATCTGCACGCTGATCTCGTAGAGCACCCAGAGCGGCAGCGACATCATCACTTGGGAAATCACATCCGGCGGAGTCAGCAGGGCCGAGAGCACGAGCACGCCAACAAAAGCGTACATGCGCATCGCGACCAGCTTGGGATAATCCAGTATGCCGATCCGCACGAGCGTCAGCAGGACGACCGGCAACTCAAAGCCCAGCCCCACGCCGAGCAGCAGCTTCAGCATGACGGCGATGTAGTCGTCGATGATCCAGATCTTGGCGTTGAACCCGAGCCAGTCGGTGAAGGTGACCGACGCCATCAGCATCATCTTGGCGATGACCACGTAGGCAAAGACAACGCCCGCCGCAAAAAGTCCGGTGCCAATGAACACCCCCCAACCCAGGTATTTCCTTTCATGACGATGCAGCGCCGGCACGACGAACTGCGCGATGAAAAAGAAGACCAGGGGCGAGGCCAGCCCGAAGCCTCCGAAGAACGCGGTCTTCAATGCCAACATGAACGGCGTCAACGGGCTCTTGGGCGAAAGCTCCGGCAAATCGACAGGCGGTTCCCGCTCAAGGACCTCATCCGCCGCTTCCAGACCGAGGACCATTCCGTCACCGGTGCGGATGGGCGACACCCGCAACGCGACAACGTCGTTGGTCACATGGAATTTCTGCCCAAACGATTCAAACAGATTGGTGCTGACCGTGGTCTCCAGACGTTCCCCGCCAAATTGAATCTGGAGAGTCGGCCGCGCGCTTCCCTCCTCCATCGCCTGGTCGATCAAGGATTCGGTGACCGCCACCTTGGCGTTCTTCAGCGGAAGCATCAGGAAGTCCAGGGCCCGGTTCGCCGCCACCAGGCACACGCACATGCAGACCAGCACGGCCACCACGCACTTGATCAGCACCCAGCGCAGGTCTTCCAGGTGCTCCAGGAAGCTCTTGACCGGTCCGCCGCCTTCCTCGTCCTCCTCGTCGTCGTCCCAATCATCCCAGTCGTCGTCCTTCTTCTGGACCGCGGTCTTCTTCCCACCGGAGCGGGACGGCTTCTCCGGCAGCGTCGACGAGGGCGCAATCGAATGGCCGGAGCTGTGGCTGTGGTCCTCGTCGTGGTGGTATTCCTCGTCGTGGTCCTCGTAGTAATGCTCGTCCCCGTCGTAGTGGTAGGTGTCCTCGTATTCGTCGTGATGGGGATCGTCGTATTCGGGATGATACTCGTCGTGCTCGTTGTGCCACTCGTGCTCGTCATCCTCATGATCCGAGGCCGGATCCTTGCCCGCCCGATGCGAGGAATCCGTTTCCGGCTTCACCTCGCCTTCGTCTTCGCCCTCGTCGTCGGATGGCAGTTCCTCCTCGTCGCCGTCCGCGGGCGTTGCGCCCCCCTCTTCCCCCTTCCCGCCAGGCTCTTCCGAGTTCCTCGCAGATCCGCCCTCCTCCGCTTCCACTGCGTCGTCGCCTTCGGCAACGTTGGCGGACTCCGACGCTTCGACTTCGTCAGTCTTGGGGTTTTCCTTGGGAGACTCCTTCAAGGATTCATCCGAAGGCCTCGGAGAATCGTCGTCTGAGGGAGAAGAAGGCGTCCCATTCGAAGGATCATTCGACATGGCCGGCGCCCTTGCGGTGGCGGTCAGTCTTCCGAAGCGGAATCTTTGTCGACCGTCTTGTCTGTCCAGTGTTCGGACTTTTCACCCTCCGGAGAGGCAGAGGACTTCTTCGGCGGCGGGGGCGGATCGTCATTGAGGGCTTCCTCGATGTCGTCCTGGATCTCGCGGGTCGCGTGTTTGAATTCCTTGATGCCCTTGCCCATGCCGCGGGCGAGCTCCGGCAGTTTCTTGGCGCCGAACAAGATGAGAATCACGGCCAGAATCAGAACGACTTCCGGCATTCCCAAGGCAAATGCTAACAGATTGGTTTCCATGTTGTGTCAGATGAAAAAGGTGAGCCAACGACGCTAGGCCGTTTTGCCCGCTTGGCAAGCGGCAAGTGATCGCCGAGGAAACGGTGAGGGGCGCCGCTCAGGGTTTGCGCGGGATGAGCAGGATGAATTCACCGCGGCGGTTCTTGGCGTAGGCGCCCTCGTTCTGGCCCGGATCGGCCGGCATGTCCTCGCCGAAGCTGCGGGTGTAGATGCGGCTGGAATCGATGCCCAGGCGGGCCAGGTATTCCCGGACGGAAAGCGCGCGTCGCTCACCCAGGGCGCGGTTGTACTCCTCCGTGCCGCGCTCGTCACAATGGCCGTCGACCAGGACGCCATTGCGGGACTCGCGTTGCAGGTAAAGCGCGACCTCCTCGACCTTGACCCGCTCGCTCGACTTGACGTCGGACCGGTCAAAATCGAAGTAAACCGTGTTCGAGTGGAAGAAATCGGAGTCCATTTCCCAGTCGCCATCGAAGACCGGACGATCGCTGGTGGGAATGCCGGCATCGGTCATGTTGTCCGGGACGGATTCGGTCAGATCCTCGCCGGTCGTTCCGGCCGAGGTGTCGGCTCCGGCGATGTTTTCGCCCGCAGCGGTGGCGTCAGTTCCCAAGCCAATCGGCGTGGCGTCGATCGCGGCGCCATCGGGCGTGCCGCCGCCGGCGTCCACCCCGGCGAGTCCCGTGGGCCCCGGCTCGGGCGGGAACACGCCTTCCTGCGCCGGCGGCAATGTCTTCTGCCCGGGGATGGGCGTCAGGCCGACGGGTTTCTTGCGGCAACCGGTCAGACCGACAACCAAGGCGGCAACAACGAGGAGGATCAGGGATTTCTGGATCTGCTTCATGATGGTGTATCTGCGTGCGCGGCGCCTGGACGCTTGAGTTACTTCGCCCAACTGGCCTGAGAACAACTTCCCGCGAAATTCTTCCGAATATCCTTCACACGTTTGGTTTTGGCGTCAAGCAAAGAGAGGACGCGCTTTCCGCCGATGCGCCGGGTGATGATCAAGGTGCGGGAATTGCCCGACCAGGAGGGGTCTTCCCCGCCCGCGACCACCGTGGCCGTGCCGCCCTTGGCCGGGATGGTGCAGATGTTGAATCCGCCCCGGTATTGCGAAGTGAAGGCGATGGTCTTGCCATCCGGCGCCCAGTCCGGCTCGGTCACGGTGCTGACGCCGGCCGTGCGCAATTGGCTCATCTTCCCGCCATACGCCGGAATCGTGTAGAGCCGCGCGCGCCCGGATTCCCGCGAGACAAAACAGATCCGCTGCCCATCGGGCGACCAGCAGGGCGAGGATTCATCGCCGCGCGTGCTGGTCAACCGCTTCAGATTCTGTCCGTTGCTGTCCGAGACATACACATCCGGACTCCCGCCCTTGCTGAGAATCATGGCGACCTTGTTCCCGCCGGGCGAAACGGCCGGACTCGTGTTCAAACCGGAATAACGGGCGATCGACTGCCGCCGGCCGGTGCTGAGGTCGTGGAAGTAGATGTCCGG
>JAYPGD010000436.1:0-412 GCA_038126655.1 Verrucomicrobiales bacterium
CCAGTCCTGACGCCAGCCTCGGTTGGTGGCATTCGAACGGCTCCCCCCCGGTCACCGACCTGGAGGAAATCCGCAAGGCCGTCTCCCGGATCGACAAACCCGTCACCATCGTTCGCACCGACGACGGCCTGGCGCTCGGCCTCGGGGGCGTCTCCCGGCTCGGCGAGACCGCCAAGTCCGACGGTCTGCCCATTGTCGGCTATGCCGCCGCCCTGCCCCTGGAGAATCTCGGCGACGCCGCCTTCTGCGCCGCGCACGGCCTGAATTACGCCTACGTCGCCGGCGCCATGGCCAATGGCATCTGCTCCGCCGACATTGTCGAGGCCATGGGCCATGCCGGCATGCTCGGTTTCTTCGGCGCCGCCGGACTTCCGCCCGAACGCGTCGAAAAGGAGATTGACCGCATCCAGGC
>JAYPGD010000436.1:422-5232 GCA_038126655.1 Verrucomicrobiales bacterium
CGACAAACCTTACGGCTTCAATCTGATTCACAGCCCCAATGAGCCGGACATTGAGGCCGCCGTCGCGGATCTTTATCTCCGCAAAGGGGTCAAGCTGGTCGAAGCCTCGGCCTATCTGGCGCTGACTTTGCCGGTCGTCCGCTACCGGGTGACCGGCATTCACCGCGACGCCGAGGGCTTCGTCGTCGCCCCCAACCGCATCGTGGCCAAGGTGTCCCGCGTCGAGGTCGCCACACACTTTCTTTCCCCCCCGCCCAAGAAGTTCCTCCACGAACTGGTCAATCTCGGCGAGATCACCGCGGAACAGGCTGAAATGGCGGCGGAAATCCCGATGGCCAACGATCTTACGGCCGAAGCGGATTCCGGCGGCCATACAGACAATCGCCCCGCCTTGGCCCTGCTTCCGGCTCTGCTTGCCTTGGCCGAACGCATCCAGGCCGAACACAATTATCCGGAGCCTTTGCGCGTCGGGGCCGCCGGCGGACTTTCCACGCCTGCCTCGGTCGCCGCCGCCTTCGCCATGGGCGCCGCCTACGTGGTCACCGGCTCTGTCAACCAGGCCTGCGTCGAGTCCGGTTCCTGCGACCAGGTCCGCAAGATGCTCGCCGCCGCCCAGCAAGCCGATGTCGCGATGGCCCCGGCCGCCGACATGTTTGAAATGGGCGTCAATGTCCAGGTCCTCAAGCGCGGCACCATGTTCCCCATGCGCGCCAAAAAGCTCTTCGAACTCTACCGCGCCCACGAGAGCATGGACGCCATCCCCGCCGCTGAGCGGGAAAAACTGGAGAAACAGTTCTTCCGCATGTCGCTGGACGATGCCTGGGCGCAGACCCACGCCTTCTTCGAGAAACGCGACCCTGCCCAGAACGAGCGCGCCGAACGCGACCCCCGGCACAAGATGGCGCTCGTCTTCCGCAGCTACCTCGGCCAAAGCTCCAAATGGGCCAACGCCGGCGAGCCCACCCGGGTCGCGGATTATCAAGTCTGGTGCGGCCCGGCCATGGGCGCCTTCAACGAATGGGCCAAGGATTCCTTCCTCGAAGGCCCCGAAAACCGGAAAGTGGTCCCGGTCGGGATGAATCTTTTGTATGGCGCCGCCTTGACGTTGCGGTTAAACACTCTCCGAAGTCAGGGCATCCGTCTGCCGGCGGAGGCGGCTCGTTGTCGTCCTCTCGAGCCGGATACTCTGGCGTCGCTGTTGTCTGAATGAGCAAGAAGCAGAAATCGCAGTCCGAAAATGGCGCGGCCGATTACGAGCCGATCGCCATCGTCGGCCTTGCCTGCATGTTCCCCAAAGCGGGGGACGCCGAAGCCTATTGGTCCAACATCAAGAACGGCGTCGACGCCATCGAAGACATCCCCAAGACCCACTGGTCCCCCGAGGATTATTTTGACGGCGACCCCAAGGCTCCGGACATGACCTACGCCAAGCGCGGCGGCTTTCTGGACCCGGTCGACTTCGATCCTCTGGAATTCGGCATTGCGCCCAAGGACATCGAGGCCACGGACACCACCCAGATCCTCGGCCTCGTCGCCGCCAAGAAGGCCCTCGCCGACGCCGGCTATTCCGGAGACGGCTCCAGGGACTTCGACCGCAACCGTACCAGCGTCATCCTCGGCGTGACCGGGACGTTGGAGCTGGTCATCCCCCTCGGCGCCCGCCTCGGCCATCCGATCTGGAAACGCGCCCTCGACGAAGCCGGCGTCGATCCCGAGACCGCCGATGACGTCGTCCAGCGCATTTCCGACTCCTACGTTCCCTGGCAGGAGAACTCCTTTCCCGGCCTGCTCGGCAATGTCGCCGCCGGCCGCATCGCCAACCGCCTCGACCTCGGCGGCACCAATTGCGTCGTCGACGCCGCCTGCGCCAGTTCGCTCAGCGCCGTGCACCTCGCCGGCCTGGAACTCAACGCCGGACGCTCCGACATGGTCGTCACCGGCGGCGTGGACACCTTCAACGACATCTTCATGTATATGTGCTTCAGCAAGACGCCGGCTCTCTCCAAGAGCGGCAATGCGAAGCCCTTCTCCGCCGACGCCGACGGCACCATCCTCGGCGAAGGCGTCGGCATGGTCGTGCTGAAGCGCCTCTCCGACGCCGAGCGCGACAACGACAAGATCTACGCCGTCATCCGCGGACTCGGCTCCTCCAGCGACGGGGCCGGCGACGCCGTCTACGCCCCGCAGTCCAGCGGACAGAAGAAGGCCATCAAACGCGCCTACGAGCAGGCCGGCGTCACGCCGGACACGATTGAGATGGTCGAGGCGCACGGCACCGGCACCACCGTGGGCGACTCGGTCGAGGTCAACGCGTTGAAGGACGTCTACCGTGAGACCGGCGGGGACGGCTCCTGGTGCGCGCTCGGTTCGGTCAAGTCGCAGATCGGCCACACCAAGGCCGCCGCCGGCGCCGCGGGCCTGATCAAGGCCGCCCTCGCCCTGCATCACAAGACCCTTCCCCCGACCATCAAGGTCACTGAACCGGTCGCCGCCGCGACCCCGGAGACCACCCCCTTGTATGTCAACGCCGGCAAGCGCCCCTGGATTGCGGGCGAGTCCCACCCGCGCCGCGCGGGGGTCAGCTCCTTCGGCTTCGGCGGCAGCAACTTCCATTGCCTCTTGGAAGAATATGGCGACAACGCAGCCAAGGCCGACTGGGACGGCTCAGTTCAACTGCTCGCCTTTTCCGGCGACAAGGTGGACGACCTGCGCAAGGCTCTCGCCGCGCAGAAGACCGACCTGCCCTGGGCGGAATTCCGCGCTTTCGCCGCGCAGACCCGCCGCGAATTTGATGGCGCGAAACCCTTCCGCCTGATCCTGATCGTCGAACGCGACCGAACTGATTTCGCCAAACTCCTCACCCGTTGCCAGTCCATGCTCGCGCAGGAATCGGCGGACGCCCATTGGGAGCTTCCCGAAGGCGCAGTCTTCGGCTCCGGCAAACCAACCGGCGATCTTGGCGTCCTCTTCCCCGGCCAGGGCTCACAGTATCCGGACATGCTCCGCGACCTCGCCTGCGAGTTTCACGAGATGCAGGACACCCTCGCGCAGGCCAACCAGATTTTCGCCGAGGAGCGCAACGCCGACCGCCGGCTCAGCGATTTCATCTATCCGCACGCGGCCTTCAACAAGGAAACCTCGGATCGCCAGCGCGACGAACTGACCGCCACCGATGTCGCCCAACCCGCCATTGGCGCCGTCAGCCTCGGTTCGCTCAAGATCCTGGAGTCCTTCGACGTCAAGCCCGCCGCCGCCGCCGGACACAGCTACGGCGAGTTGGTCGCGCTCTGCGCCTCGGGCGTTTTCGAATCCACCACCCTCCATCGCCTTTCCAACCTCCGCGGCCGCCTGATGGCCGAGGCCAAAGGCGACGGCAAGGCCGACAGCGGCGCCATGCTGGCCGTCAAGGCCCCCAGCGAAGAGGTCGAGGAATTCATCAGGGAATCGGAACTCGAACTCGTCGTCGCCAATCGCAACGCGCCGGATCAATCCGTGCTGGCCGGGGCTGCGGTGGAAATCGATCGCGCCGCCGGCCTGCTGGAGGAGAAATCGGTCTGGAACCGCAAACTCCCCGTGGCCGCCGCGTTCCACAGCCCCTTGGTCGCCGCCGCGCAGAAACCCTTCGAACAGGCTCTCGCCAAGGTCAAGTTTTCCAAGGCGGGCATCCCCGTCTACGCCAACACCACCGCGGAATCCTACCCCAAGACCGCGGCCAAGGCGCGCAAACTCCTCGGCGGCCAACTCGCGCAGCCCGTCGATTTCGTTTCCGAGATCAAGACGATGCGCGAATCCGGCGTTTCAACCTTCCTCGAGATCGGCCCCGGACGCACCCTGACCGGCCTGGTGAAATCCATCCTCGACGGCGACGACGTCAGGGCCATCGCCTTGGACAACTCCCGCGGCAAACGCAGCGGCTCATTCGATCTGGCCAACGTGCTCGGCAACCTTGCCGCGCTGGGCCACGACGTGGACCTGACGCGTTGGGATGAAGGCGCGCCCGAGATCAAGAAGGTGGAAGGCAAGAAGCCGCGCCTGACCATCCCGGTCTCCGGCGCCAACCAGATGAACGAGCGACCCAAGCGTCCGCCGCGCCCGGCCCAAGCCAGGCCCACCCAGGCTCTGCCAGCTTCCGCGCCCGCTCAATCGGCTCAACCCGCCGCGACACCCAAGGCGGCGCCCGCTCCGCCGATTCCGCCCTCGGCGCAGGCTCCCATTCCATCCAAGCCCGCGGAGATGACGCAAGCCCTGCAGGACACCCGGCAAAGCCTCGCCGCGTTGATTCAATTGCAGGAACAGACCGCCCGCCTGCACAAACAGTTTCTCGAAGGCCAGGAAGCCGCGCAGCGGACCCTGCACGCGTTGATCACCGGACAGGGCGAAACGGTTTCCCAACCGATCGCCAAACAACCAGCGCCCGCTCCCGCGCCAATCGCCGGAGTGCCGCGCATTGCTCGGCCTGAGCCCGCAACGCACGCCAATCCCGAGCAATGCTCGGCGCTCCAGCCTGACAGCGACTCAGCATGTGTTCCTGCTCCTGTCCCCACCTCCCCGGCAAAGAAATCCGATTCCGGCGAGCGCATCGGCGCAGCCCTGCTTGAGGTCGTCGCCGAGAAGACCGGCTACCCCACCGAGATGCTCAATCTCGACATGGGCCTCGATTCCGACCTCGGCATCGATTCCATCAAGCGCGTTGAGATCATGTCCGCGCTTCAAGAGCGCCTGCCCGAAGCGCCCGAGGTCAAACCCAGCGATCTCGGTGCGCTCGAAACACTTCAGCAGGTCGTCGATTTTCTCTGCCAGGCCGGCGACA
>JAYPGD010000437.1:0-5227 GCA_038126655.1 Verrucomicrobiales bacterium
CGACCATCCGCTTGCCGCCCTTGCGCCAGGGGACGAGCGCGCCCTGCTCGAGCGACTTGTCGGGATTCGGCGCGACCAATTCCTCATCGAACACAAGCTTCTGGCCCAGACCATGGCAGACCTCGCAGGCCCCGAAAGGCGAATTGAAGGAGAAGTGTTTCGGCGTGAGCGTGTCGTAGCTCCTGCCCGTCGCCGGGCTGAACATCCGGTTCGAATGCAGCGTCTCCTCCCACTGCTCGGAACCGCGGTCCTTCGGGTCCTGCTGCATCAGCAGCAGGCGCCCCTCGCCCCATTTCAACGCCGTCTCCACCGAGTCCGCCAAACGCACCCGGATCTTCTCGTCGATGACCAGGCGATCCACCACCGCCTCGATGGTGTGTTTCGCCTTGGGGTCGAGCTTGAGACGCACGTTGCTGGCCAGTTCCACCAACTCGCCGTCCACCCGCGCCCGCACAAACCCCTCCCGGGCCAACCGCTCGATCACGTCGCGAAACTCACCCGTCCGATCCCGCACCACCGGCGCCAGGACCATGATGCGCGTCCGCTCCGGCAGTTCCAGGATCCGGTCGATGATGTCCGTCGTGCTCTGCCGCTGGATCGGAACGCCCGTCTCGGGACAATGCGGCTTTCCAATGTGCGCAAACAACAGACGCAGGTAGTCGAAAATCTCCGTTGTCGTGGCGATGATCGACCGCGGCCCGGAGCCCGAACCTCGTTGCTCGATCGCAATCGTCGGCGACAGCCCCTCCAGGTGGTCCACATCCGGCTTCTGCAGCTGATCCAGGAACTGCCGCGCGTAGGAGGAAAGCGATTCCACATACTTGCGCTGCCCCTCCGCATAGATCGTATCGAACGCGAGCGAGGACTTTCCCGAACCGCTAAGGCCCGTGATCACCACCAGCTTGTCGCGCGGGATCTCCAAAGACACATCCCGCAGGTTGTGCTCCCGCGCGCCGCCGACCTTGATGAACTGCTTCGACATGTTGAACTCCGAATTCCGCAATCCGCGAAATCCCGCAGCATAGGGGGAGTCGTCGCCGCTTGCAAACCTGACGACAAACCTCAAGAATGCACGCCATGAAACCGCTTTTGACCGCCCTCGCCCTGTTTGCCGTCGCCTCGTTCGCCTCCGCCGGGGAACAGATCGGCCCCATTCAACTCTGGCCGAACGGCGCGCCTGACGAAAAGGGCGACATCGGTGAGGAAGGCGCTCGTCCGCCAAGCCCCAACGCCCAGAAGAAGATCATCATCTGGCAGAATGTCTCCGCCCCCACCCTGACGGTCTACAAGCCTGAGAAGGCCCGGGACACCGGCGCCGCGGTGTTGGTCTGCCCCGGCGGCGCCTACAACATCCTGGCCCTGGATCTCGAGGGAACCGAGGTCTGCGAATGGCTCAACTCCATCGGCGTCACCGGCGTGCTGCTCAAATACCGCGTCCCCCGTCGCAAGGGCCGCGAAAAACACGAGGCCCCATTGGCGGACGCCCAACGCGCCCTGGGCATCGTGCGGGGACACGCCGCGGAATGGGGCGTCGATCCCAAGCGCATCGGCATCATGGGCTTCTCCGCCGGCGGCCACCTTTCGGCGACCGCCAGCAACAATTTCAAGCGCCGCAGCTACCGCTATGTGGATCACAACGACGCCGTCGATTGCCGTCCCGACTTCGCCATGCTGATCTATCCCGCCTACCTGACCCTGGAAAAGGAGAACAACAGACTGGCTCCCGAACTTCCGGTGTCAAAGGACACCCCGCCGACCATCCTCATCATGACCGAGGATGACGGCGTGCGCGTCGAGAACGCGCTGTTCTATTACCTGGCGCTGAAGCGCGCCAAGGTCCCGGCCGAGATGCACCTCTACGCCAAGGGCGGCCACGGCTATGGCCTGCGCCCCTCGGAACTCGAGGTCTCCAACTGGCCCAGCCGCTGCGAGACCTGGCTCCGCGGCATCGGCGCCCTCTCCCGCAAATGATCCGGCCCGGCCCGGATTCCGACCGTCATGATTGATTACATCACAGAACTGCTGCGCTCGAGGGGGCTCGACGGCCCTTCGGTGGCCTGGATTTCCCAGGGCATCGCCGTCTCCGTCATTGTCATCCTCAGCATCGTCGCCAACTTCATCGCCAAGGGGGTCATCCTCCGCGGCGTCAAGGCGATCGTCAAAAAGTCCAAATACAAGTGGGACGACAAGTTTCTGGACCGGAATGTCTTCGGCCGGCTCTCCCATATCGCGCCGGCGCTGGTCATCTACATCCTCACCCCCGTCGTCCTGGTCTCCGCCTCGGAAGGCTCCAGTGCCAGCGAACTCACGGAAACGCTGATCGATTACGTCCGACGCGCCTCCATGATCTACATGCTCATCGTGGCGGTGCTCGCCATCGATTCCTTCTTCAACGCGGTGATCGACATCTACCGCACCTTCGACATCTCGAAGCACATCCCCATCAAGAGCTTCATCCAGGTCGCCAAGATCGCGCTCTACTTCCTCGGGGTGATCTTCGCGATCGCCCTGATCGTGGGGCAGTCCCCGTTGAAGTTGATCGCCGGACTTGGCGCCATGACCGCCGTGCTGATGCTGGTCTTCAAGGATCCGATCCTCGGCTTCGTCGCCGGCGTCCAGCTCACCACGAACAAGATGGTCGCCCGCGGCGACTGGATCGAGATGCCGAAGTTCGGCGTGGACGGCGATGTCGAGGAGGTCGCCCTCACCACGGTGAAGGTGCGCAACTTCGACAACACCGTCTCCACCATCCCGACCTACGCGCTGATCAGCGACTCCTTCAAAAACTGGCAGGGCATGTCCGAGTCCGGCGGCCGACGCATCAAGCGCGCCATCAACATCGACATCGGAACCGTCAGGTTCTGCGACGCGGAGATGCTGGAACGCTTCGCCAAGATCCAATACATCGCCGACTACCTGGAAAAGAAACGAAAGGAAGTCGCAAAGCACAACGAGCAGAACGGCGTCGACGACTCGGCGCCCGCCAACGGACGACGCCTCACGAACATCGGCACCTTCCGCGCCTACATCGAGGCCTACCTCCGCAACCAGGAAATGATCACCCAGGAGCTCACCTTCCTCGTGCGCCAGTTGAAGCCGACCGAGAAGGGGCTGCCCATCGAGATCTACGTCTTCTGCAAGGACAAGCGCTGGGTTCCCTACGAGGCCATCCAGGCCGACATCTTCGACCACCTCCTGGCCGTCGCGCCGGAATTCGACCTCAGGGTGTTTCAGAACCCCACCGGCGGCGACCTGCGGGGATTGGTGAAATAGCGGTCGCCCTCGGCTTCACCCTTCCCGCCGCCGATCGCGCTCGAAGTGGAACAGGGCCGCCACGACCAGTGAATGGCGGATCTGGCCCTTGGCCGCCAACTCCATGGCTTCATCCACCGGAATCAAGCGGGTGACAATGTCCTCGCCATGATCAAATTCCGTGTCGTGCGTCCGCCGACAGTTTTCGACCAGCACGGTGTAGGTGCGATTGTTCATGATCGCCGGATTGGAATACACCTCGCCGATGATCCGAGCGCCCTCGCCGACGTAGCCGGTCTCCTCGCGCAGTTCGCGCAGGCCCGCCTCGAGCGGCGGTTCGTCCGCGGTGTCGATGACGCCGCCGGGAATCTCCAGTTCGATGGTCTCGGTCCCGTGTCGGAATTGCTCCACCAGGATCAACTCCTTCTCCGGCGTCAACGCCACGACGTTCACCCAGTTGCGGCAGTCCAGGACCAGGAAATCGTGCTCCTTCCCCGTGCGCGGGGACCGGCGTCGGCGCGTCCCCAATCGGAAGACGCGATAGTCCCCCAAGTCCTTCGATTCAACTGTAGGCCATGGTTCGATCACGAGAACCCCCGTTCCTTCGCCGCCCAGCCCTGTTTCATCAGATTCAGCAGATGCGCCAGAGCCTGTTCATACGAACCGCTCCGTTCCTCAGCCAGTTGTCTTGCCCGCTTGTCGAGCTGGGCCGCCATTTCGCCGACCTTTTCCGGAGGGCACCCCAGAATCGCGAGCGTCTGTTCAAGTTGGGCCGAATCGTTCATGCCGAGCCGGGGTCGGCGGGCAGGTCACCCCAGTGAATCCCGGGAAACTATGGTGATGCTCTCCACGCCAATCCGCGTGTCCGGGAGACTCCCCTGCGGCCCGCCGCACGGGGCGTCGCCGATCGCGCCCAGCGTGTCATCGCCGGAGATCAGGGCGCCGAAGCCGGTATACTGGCCGTCGAGATGCGGCGAGGTTCCCAGCATCACGAAGAACTGACTGCCCGCGGAATCGGGATCGGCGGAACGCGCCATCGAAAGAACGCCCCGCACATGCGGTTTATCGTTGAACTCGGCCTTGATCTGGTAGCCCGGGCCGCCCGTGCCCCAGAGGCGCTCCTTCGCGGCGTCCTTCGAATTCGGATCGCCGCCCTGAATCATGAACCCCTTGATGACCCGATGAAAACAGGTGCCGTCGTAGAAGCCTTCCTTGGCCAGTTTCTTGAAGTTCTCCACGGTCTTCGGCGCCACATCCGGCCAGAATTCCGCGACCATCTCGCCCTTGTCGGTCTTGAAAACCGCCACTTCGTCTGTTGCTTCGCTCATGATTGCTCTGTGTCTTGCTTTGCTTGCGCGGGAGCGGCCCGCCTCGTGATCTGTTTATTGGGAATCCGGATTCTGTTTCGCCTCCTCCGCCGCCGCGCCTGCGGGTTCTTCACGAGGAACGATGGTGATCGACTCCACCTCCACGCGGTCGACCGGCCAGCTCTTTTCCCCCCCGCCGTGCGGCGGATGAATCGTCGGCGTGGACGCGATCTTCTCCAGCACATCGTCGCCTTTGATCACCTTGCCGAAGGCGGTGTATTTCCCGTTCAGGAAGGCGGCGTCGCCGTGACAGATGAAGAACTGGCTGCCCGCGGAATCAGGATCGCTCGAACGAGCCATCGAAAGAACGCCCCGCACGTGTTTCCTGGCGTTGAATTCCGCCTGAATCGTGTAGCCGGGTCCGCCCTGGCCAAATTTCTCGGCCAGCGCCGGATTCTTGGTGTTCGGGTCGCCGCCCTGGATCATGAACCCCTTCACGATGCGATGAAACGCCGTGGCGTTGTAGAAGCCCTCCTTGGCCAGTTTCTTGAAGTTGACCACGGTCTTGGGCGCGACATCCGGCCAGAACTCCACAGTCATCTCCCCGTGGGCTGTCTTGATCACCGCCAACTCCGGATCCGGCATGGTCGTCGGAGCCGGAGCCTCGG
>JAYPGD010000438.1:0-5219 GCA_038126655.1 Verrucomicrobiales bacterium
GCGATCTTCCCGGCGATGAATCGCCGGGCTATTCTCAGTCGTCCCGCTGGGACTGTCTATGCCTGGGTTTGCGCCCGTTCAATCGCCACCCACCTTCGTTCACGTGGCGCCAGCAAACAGCAAACCTCGAATCGGACGTTGCCAAGCCTGCTGCCTGCGCTTACTTTCCCCCCCCGTGAAATTGATTTTCACCACCACAACGACCATTTAGGCGTTCGCGGAACAACCCGTGAACGCAGACGCCCCGACATCACGATCCGGGGCGTTTTTGTTTGGAACCGCGGTTGCCGCGGATGAGAGACAGTTTGGACCACGGATTACACTGATTCCCCGGATAAAGAGGGCCCGCCGCCGAAGGCGGCGAAAACAGAATCCGGGTCATCCGTGAAATCCGTGGTCAACAAATCCGCGGTGGAAAGATTCAAGATGGAAAACGAAGAACAGAAACAACGGAAGACGCTCGATGAGCGCAATCAGATGTCCGACCTGGAGCGGCTCCGCCACTCCTGCGCGCACGTGCTCGCCACCGCGATCCTGCGCCTCTGGCCGGACGCGCAGTTTGCCTACGGACCGCCGGTCGAGAACGGGTTCTACTACGACGTTGATCTCAAGCATCGCATCTCGCCCGAGGATTTCGGGAAGATCGAGGAGGAGATGAAGAAGGAGATCAAGGCGAACAACGTCTTTGAGCGCATCGAGGTCACCCGCGAGCAGGCGATCGCCGACGCCAAGAGCGGCCGCCTGGGCGGCCTGACCGAGCGGGAAGGGGAATCCGTCTTCAAGCTGGACCTGCTGGAGCAGATTCCCGAGGGGGAGACGATCACCTATTTCCAGAACGGCGATTTCATCGATCTCTGCGCCGGGCCGCACGTGATGCGCACGGGCAACATCAAGAAGAACGCCTTCAAGCTCACCAGCGTCGCCAGCGCCTATTACAAGGGCGATGAGAACAATCCGCAGCTTCAGCGCATCTACGGCACGGCCTTCAAGAACAAGACCGAGATGGAGGCCTACTTCGAAATGCTCGAAGAGGCCAGGAAGCGCGACCATCGGAAGATCGGCGCGGACATGGGGCTCTTCGCCATGGATCCCGACTACACCGGCCCCGGCATGCCTCTGTGGCTGCCCAAGGGCACGATGATCGTCGAGGAACTGGAGAAACTCGCCAAGGAGACGGAATTCCAGGCCGGCTACGTCCGCGTCCGGACCCCGCACCTGGCGAAGGAGAAGATGTACAAAACCTCCGGGCACCTGCCTTATTACGCGGATTCAATGTTCCCGCCGATGGAGTTGATGGAGGAGGAGGACAAGGCGCGGCGCGCCGAGATTGATCTGCGACTGGGGGAACTAGGCGATGCGGACGAAACGGAAGGCGAGCGCACCGCGCTGATTTCGGAGCGGGATGGTCTGGGCAACCGTTACTACCTCAAGGCCATGAATTGCCCGCATCATCACCGGGTGTTTGCGGCGGAGCCGAAGAGCTATCGGGACCTGCCGTTGCGCCTGGCGGAATACGGGGCCTGCTATCGCTACGAGCAGTCGGGCGAGTTGTTTGGCCTGATGCGGGTGCGTTCATTGAACATGAACGACGCGCACATCTACTGCACCCCGGAGCAGTTCGCCGACGAGTTCAAGGCGGTGAACGAGATGTATCTGAAGTATTTCGAGATCTTCGGCCTGGAGAAGTACATGATGCGCTTCAGCACCCACAGCAAGGAGAAGCTGGGGAAGAAGTATGTGGATGAACCGGAACTGTGGCTGCAGACCGAGGACATGGTCCGCGAGGTGCTCAAGAGCAGCGGCATCAACTACGAGGAGGTCCCGGACGAGGCGGCCTTCTATGGTCCCAAGATCGACGTCCAGGTCTGGAGCGCGATCGGGCGTGAATTCACCATCGCCACCAACCAGGTCGATTTTGCGGTGCCCTCGAAGTTTGGCCTGACCTACCGCGACGCGGACAACTCCGAGAAGACCCCGCTCTGCATCCATCGCGCGCCGCTGGGCACGCACGAGCGATTCATCGGCTTCCTGATCGAGCATTACGCCGGCAACTTCCCGATGTGGCTCGCGCCGGAGCAGGTGCGCGTGATCACCTTCGGCGACGAGGAGCCCGTGGTGAACTACGCCAAGGCCATCGCCGACGAACTGCGCGCGAACTTCGTCCGCGTCGAGACCGACTTCGGCCGGGATGTGATCAAGGGCAAGATCCAGAATGCGGAGCTTGCCAAGGTCCACACCATGCTGGTGATTGGCAACCGCGACCTGGAGGCGGGCGCCGTCAGTGTGCGCGTCCATGGCAAAGGGAATCTGGGCGCAACGCCCAAGGACGAGGCAGTCGCGGATATTCTGGCTGCAATCAAGGAGCGGCGGGCGTAATTTTCCTCAAATAAACCCTTGCACGGGCTTCTGAAATCGCTACATTCATTGGCTTTTCACCAAAAACGAGAAAGAATTTGTTATGGCCAGAGTTTGCGCATTGACCGGAAAGAAACCCATCCGCGGCGGCAGCATCGTTCGCAGCGGTAAGGCGAAGAAGCAGGGCGGCATCGGCACGCACGTCGTGAAGCGGACCAAGCGTCGCTTCCTCCCGAACCTGCAGCGCGTCAAGGCGATCGTGGACGGCGAGGTGAAATACATCCGCGTTACGGCCAAGGCCATCAAACAGGGGCTCGTCGTGAAGGCTCCCAAGCGCAACTGGAAGAAGGCCGAGGCGTAAGGCGGAGCCAACCAATCCCATTCATTTCAAGACGGCGGTCCTTTCGAGGGCCGCCGTTTTTTTGATCGCGTGTTGCGTGCTTCGTGTTGCGTGGAAGGCAATGGGCGCAATCGTCATTATTAATCGAATTGCATTGGAGGATTATCGATTGAATCGAAAGTGGATTGCCTGGACGTCGGATATTTTCGTCCTCGTAATCGAATCCGGGCGTTGGGCAGGAGGACGAAACACGCATCCGCCTACGTTCCGCAAAGCCGGAACTTCGTCGTGACAAGCCACGAAACACGCCTCACCTTCCCTTGAACTGCGCCATGGCGGCGCGTTTCATTTCCCGGTCGCTTTCCTTCTTCTTGAGGTCCTGGCGTTTGTCGGTCTTGGCCTTGCCCTTGCCGGCGCCGATCTCGATCTTCACGCGGCCCTTCTTCCAGTAGAGGGAGAGGGGAATGACGGAGTAGCCCTTGATGTGGGTGAGATTGAAGAGCTTGCGGATTTCGGCCTTGTTGAGGAGGAGTTTGCGGGTGCGGCGGGGTTCGTGGTTTTCCCGGTTGCCCTGTTCGTATTCCTCGATGTGGGCGTTGTGGAGGTAGACCTCGTGATTCTTGTCCACGCGGACGAAGGCCTCGCGGATGCTGCCGCGGCCGGCGCGGAGCGACTTGACCTCCGTTCCCTGGAGCGCAATCCCGGCCTCGAAGGACTCCTCGATGTGGTAATCTTGGCGGGCCTTGGGATTGTTGAGGACTTTGGGGGCTTTGGCGGCCATGGCAGGTGTGATAAACAAAACAGCCAGAAGGGCATCATGCCTTCTGGCTGCTCATGCTTGAAATGTCGCGGGCTTACTTGCCGAATTCGGGCTTCAACGGATTGTCATCGTTCTCGAAGGCCCAGTCCATCTTGTCGGAGAGCAGTTCGGTGAAGGCGATGTCGGCGTGGCCCATGGTGGCCGTCTCGGTGAGCAGGGGGCGGCTCGATTTGCCTCCCGGAGTGGAGAGTTGGCGCACGCGGCGGGAGATGATGTTCACGAGAATGTTCGGGTTGCCGACCTTCTCCAGTGCTTCGTTGATGTGTTCGGTGTTCATGGTCTGTTGTGACAAATTCGTTCTTTTCGGAAAAAGAGTCGGGAAATCTAGCGTCGTCGCGAGGCAAGGCAAGCGAAAATGATTCGAAACAAGCGGCTTGCGCGCCGGGGGCGGGTTTGACTACAACCCTGCGCATGCCAGCCAGGAAGAAAACAACGGAACCCGCATTCGACTTCAAGAAATATGTCAACCGCCAGATCAAGGCGGTGAACCAGGCGTTGGACGGCTTTCTGCCGACCGCGCGGACCAAGCCGGGGACCATCCACAAGGCGATGCGTTATTCGTTGTTCGCCGGAGGCAAGCGGATGCGGCCGATCCTGACCCTGGCCGCCGCGGAGGCCTGTGGAGGGAAGGATGGGGCGGCCATGCCGTTGGCCTGCGCGGTGGAATGCATCCACACCTATTCGCTGATCCACGATGACCTCCCGGCGATGGACAATGATGATTTCCGCCGCGGCAAACCGACGAATCACAAGGTGTTCGGCGAAGGGATTGCGGTCTTGGCGGGCGACGCGCTGCTGACGCAGGCCTTTGAGATTGCGGCGCAGTGCCAGGGGTGGCCGCGGTATTCGCACAAGGATGTGGTCAGGGAGATCGCGGTGACCTCGGGTTCCCTGCAACTGATCGCCGGGCAGGTGGCGGACATTGAGGGCGAGGGAAAGAAGACTTCGGCGCAACAGTTGAAATACATTCACGAGCGCAAGACCTCGGCCTTGCTGACCTGTTCCGTGCGGTTGGGCGGCATGAGCGCGAACTGCACGCCCGCCCAACTCAAGGCGCTGACCGACTTCGGCTACAACGTCGGGTTGGCCTTCCAGATCATCGATGACATCCTCGATGTCACCCAGACCTCCGAGAAACTCGGCAAGACCGCCGGGAAGGACGAGGCCGTCCAGAAGGCGACTTATCCGGCGATCATTGGTTTGGAGAAGTCCCGCAGGAAGGCGAAGGAGTTGACCGACAACGCCTTCGCCGCCTTGAAGACCTTCAAGGGCAGGGCGACCGCCCTCGAGGCGCTGGCCGAGTATCTGCTGAATCGGGATTGTTGAACGGGCTCAGCGCCCCGAGGAGGACTTGTCGTTGTCGTCCTCTTCCATCGCGCGGTTCAGGTCGTCCTGGACTTCGCGCGAGGCCTTCTTGAATTCCTTGATGCCCTGACCCATGCCTTTGGCGAGTTCGGGGAGTTTCTTGGCTCCAAAGAGGATGAGAATGACGGCGAGGACGAGGACGATTTCCGGCATGCCGATGCCGCCGCCGATGAAGGCTAGTGTGGTCGTGTTCATTTTCTGAGATGTTCTGACGGTTTGTTCAATAGGGCCGCGTCGTCGCGTCCGGACCAATGCAATGCATTCACCGGTCCGTCTCCATGCCAGGAGACAAGGGCGCGCAGGCGCAGTGTGGTTGATTCAATCCCGATGCAGAGTTCC
>JAYPGD010000439.1:0-5219 GCA_038126655.1 Verrucomicrobiales bacterium
GCCTTCCAGTCGCCCATGCGGACCGCGAGTTGGCCCCCGTAGCCGGCGAAATCCCAGAAGAGATATTCGTGTTTCTTTTGCTTCCCGCCGAGCAGTTCCGGCAGGTAGCTGATGCCGTCCGTGCCGGGATCCGGTTGGGTTCCGGCCAGTTCGGCGAGGGTGGCCATCGCGTCGTAGTGGGAGCAGATGTGTCGGCTGACCGCGCCTTCCTTGATTTTGCCGGGCCAGCGGGCGATCAGCGGCACGCGGATGCCGCCCTCGTAGACCGACCCCTTCAGGCCGTTGAGTCCATCGACGCTGTTGAAGAACTCGTAGTCCACCTGCTGCTTGAGAAAGGTGGTTCCATTGTCGGAGGTGAAGAGGACGATGGTGTTGTCGTCGAGTTTGAGTTCCTTGAGCAAGGCCATCAGGCGGCCGACCTGCCTGTCCATGAAGGTGATCATGGCGGCGTAGGCGGCGCGGGGCTTGGGATGGGGCAGGTAGCTCCTGCCGGTGTAGGGCGTTTCCTCCCATTGCCCTTCATATTGTTTCAGTTCCTCTTCGGGAACCTGCAGGGCGAGGTGGGGGATCACGGTGGGGTAGTAGACAAAGAAGGGATTGTTCCGGTTTCGGCGGATGAACTTGAGCATCTCGTCGGCGACGGATTGCGGGCCGTAGGTTTCGCCGGTCAGCCCCCGGGTGTTGCCTTTGAGGGGGCGTTTTTCGCGATCATCCACGAGGTAATTGGGGAAGAGGTTATGGGCGTGGCGTTGGCAGTTGAAGCCGTAGAAGCGGTCGAAGCCCTGATTGAGCGGGTCGCCCGAGGATCCGGGTTCGCCGAGTCCCCATTTGCCGAAGGCTCCGGTGGCGTAGCCGGCGCGCTTCAGAATCTCGGCGATGGTGACGTCGTCGTCCCGGAGAGGGAGTTGTCCGCGGTAGCTGTCCCAGGTTCCGACTTCAAAGTTGGAACGGACGTAGGCATGGCCGCCGTGGCGGCCGGTCATCAGGGAGCATCGGGCCGAGGCGCAGACCGGGGAGCTGGTGTAGTGCTGCGTGAAGCGCATCCCTTCGGCGGCCATCCGGTCAAGGTGCGGCGTCTTGATCTTTTTCTGGCCGTAGCTGCCGAGCTCCGCGTAGCCGAGGTCATCGGCCATGATGTAGATGATGTTGGGCTTGGTCGCGGCGGAAAGGGCCGTCGCGGCAAGGAGGGAAAGACCAAGCGGAAACAGGATTCGGAGTGGATTCATGCGGGGGATCAAACCAACAAATGCAGGGAAGCGCAACCGGGGGGATTCCTCGGACAGGGATTACGGGTGAGTTGGATTCGCGTCTCGTTGGAGTTCACGCTTCAGCGTGCTTCCGGGCGAACGCGCGCTAATGCGCAAGAACTCCAACCGCGGTGTTTGAAGTCGCGCGTCGAATGTTGGTCGTTCGCGGTTCCTTCTTTTCTCAGGAGCTGCTGTCTTCTGGCAACGGGTGCGATTGGTTCTCGCCGAGTTCGTAGATTTCCCTGGCGGAACCGACGATCTGTGCATCCCAGTCGTTCACCAGCGCGTTGTCGCGGCCGGTGTAGGCGAGGTTGCTCAGGAAGTATTTGATCGAGTTCAGGCGCGCGCGTTTCTTGTCGTCGGAGCGCACGACGTGCCAGGGGGAGTCAGCGGTGTCGGTGTAGAAGAGCATGGCTTCCTTGGCGCGGGTGTATTCGTCCCAGCGGCCGAGGGACTCGACGTCCATGGGGCTGAGTTTCCACTGCTTGATGGGATCCTTTGCGCGGCTCATGAAGCGGCGGAGTTGCTCCTCGCGGCTGACGGAGAACCAGAATTTGAAGAGCCGGATGCCGCTGCGCACGAGCATGCGTTCGAACTCGGGCGCCTGCCGCATGAACTCAAGGTATTCGTGAGGCGTGCAGAAGCCCATGACGTGCTCGACGCCGACGCGGTTGTACCAGGACCGGTCGAGGAACACGATTTCGCCCTTGGCGGGGGCTGGGTCACGTAGCGTTGGAAATACCATTGCCCGCGTTCGGTCTCCGTCGGTTTGGCCAGGGCGACGACGCGCGCGCCGCGGGGATTCAGGTTCTCGATGAATCGTTGGATGGTGCCGCCCTTGCCGGCGGCGTCGCGGCCTTCGAAGATGATGACGATCCGTTCCCCGGTTTGCTATACCCAGGTCTGCATCTTGACGAGCTCGATCTGGAGCAGGGCGATCTCCTTCTCGTAGGCGTCCTTGTCCATCATCCGCTTGTAGGGGTAAACGGAGCTGATGATCTGTTTTCGGCTCTTGGCCTGTTTTACCCGTTCAACATATTCCGGCGGGATGGTCGTGCGGATCTGCTCGTCGATGATCGCAACCATGGGGAAGGCCTTTTGGGCCAGGGTCGGTTTGTTGCGGGAGGACCCGTCCTTGCGGGAGGATTTGCTCTTCTTCCCCTTCCTGTCTTTCTTGGACTTCCGGGGATTATCGGGTTTTGACGTCCCGTCCTTGGGGGCGTCCTTCTTGTTGGCGGCTGCGTTGTTTTCTTTCATATCCAGTCCTCCGACCTGAGGCCACTTTGTGGGATTGACCGCGACTTGGCCACCCTGAAGTCAGGAAGACCTGACTGGATATTGGCCGCTTTTGAGCGGCCCTGGCTCCTTCAGTCCGGCAGTCCGCCCGTCCGGGCGGCGATGGACGCCTTCATCAGTTGCGCTTTCTGCCGCGCGGTTTCGCCGCCTGCAGATGCGGGATGGGCTGGGAGCGCAGGTAGGGCTCCCGATGCGGCTGTTCGTCGTCGCCCTGCGCTCGGATCCAGTCGGCGAGCTTCTTCTTCATGACGCCTATGACGGCCTGGTGTTCCGACCGGGCGATCTGATTGTTGAGTTCCGAGGGGTCGGCGTTCAGATCGAAGAACTCCCATTCGGGGCGGGTGTAATAGCGGTCCAGAATTCCTCGGGCCTCAGCGCTTTGCCGGGCGGCTGCATCCCAGGAATTCCAGAAGGCGCCGGCGCCGTCCTTGCGGAGACGGTCGGAGTGATTGGTGAACCAGGCGTCAGGCCGCAGATTGTGGATGAGCTTGTAATTCCCGAAGCGGAGCGCGCGGATGGGATAGATATTCATGGCTCCATCGCCGGTGTGGGTGAGGAAGACGTTGTTGCGGAGTTCGGTCGATTCGCCAAGCAGGACCTCCTTGAAGGATCGACCGTCGATGTCCTTGGGCGGTTGGGCGCCCGCGGCGTCCAGCAGGGTGGGGAGCAGATCCACCCAACTGATCAGGGCGTCAGACCGCCCGCTCGCCGCGATCTTTCCGGGCCAGCTGACGACCAGCGGGATGCGGGCGCCGGAATCGTAGAGCGTCCATTTGCCCATGTGCCACTGGCCGCCGTGGTCGCTCGTGAACAGGAAAATGAAATCGTCGCCGAAGCGCCGCTGCGCGAAGGCATGGATCCGGCCGAGTTCCTCGTCCATGCCGGTGATGTCGGACAGGTAACGCGCCCAGTGTTCGCGTGTTTCCGGCGTGTCGATGAACCAGGGTGGCAGCGTGATCTTGTCCGGGTCGTAGGTTGATTCCCGGGTCCAGGGAACGTGCGGGCGCCGGTCGCCAACGAGAAGGCAGACCGGGGCGTCAATCTTCGCGTCGGCGAAATGCTTTTCCACGTTTGCCGACATGCCGCGCGACGGCGGCGAATTGAAGTCGGCGCCCGGCATCTTGTTGCGGCCGTGGGCGAGCTTGCCGAAGGAGGCGATGTGATAGCCCCGCTTCTTGAGCAACGGCAGGAGGAACTCCGTGCTCGGCTTGGGGTGGCTGTGATTGGGATGCGCGCCATGCCGCGCGGGCATGAGGCCGGTCAGCAGCGAGAAGCGATTGGGGCAGCAGGAGGGGGATGCGACGTAGGCGTTGTCGAAGGTCATGCCGGACGCCGCCAGTTTCTCCAGATTGGGCGTCCGGGCGTCCTTGGAGCCGTGGATGGATGTGTCGAGTCGTCCGAGATCATCCGAGATGAACACAACGATGTTCGGCGTTTTGGCAAAGGCCGAGGACGCGAGCAGGGCGATGCCGAAGGCGATCTTGATTGCGGATGAAACTTTCATGAGGTGAGGGTTTGGCGACTGCCTCCGCAAGGAGGTGAAGGTCATGGCGAATGCAACGGTTTCACCGTCTAGCGACGGCGGCTACGGCGCTCCGGTTCAGCGCGCGTTCTTCTTGCGTCCTTTGTTCTGGTTTTTCTTCCTGGAGCTTTTCGGCCAGGGCGTTGCCCGAACCTGCGCGGCCTTGGTCTCCCATTGCGCCTTCATGGACGCAAATCGCTTGGGCTCCTTCTGTGAGAGGTCGTGCAGTTCGCTGCGATCCCTGCGGATGTTGAACAATTCCCACTTCACGTCGTCCTGGCCGTGGCGTCCCTTGGCGACGAGCTTCCAGTCGCCGATGCGCAGCGCGCGGTTGCCCTCGTGTTCGAAGAAAATGAGGTCGCGCTTTATGGGGTCGCCCGAAAAGACCGGTTTCAGGCTGCGGCCTTCGATCGGCGTGATGGTCCTGCCCTTATACTTTGCGGGATACTTCGCCTGTCCGACGTCCACACAGGTCGCCATCAGATCGATCAGATGGGCGGGCTCGGAGCGGAGTTGGTTCCGCGCCCTAATCCCTTTTGGCCAATGGGCGACCAGCGGGGTCGAGATGCCTCCTTCGTGGACGTAGTGTTTGTACTCTCGGAAGGGGGTGTTGGAGACGTTGGCCCAATTGCGGCCGTAGCCGATGTAGGTGTCCGCCGGGCCGGGCATGACGTGGCCGCGCAAGACGGGCCAGCCGTCGCGGGTCTGCCTGGGAGTGGAACTTTGGTAATGCTGAAGGTTTGGCGGGATCGGATCCAGCGTGGGCTTGCCGGCCCGGACAACGCGCGCTCCGCCGGCCTTCCTTCCGCCGGCCTCGGCGCAGCCGCCATTGTCCTGGAAGAAAAGGATCAGCGTGTTGTCGAATTGCCCCTTGGATTTGAGCGTGTCCACGATCCGCCCGATGCCTTGGTCCATCTGGTCGACCATCGCGGCGTAGACCTCCATGCAGGCGGCCTCCCATTCCTTGTCTTCGACGGCCTCCCAGTCTCCGACCAGCGGGGAGAGTTCGGCGTCCGAGGCGATGACCCCGAGCTTCTTCATCCGTTCGAAGCGCTCCCGGCGGACGGCCTCGTAGCCCCGGTCGTATTTGCCTTCGTACTTCGCGATGTCGCGGGGGCGCGCATGCATGGGCCAGTGGGCGGCTGTGTAGGCGA
>JAYPGD010000440.1:0-3144 GCA_038126655.1 Verrucomicrobiales bacterium
CAATTCGGAAAATGAGGGCAGGAGCCGCTGAAGCGGAATGAATTCCGCGCGCCCTATCCCGGTTGCGAGCACTCCCGAGCCGCCTGCGCGACGCCGGTTATGTCGTTTCGGGCGGCAAATTGTAACCATTCGTCGGATTGAGGCGCTCTTCTTTGACGGCCATTTGGACCTTGACCGTCGGGGTGTCGACGGTTCAAAAGGATTCATCGGTCGGAAAGTCAGTCACACATACAGTCAGCAGTCATCCACCTCGGCTCACATCCACCTCCGAATATGAAAACAGACAAGCTTCTCATTGCCGCGCTCGGACTCGCGCTTTGCGCCGGATCCGCGCAGGCCAATCATCATCTCACCAACTCGCTCAAGGACCAGGGCGCCGAGCTCAAGTCCGCCGGGGCATTGGCTTTCGGGCCGGAGGGCATCCTGTTTGTCGGCGACGCCAAGGCGGCCGCCGTGGTTGCCATCGCCACCGGCGATACCGCGAAGTCCGGCGGCAAGGCCGCCTTCAAGGTGTCGGGCATCGACGCCAAGGTCGCCGCGGCCCTCGGCACGAGCGCGGAGAACATCCTGATCAACGACCTCGCGGTGAATCCGATTTCCCGGAACGCCTACCTGTCCGTTTCCCGAGGTCGCGGCAACGACGCGAAGGCGGCGATCGTGAAGGTGGACGCCTCCGGCAAGCTCAGCGTGTTGAAGTTGAAGGACCTGAAGTCGGGGACGGTCGCTTTGCCCAACGCGCCGGAAGACAAGGAGACGGGGCAAGGGCGCCGTCGTCGCAACAACCGCACCTCCTCGATCACAGACCTGGCCTATGTCGATGGCAAGGTGCTTGTCGCGGGGCTGTCCAACGAGGAGTTCGCCTCGAACCTCCGCTCCATTCCGTTTCCCTTCAAGCAGGCGGGCAAGGGCGCGGGCGTGGAGATCTTCCACGGGGCGCACGGCAAGTTTGAGACGCACTCGCCGGTGCGGACCTTTGTGCCGTTCAACATCGGCAACGAGCCGCATCTGTTGGCGGCCTACCAGTGCACGCCGTTGGTGCGTTTCCCGATCAGCGACCTGAAGGCGAACGCCAAGATCCGCGGCACGACCATCGCCGAACTCGGCAACCGCAATCGCCCGCTGGACATGATCGTCTACAACGCCGGCGGCAAGGACTACGTACTGATCGCCAATAGCAGCCGCGGCATCATGAAGCTCTCGGCGGACGCGGTGGAGGCCGGCAAGCAGATTGCCGAGGAGCGCGCCGGCGGCCCGACCGGGACGTCCTACGAGACCATCAAGGCCTGGACCGGCATCGATCAACTGGACAAGCTGGACGGCAGGCACGCGTTGGTCGTGCAACGTTCCGGCGAATCGCTGGACCTGGTGTCCAAGGCGTTGCCGTGAATTGGCGAGCCATTGCGCTCGGGGCGCTGGGATTGTTCGCAATTGGCTGCTGTTGCGACGATTGCTCCGGTTCCCGAAATTCAACCGCCGTCCCGGAAGATGTTTCCGGGGCGGCGGCTTCGGTGAAGCCCGGCCCAATTCAATTGCTCAGGGGGCGATTCCTTGCGCCAGGGGCGTGGCCGGACGGGAAGCAATCGAGAGAAGCCGCGGAGAAGGATCTGGCTGAGCGCTTCAAGGTCTACGTGGCCGACAAGGAGACGGTCGAGCGGTTGAATGCCTCCGGAGAGTTTGCTCCGGGCGACCAGCCGCCTTTAACCGGCGAGTATTCTCACGACAGGTCCGGCGCGTTGGCTCCGAAGGGACTCGTCCGCGCGATCTTCGTGCCTGATTTTCCTCTGGAACCCGGCTTGAGCTACATTGCGGTCTTGAAGGATACGAAGTCCGGAAAGAAGGTCGCACAGGCATTCACGGTCGAGCAGGCGAGCGCAGAACCCACCTCCATGGTGCGCGAGGTCTATCCCTCAGTCGACCTCCTTCCTGAAAACCTCCTCAAGTTCTACATCCACTTCTCCGAACCGATGCGGCGGGGGGAGGTTTATCAGTACATTTATCTGGTTGATGAGAACGGTCGCGCGGTGGACATCCCGTTTCTGGAGGTCGCGGAGGAATTGTGGAATCCGGATGGGACGCGTTTGACGCTGTTCATCGATCCGGGTCGGGTGAAGCGCGAGGTGAAGCCGTTGGAGGATGTCGGACCGGCGATGGTGAAAGGAGGGAGCTATTCACTCGTGATCAGCAAGGAGTGGCCGGATCAGAATGGCGCGTCGATGAAGCAGGAGTTTCGCAAGGAGTTTCGGGTCGGGCCGCCGGACCGGAGCCAACCGGACATCAAGAAATGGAAGCTGCGTCTGCCCAAGGCCGGGACGCGCGAACCCTTGATTGTCGATTTTGGGGAGTCCATGGAGCGCGCCCTGCTGGATCGTTTGTTGTGGGTTGAAGACTCAGCCGGCAAGGAGTTGAGAGGACGGGTCGCAGTGTCGAATCACGAGTCGCGTTGGGAGTTTGCGCCGGAGGAGCCGTGGCGCGAGGGGAGTCATCGATTGGTCGCGGACGAATGGCTGGAGGATCTGGCCGGAAACCGGATTGGGCGTCCGTTCGAGGTGGACATCTTCGACAAGGTCACGGAACGGATCGATGTGAAGACGGTTGCCGTGTCTTTTGACGTGGTGAAGTGAGATTGCTTACGAAGCTGCGACGTTCCTTGGGAGTTCAAGGCCGCCGCTGTGGGGCGTTGGAATATATCAGGGCCTGCAGGCACCAGGCGGTGGTGGAAATGTGTTGGGCGTAACTCTGCTCGCCGGAAGGGCGGGTGGTTTCGGGCCATCCGCCTTCCTCGAATTGGGATGAGAGCAGGTAGGCGCGGCCACCCGCGATGGCGGTGTGTGGTTTCAAGGAGGAAGCGTTGAGATGGGCGGCCAATGAGATGAGGGCCACGGCCGTGTCGAAGGGTTCCGGAGAGGTGTTGGGATAGGGGCCCCAACCGCCGGTAGCTTTGGACTGCGCGCGAAGCAAGTACTGCGCAGCCGTGTCGCGCGATTGCGCGTATTCGCCGTATTGGCGCATCGCCTCCGAGGCGCCCAGGCCCAACAACACTCCGGCCGCCGACGTCGTGTTGTGGATTGGGATCTCGCCGAGCCATTTGCGGGCGGCGGCGATTTGTCGCGCGTATAGCGTCTTGTCGGCCAGACTGAGTATATT
>JAYPGD010000440.1:3263-5213 GCA_038126655.1 Verrucomicrobiales bacterium
CCCGCGCCGTTGCGAGCGCATTGCCGTAGGTGACTGGAGAGCCCGGCGAAGAGTCGACTTCGATCTTCCATGAACCGTCCGCGTCCTGGTCCGCTGCGACCTGCCGAGCGGCTTCGGGCAGGGCGATGTGAAACAGAGAGGGCTCCAGAGAGGTCGCGTTCAGCAACGCGCCGCCGAATTGCAGTCGGGCCAACTTGAAGTCGCTGTAGGCGGGGTCGCCCTTGTTTTCGTGCCAACTGTCTGGACGCTTTAGCCAAGCGATGGTGTCGGTCAACGAACCGGGCGGGAGGGTGGACTTTGAATGTCTCCGGGCCAGGAATAGAGCCGCCGCCCCATCGCCATTGTTGTGGCAGGAGTAGCATTTGTGTTCCGGGTTCCAAGCGGCGACCTCGCGGGAGAGATAGCGGATGGCGCGTTGTTCGGCCTCTGTGGAATCGACTTCACTGTTCGAGGGCGAGGCGCATCCGGAGAGGGTGATGGCGGCGAGCAGCGGCAGGCTCAAAGCCGTTGTGATTCGCAGGCTGCTGTGGGGCGCGGACCCGCGGTCCGGTTGATGCCGGCGTCGAATCATTGCGCTGTGCGGATTGTTGTGAGCGCCTTGGCGGCCAGAGAGGCGAGCGTCGCCTTCCCGTCGGACCAAGAAACGGATCGTTTGTTGTATTGCCGTTGATCGGTCAGCAGCTTTGTGAGTCGGGGCAGCAAGGGAGAAGCTGCCGTGCCCAGTATTTCCGCGCCCCGTATGGCGCCGGCGACGATGTCGGGATCGGAGTCGCCGAGAAGTTCGGCGAGCACGGGGAGGACGTTTTCTGGTTGGCGCATTCCCAGGGTGGCCAGAGCCATGGCCGCGTAGCCCTTTTGGACGGTGTTGGAATTGTCGGAGAGATGCTTGAGCAGAAGAGGGACGCCATCGGAGCCGGCGCGGCTGTCGAGGGCGCACAAGGCGATCATGGCGTCGCGCACGACATAAGGGGATTCGTGGTGGAGAATCGCGGCGCTTGACAGGGTGCGCACGACGAAGATCTGGGTTGTGCGGCTGTCCTTGTCGATGATGGCCAGGGTTTGGGCGGCGCGGGCGCGCGCGATGGGGGACTCGTGGCGCAGCGCCTTGGAGAGCGCCGACACGCAGGCCTTCTTGTGATCCTGCGCCAATTTACGAAAGGCGCTTCTGGCAGAATACCAGTTGCCATGCTCCCCGATTTCGAGCTTGTCGAGCAGGATTGGGACAACGACATCCGGGCCTTCAGTGCAATGTCCCAGCGCGCGTATGGCTTCGAATTGAACGCCCTTGGAGCGGTGGTTCAGGAGGTGTTGGAGCTCAGTGAATCGGGGGCGCCCTTGGCCCGCCGCCAATTGAAACTGAAGGGCATTCCAGGCCGCTTCGCTGACCTCGGTGGCTGGATCGTTCACGAGATCCGCAAGGCGAAGCAGGAACCCCTCGGCATCCACCGGCATATTGGCGATGGCGCGCGCGGCCCAGACGCGGACGAGGTCGGCGTCGTCCTTGGACGCCTGCTCGATCCTGGTTTCAGCCCCTTCGATCCTGACGTCGGCGCCATGCAGGACTCCGAGCGCGAAGACTGCGGCTGCGCGCACGATGTCAACTTTGTCATTGGTCAGGGGGAGGAGTTGGGGCCCCAGTTTCGCCCACGGATCCGCGGCGCCGAGCAGGTCCGCTCGAATTGGAAGGTCTGGTTGACTGGATCCTGATTGTTGCGGAAAGGCGCCGAGCACGCGGAAGATTTGAATGAGCGTGAGAGCGAGCCGTTGGCGACGCGCTCCGGACTCGGAATTCAGTTTTTGGATGATGAGCGGCGTCGTGGTCTTGGCCGCCTCCGCGCAGAAGACAGACAGGTAATCGCGGGGGGCATAGCCGGTGAGCCAGACAGTCAGATCGGACCATCCCGGGCGACGGACGCCCGGTGTCGATGTTCCGATGGCTGAATTCAAGGC
>JAYPGD010000441.1:0-5169 GCA_038126655.1 Verrucomicrobiales bacterium
AACTTCCAGCCCCTCCCCTACGAGAAGATCGGCCTGCCGGGCTTTGATCGCGCCTGGAAACAGACGCCCTGAGCCCGCGCCGCGATCCGCACGACCGCAGCCCACGGAAATCCGGGACGTCCGACGCCATGCCTTACGAGCTGGACATCGCCGACGCGCTGCTGTCTTTCATCATCTTCGTCGTGTCGGTGACCCTGCACGAGGCGGCCCATGCCTGGGCTGCGCTCAAGGGCGGGGACCCCACCGCCTACCATGGCGGTCAGGTTACCGTTGATCCGACGCCGCACATCCAGCGCGAACCCTTTGGCATGGTCGTCCTCCCGCTGCTTTCCCTGTTCCTGATCGGCTGGCCGCTGGGCTTCGCGAGCGCGCCCTACGATCCGATGTGGGCCGTGCGCCATCCGCGTCGCGCGGCCCTCATGGCCGCCGCCGGCCCCGCCGCAAATCTGGTCCTCCTCATCGGCGCCGCGCTCGGCATCAAGGCCGGCATGATCGCCGGCGTCTTTCACGCGCCCAGCTCTCTGAGTTTCAGCCATATCGTGGGCGCCGAAGGCAAATTCGCATCGGGAATCGGCTATGTGCTGGGCATGGGCTTCTGCATGAACCTGCTCATGTTCGTCTTCAACCTCCTGCCCCTCCCTCCGCTCGATGGCAGCGGTGTCGTGATGGGGTTCCTGGACGAGGAAACGTCGGAGAAATACCTCGCCATCATGCATCAACCCGCCTTCACCATCATCGGAATGCTCCTGGCCTGGAAGCTGATCGCCTTTGTCTACTCGCCCATCCTCCTCTTCGCCATCAGCCTGCTCTACCCCGAATCAAATTACCGCTGACGACCGGCATTCCCCGTTCTCGGCCTGTCGCGACGTAGTTCCGGCTTTGCGGAACGAAGGCGGATTCGCGGCCTGTCGCGACGCAGTTCCGGCTTTGCGGAACGAAGGCGGATTCTCGGTTTTGACTACTGACTACCGATCACCGATCACTGATCACCGACTACCGCCCTCCGCCTACTTGGCCGTCATGGCCGCCTCGATGGCCGCTGTGGGATCCTCGTGCGCGGTGACGCTGCTGATCAGACCGGACCGGTCGACGAGCCACATCGCGGGGATTCCGTCGATGCCCAGATTGTCCGCCAGTTTCGTAATCCAGCCTTCCTGATCATGGGCGACCGGCCAGACGATCTTCTCTTCGCCGACGGTGCGCTGAAAATCGAGTTTCTTTGCATCCAGGCTGAGCCCGAGGATTTCGAAGCCCGCGTCCTTGTGCTTCGCGTAGGCCTTTCGCAACTGGGGAAGCTCCTCAATGCAGGGGCCGCACCAGGACGCCCAAAAATCGATCAACACCACCTTGCCCTTCAGCTTCGCCAGATCGATCTCCCGCCCGTTCGCCGCGGTGAACTTCAACTCCATGCGTTTGCCGATGGGGGCCGCCCTCAATTCCTCGAAGGACGCGGCGGCCGGCGGCGGGGCCTCGGACGTTTCCGGCGTCTGCGTGGGCGCGCCGGCCAGGGCCTCCGCCCGCTTCTCGGCCAACTGTTTCAATTCTTCCAGCTTCCGGGACGCATCCTGCCGCAAGGCCGCCGCTTCCGTCCGGGTTTCCGGCGTAGTCTCCACCGCCAGAACCTCGTCCAACAATTGCAATGCGTGCGAAAGATCGTCCTCCCTGGGAATCGCATCGGAAACCAGCCCCTC
Organism: Verrucomicrobiales bacterium; assembly: GCA_038126655.1. Classification (GTDB taxonomy): domain Bacteria; phylum Verrucomicrobiota; class Verrucomicrobiia; order Limisphaerales; family JAYPEY01; genus JAYPEY01. The sequence goes on from JAYPGD010000441.1 coordinate 1,692, forward strand.
CGCGGCCGTGTGCAGCAACTCGTAGACCTCCGCCCGCCCGGGATACTCCTGGATCAGTCGACGGGCCTGACGCTCCAGCTCCTTGACCATGCGACCATTTGAATCCGGGCTGCGCTTCTCCAACGCCGCCCGCATCGCTCCATCGAGCCGATAGCGGAACAGCTTTTCCGGGTCGTCGCCGACCAATCGGGTCTCCAACTCCCGAATCCGGTCCTCGTGCGCTGTCACCCCGTGCTCCACAGCGATCCGCAGAAACTTCAGCTCCAGATCCGACGCCCTCGACGCCATGGGGTGATCCGGAAAATCCTTTCCAAACTCCCGGGTCATCCCGGCCGCCTTGGCCGCACGGGCGCCATTGTTGCGCTCCCATTCCGCGAACACCTCATCCGAAGGGGGATCGTTCGTCCACGACGGCGGCGGCGCGATCGGCTGCGCCTGCGCGACCACGGCCTCCCAGGCGGCGTTCGCCCGCTCCATCTGCTCCTCCAACCGCACAGTCTCGTCACTGACCGGCGGCTTCGGGGGATTGGGATTGTAGCCCTTGCCCGCCCGGGATGGCGTGTCGAAATCACAACCGTCCGCGATCATCCCGATCGCCGCCGCCGCCAAGCAGACTGTCCGTCTCATTTGCATGGTCACTGCCCTTCCGTCTTCGCCGTCTTCGTCAACCGCGCCTCCAACCGGCCCAACGCCAGTTGCACGCGGAGCGGGTTGTCCGGCGAACCAAAATCTGCGACCCGCACATCGTCAATGGGATTTTCCAACGCCCGGACCAACGCCCGCCGCAGGGTCTCGCCATCGGCGCTCGTCAATCGCTCGTCCAGCTTCCCCGCCTGTTCAGCCCGCATCACCGTCCGGGAAAAATCCAACGCCGGCGCGCAGGGCTCCAGGCAGGGAATAACGCTCTTGATCTCCTCATCGTCCTCCGCCAGCCCCGGAGCCGCCCACAAGCGACGCTTGAGACAGTTCTGCGGCGCGCAGGCCGTCCCCACGGTCTCGCCGACCAACGCGTCGTCGAGCGCCTGCGTCAGGCGATACATCCCCGTCTGGCGTCCGGTGAATTCCCGATAGGACGTCGCCTCAGCCCGCCCCGCGCGGACCGCAGCCCAATCCGCCACCGCTCCGGGATAAAGGTGATTCAATGCTTCCATCAAAGCGGCCTCGTCCGCCGCGAAGCAGATCCATCCGGAACGAAGATCCGGCCGTGATTTCAATGGTCGGAATGCTCCGCTAGCGGAAAACCGGGCCAAATCCCGCAGCTCCGGGACCGTAATCCCCCGCAGGTCTGCGGCGTCGGCTTCCCGATCCGCGACATGCCGCAACTCGTAGCCGGACTCCACCCGCCGCGCCTGCGCCTGCGCGACAATTCGCCCCGCCCCCACAAAGGAGGCAAACTCTCGCGCTATTTCGTCGTCGTGTGAACCCATGGGTTCACAACGTAACCGATACCGGCGAATTGCAAAACTTTTTGCCGTCAGGCTGCTCTGCGGCCGGCGCGCCACCCCGCACTCCCGCCAGGATCGCCACCGTCTCCGCAATCTCCAACAGATCGAACGGCTTCGAAAACACCCGGACCGCTCCCATCCGGGACGCCTGAAACAGATCCGCCTCCTGATCCGCGTTCAGCGCTCCCGACACCGCGATGATGCGCGTGTCCGGGAATCCCCGCTGCAACTCATGAATCAAATCCAGTCCGTTCATTCCCGGCATGAGGATGTCCGTGATGATCACGTCCGCGGGAACCTCCTTGTTCAAGTCCAATGCCGCGACTCCATTCGCAGCTCCGTCCACCTGATGTCCATATTCTTCCAGGACAATTCGCAATAACTCGCGAATATGGGCTTCATCGTCCACTACAAGCACTTGGGCCATATCATTCTCCAGGTTGAGGGTTGTTTCTCTTGTGGACCGAAAATGAAAGCAATTTCCGCGCCAAATCCCCCGCCCCCATGACGAAAAGCGGGAGAATCTTCCAATTGTCAATTGACGCGCCCGCGCGATCCAAGTTCAACTGTGCCCAATCCCCCAGATTCCAACAATTCCCGTGAAAACGCTCCTGAAAACCGCATTCGCTTTGGCGACGCTCCTGTCCATTTCGGCCCGCGCCGAACTGCCGCAGATTGACAGCGTCGAGTTTCAACCATTCGCCTCATCGACCGAACGCGTGCTCGAGGCGCTGCGCTTCGTCGGTGCGCCCTTGGCCGCCGAGGACGAGGCCGCCGTCCGCCGCGCCTTGCGCGAGATCGATCAGGCCGGAGCCGTGAAGAAAATCCAGTCCGTGCTGGACCGCTACTGCGTCGCCGGCGTTCACATCAATCCCGAAAGTCGGGTCAAGGTGCAGGAAGGCCCCGCGAAGAAAGAACTCATGCAACAGGGCTGGCGGACGTTCCTGGTCAAAGTGCACAACGAGGCCGGCATCACGCCGATCCTCAAGGCCGTGAGCCCCAATGCCCGCCCCCAATACAAGCGCAGCCGGGGCTCGCCCGAACCCAAACTCGAAATCTCCCCCGCCGATGTCGCCCACCGCTTCCTCGACATCGCCATGTTCAAAAACCGCCCCCTCAACCCCGGTCTCTCGGGCCTGGAGGCGGAATACCGCATCATCCAGCTCTATAGCCGCGACGTCGGCCGCCGTGAGGCCACCCTCGCCTTCAATGTCGGCCAGGGGACCCAGGACCTCGGATTCCGCAATGAGGTCGCCATCCTGTTCAACTGCGTCCCCGCCGTGAGCGTTTCTCTCAGCGTCAAGGATGTGGATGGCAAGCCCACCTCCGCCGCGTTCGTCATCCGCGATTCTCACGGCCGCGTGTATCCCAATCCCGCCCGCCGCCTCGCCCCGGATTTCTTCTTTCACGACCAGGTCTATCGCGCGGACGGCGAGACCCTGCTGCTGCCGCCGGACGACTACACCATCACCGTGACCCGCGGACCGGAATACGTCGTCCAGACCGGCAAGCTCACCGTCAAACAGGGCGTCGCCAGTCAGAAGGCCGAATTCAAACTCCAACGCTGGATCCACCCCGCCACGCGCCGGTGGTTCTCCGGCGACCATCACGTGCACGCCGCAGGTTGCTCGCATTACGAAAACCCCACCGAGGGCGTCACGCCTCAGGACATGATGCGCCATATCCTCGGCGAGGATCTCAATGTCGGCTGTGTCCTGAGCTGGGGCCCCTGCTGGTATGCGCAAAAACAATACTTCGAGGGCAAGGTCTCAGCCCTGTCCCAAGGCGACTACCTCATGCGCTACGACGTCGAGGTCAGCGGCTTCCCCTCCTCACACGCCGGCCACCTCTGCCTGCTCCGCCTCGAGGAGGACGACTACCCCGGAACCGATCGCATCGAACAATGGCCCAGCTGGACATTGCCCGTGCTCAAATGGGGCAAGGAACAGGGCGGCGTCGTCGGCTACAGCCACAGCGGCTGGGGACTCGCCCTGCCCGACTACGGCCCCAATGGCTCACGCATCGAAATCTTC
>JAYPGD010000442.1:0-2321 GCA_038126655.1 Verrucomicrobiales bacterium
CGACGACACCCTGATCGTCTGGGGCGGCGAGTTTGGCCGCACCATCTACAGCCAGGGCACGCTCACAAAGACCAACTACGGCCGCGACCACCATCCCCGCTGCTACTCCGCCTGGCTTGCCGGCGGCGGAATCAAGGGCGGCTCCCAGCACGGCGAGACCGACGACTTCGGCTACAACATCGTCAAGGACCCCGTCCACATCCGCGACCTCAACGCCACCATACTCCACCAATGCGGCATCCAACATGACCGCTTCACCGTCAAACACCAGGGCCTCGACCAGCGGCTCACCGGGGTGTTGGAGACCAGGATTGTGAAGGAGATTCTGGGCTGAGGGGGCAGGCTGCGCGCTCGTCCGCATCCTCGCGTCGGCCTTGCTGCGACGCTTCGCCGGGCGTGGTTCGCGGCCTCGTGTCATGCCGGAGCAAAGGCGGCGTCAAGCCGCCGCACTACATGGCGCCGCGCGCGGCGTTCGGGCAGGTTGAAGGCCGTTGTGCGGGATCCCGAAGACCGGATCCTCCGGACTCAGATCACACTCAACGGCAATGAGACTTCTTCGCCGGCTTCGGCGGAGATCAGGCCGGCTTCGAGGATTTCCTGGGTGTCGCGGCAGAGGCGGTCGTCGCCGAGGGCGTAGAATTCCTCGCCGGTCTTGAGGCAATGCACGAAGTTCGCGCTGGCGTTGCGGAGGTGCGGCGCGGGTTTGCCGACCTTGACCTCCTTGCCCATGGAGTTCTTGGCGTCGGCCTTCCAGAGCTTGCCGCCGTCGCGGGGTTCGATCATGAGCGCGCCCTTGGTTCCGTAGATCACGGGGGTGTAGGTGTGGAAATAGCCGACCTGCGTCCATGAGGCCTCGGAAACGGCGAGGCCGTTGGGATAGGTCATGACGAGCACGCCGTTGTCCTCGACCATGATGTCGTCCTTGACGAAGCGGCCGGCCGTGCCGGAAACGCGGGTGGGCATTCCCATGAGGTATTGCGCGAGCAGGGCGCCGTAGCAGCAGTAGTCGATGAAGGCGCCGCCGCCGTTGAGTTCGTCGTCGTAGAGCCAGTCGCTGAAGTATTGGGAGCAGCCCATTTCGCGGGGGCCTTCATGGGCGGCGCGATACTTGACCTCCCAGATGTCGCCGATGTCGCCGGCCTTGGCCATGGCGAGGCCCTTCTGCAGTTGCGGCCACCAGGAGAAGGGCCAGTTGACCATGCAGCGCACCTTGTTGGCCCGCACCGCGGCGAGCAGGTAGTCCGCGCCCTCGAGGTCGGAGGCGAGCGGTTTCTCGATCATGATGTGCGCGCCGCTGGCGGCCGCGTCCTCGGCCATCTCCACGCCGGTCGCGTTGTCGCCGTAGATGAAGACGGCGTCGACATCCGCGCGGTCGAGGAGTTCCTCGTGCGAGTGGAAGGGTTCGGCGCCGAATTCCTTGGCCGCGCGTTCGAGCAGCGGATCGTGCAGGTCCTGGGCCGCGACGAGTTCGGCGTCCTTGAGCTTGGCGAGTTGGGGGAGGTTGTCCCAGATGTGATCGTGCGTCAGTCCGAGCACGCCGATGCGGAGCTTGCGGTTCTTTTTAGAGGCCATGGGAAATCAAATGGAGTTGGCGGTTGGTTGGTTGATTGAATGAAATGCTTTGAACGGGTCCTGGATAATCAGATTCTGTTTTTTCAACGCGGAGGACCGCAGGGGAATCGTTTCAACTCCGCGGTCCTCTGTATTCTCCGTGCGCTCTGTGTTTGCTCGGTGGGTCATGAATGTGCCGGGGCGAACGCTGAAGCTCAAGCCCGTGAAATCATGGATCCCAGAGGTTGATTTCCGGGAGATTCAGATTGATGTGGGCCCGTTGGGCTTTCCCGAACGAATCGGGATACCTGTCTTCGCCGCAGATTATTTCCAGATAGGCCTCGTGCATTTGAATCGCTGCAACCTCAGGAGGCAGTTTGCCGCAGCCCGTTCCCAGTCCGGGAATGGCGACGGTTTCAATTCCTGGCTTTTCCGCATGGGAGAGGGCGACGCTCAAGATGGCCTTCATCGCCAGATACGCTTTGATGGATTGGCGAAGTTGCATGGGGACCCGCATGGTCGGCGCGGAGATGATCCACGGAACTTTTGCGTCCTCGGTGGGGATGACCATGGCTTCGCCGACGAGCAATTCCCGCATCGGTCGCGCCTTGATGAGTTCCTGAAGCCTGGCTTCGACACCCCATCCGAATCGCTCCGACAAATAGAGATCGAGACCGCCGTCCATGAATCCGAATGAATTGGCTGGGCTGACGACCGCGTCGTCCTTGTAGTGAACGAGTTGGATTTTCATGTGCTTCCGCAACCTCACC
>JAYPGD010000442.1:2421-5165 GCA_038126655.1 Verrucomicrobiales bacterium
CGCGTCGTCCTTGTAGTGAACGAGTTGGATTTTCATGTGCTTCCGCAACCTCACCGTTCCACCCAGATGGGGCTGAGCCAGGCCCATTGGCCGTTGGTCTGGGCGGCGCGGAGGCGGTAGACGTCGATGTCGTTTTCGGGTTCGTCCTGGAAGGCGGCGTTGACGGTGCAGGCGGACCTGGCGACGAGCGGGCCGATGCGGATGGCCTCGGTCAACCAGCCGCGCAAGTAGTGTGAACGCCCGCCGGCGAGCAGTTCGTCGACGCTGTGGGTGTATTCCTCGCCGTTGACCTGCAGGGTGAATTTGGAGTCCTGCTTGACGGTGACCGCCAGCGACAGGGACTGCATCCGCGGGTGGCGCATGCTGAGGTTGCCGGCGGTGAGGGATCTCCAGGAAACGCTGGATTCGTCCTGATCGATGATCTCGTGGGGCAGGTCGGATTCGTCGGCGGTCTGGTCATGTCCGCCGGCGCCTTTGGGCGCGACCACGGCCTGGCCCGAGAAACAGGTGTCGACGGCGTCCAGGGTCCCGCCTTCGACGGCGAGACGGGCGTTCCACTTGACCGGCTCGTCCTTGCGGCCCCAGCCCCAGGTGACGCGCAGGCGGTAGTGGCGGTCCTCGTCGTAGGGGCCTTTGTCCTCAGGGAAAAGGCGTTTGATGACGCGGCCGTTTTTCAGGACTTCGACCCGGTCCAGGCGGTCGATGCCGTGAACGACGGCGTTGAGGTGACGTTTCTCGGAGGCCTTGATCTCGGAGCCGATCCAGGCGTCGTCGACGAACAGGCGGGCGTCGATCTTGTCGCCGGTGGCGGCGTAGACCCGACGAGCCTTGAAGGCCTCCCAGAGGGCCTCGCGGGTGAGTTCCTTGGCGAAGACGCCCATGATGCCGTCGCCATGGCTGCCGGGGTAGGCGCCGTGGTGGTCCGTGCCGCCGACCACGCCGAATTGGTGTCCGGCTTTCCAGCCGTGCTCCGCCATGCTGCCGGCGTCGCGGGGCCCCATGTCGTGCAGCATGGGATAGGGGGCTTGCTCGCTTTCCGAACAGCCGTGCAATGAATAGATCTCGGCGAAGGGCGAGCATTCCTCGGAATAGTGTTCCCAATTGATCCCGCGATAGCCGGCCGCGTAGCCGATGTGATGGGGGATGACGAGCGCGCCGGTCGCGCGGGCGATCTTGCGCAGGGCCGGCAGGTCGGGCGCGTCCTGCAGCGCGAGATTCGGGCCGATGCCGTAGACATTGTGGTCGCCGAATTCGCGTGAATGCCATTCGTAGCTGGGGAAGGCGATGAAGTGGCCGGGGGTGGTCGCCTCGTCGTGGGCGCGGATCAATTCCTCCCAGTTCTTGGCGCAGGTCGCGAAGCCCTGTTCGTGATACTTGATGATGTCGCCGTATTGCTTCTTGTCGGTCGGCATGTCCGGCCAGAAGGCGTGGCCGGTCACGGAGCAGAAGTCCAACTGCTGCATGGCGCGCGTCAAGGCCTGGTCGATCGTGCCGTGGCCGTAGCTGATCGAGCAGTGACTGTGCAGGTCGCCCCAGTAGAGATTGAGATTCATGACGCGCGGCCTCCCTTGCGCTTTACACCGCCTCTTCCTTCCCCGCGGTCTTCGCCCCGTCAGTTTCGGTCTCATCGCGGAAGAGAATCGCCAGCAGGACGGCGGCGACGAGGGCGATCGCCGCCGTCCACTGCCAGAAGAAACTGTAGCCGGCCATGTCCAGTTGTCCGCCGCCCTTGGTGGCGGCGGCGGCGAGCATTTTGTTAACCTGTCCGGCGATCAACGGACCGACCCCGTACATGACGAATCCAAACATCGCCTGGGCCGTATGCCTGAGCGTCGGAGGGGCCAGCCTGTCCACGTAGATGAACGCCGATGCGTAGAAGCAGCCGAAGCAGATGCCGTGCAGCAATTGGGCGGTCACGTAGGCGCCCAGAGGCAGATCGAGCGAAAAGAGGAAGTAGCGGAATGCGAATGAGCCGGCGCCGATGACCATGGTCCAACGAAATCCGAGCCTGGCCAGCATCGGCCCCAACACAGCCAGCATCGCGATTTCTGAGAACTGCCCCAGGCTCATGGCCGGCATGACATTCTGGGGCTCGAGTCCCGCGGTCTTCAGGAAAGAGCCCATCTGGATGAAATAGATCATGTGAACGACGCTGAGCATCAGCGAGACGAACATCATGACGCCGAAGGAACGATGGCGGAAAAGGCTGAACGCCTCGCCGAAATTGAACTGCTTGTCGCTGGCCTTGGGCGGCGTTCTGGGCAGCGCCAATGCGCAATACAATCCGTAACCGATGCAGACGATCCCGGCCACGGTCACGGAGTCGATCGTCCGTGAAATGGAATCCGGATGCGGGTCGCCCTTGAGGAAGGGCGGCAGCCATTGGAACTGCAGGCCTGTCTGCAGCCAGATCATTGAGAATCCCCAGCCCGCGGCGATCCAGCCGATCGTCCCCCAGACACGGACGCGGGAGAATTCGTTCTTCGGATCCGCGAGGTGGGACATCGACAGCGAATTGGTCAGCGCGATGGTCGGGACGTAGAGAATCGAGAACGCGACCGCGAGGATCATCCACGCCTGGTAGGTTGTCTGCTGGGCCGTGAGGATCTTCAGGACGCCGACGCACAGCAACAGGACGCCGAGAAAACGGGCGGTGTCGAAACGCTTGTCGCACAGGCGGCAGATGAAGGGCGCGCAGGTTGCGCCGACCGCGGAGGAAATGGCGATGATCCAGCCTTTTTCAG
>JAYPGD010000443.1:0-4667 GCA_038126655.1 Verrucomicrobiales bacterium
GCGCGTGCCTGGCCTGCGTCGGGCGGGCCCATTTTCGGGTCTTCAGAGGGCGTTGTATTCATGGAGTTGTGCTTTCTTTGTTCTGTTCGTGGTGATGCTCAAAGCCCGGAGACCAACCGCCCAACAACCCGGAGGACGGCCTCATAGAAGTTTCCGGAAAACGCGTCTTCGCGCAGGAACTCCACCTCCATCTCCGGTGAGCCGATGAAGGGCCGAAGGTTCCAGGAGATCTGCGCGCCGAGGAAGAGATTGCCCGCCAGCCAGGCGAACAAAACGTTGCGGGCGGTCTTCACGTCGCTCGCCAGAACCCGAAGCAGCCCCAACAGGCGCACATTGGCCGCCATCCCGGCAAAGGCGATCGCCGCAATGCCCGTCAAAAGCACGACATAGAACGGAGCGCCGGAGACGTCCGAAACCGGGGCGTTCCAGACGAGAAAAAGCATGATCGGGCTGAAGCCCGCCAGGATCGTCGCGGCGATCGCGAAGCTGGACAACACGAGCTGCGAGGATTGGCGGAACCCGATATTCAACCCGAGCAAGGGCGCCAGCATGCCGTTGACCAGTCCGTTGAACAGCGTCGTCAGAATCAGGATCAACGGCAGCTTGACCGCGAGATAGAGCGACTGCAACGGAGCCCGCCACGCGCCGATGGCCGCTCCAAACAACCCGGCCCCGACGAAAATGACAACGGCCTGAAAAAGGATGCGTCGCCCGCTCTCCTCGCGAAGCCAGGAGGCCAACAACCCAACCTCGCCCCGCAACAGGGCCGGCAGTTGCCGCAGGTCAGACAGTTCGGTTTCAACCACCGTTTTCATGCGCCATCATTTTGACAAGGATCGCCTCGTCACATCACGCCAACCGGCGCGACCGCCGCCACCGGCGGTTCAAGACTTCTTTCCCTGGACACCAGCCATGCCTCGACTTGTGCAATCGTATCGTCGGGCGTCGATGTTCCCGCCGTGATTCCGACCGTTTCAACCCCTTCAAACCACGCCTCCCGCAGGTCCGTCGCCGTCTGCACGTGATGCACCGCGTCGCAATGCCGACTGCAGACCGCGACCAGTTCCCGCGTGTTGTTGCTGTTGGCGCCGCCAATCACAACCACCGCATCCGCCGCCCGGGCAATCTCCGCGGCGGCGGCCTGACGCTGCTTGGTCGGACCGCAGACCGTATCCACAAACCTGACCTCCGAATCCGGAAATCTGCGGCGAATCTCGCCCACCAACGCCTCCACCTTGATCAATGGCTGCGTCGTCTGGGCAGCCACGCCAAAACGCGCACGCGGCTCCAGCTCCGCGATGTCCTCCTCCGTCAGAACCACGTCAAACTCATTCAGATCCCCCGTCAGTCCCCGCACCTCCACATGATCGCGCTTGCCGATGATCACCGGATGATACCCCTCCTCCGCCAACCGCCTCACCGAGTCATGCGCGTGCCGCACCAGCGGACAGGTCGCCTCGATCACGTTCAACCCCAACCCGCGGATCCGCTCAATCTCCCGCTCCGCCGCTCCGTGCGCCGTGATCATCACGTCGTCCGTCTCCACTTTCTCGGCCTGGCCCTCAAATCGGACACCCCGCCGCCTCAGATCTTCGAGAACGCTCCGATTGTGGACCAACTCACCCAGCACGGTGACGCCGCCAGTCTGCGACCGCTCCTTCGCCAGCACGATCGCGTCACGCACGCCGAAACACATGCCCATATGCTCTGCTTTCAGGATCTTCATACAACTCGCTCCATTATTCACTTTGCAACACAAAGTATAAGACTGCTTTGGTTTTCATTCGTTCAAACTAATTGGATATCGGCTCTCAGCCCCTGGCGCTTTTCACAATTTTTTCAAGCGCGTCGATATATTCGGCGAACGCGGAACGCCCCTCGCCGGTCAGGGAAAGCGTGGTCAGGGGTCGTTTGCCGCGGAAGGATTTGGTCACGCCCACGTAGCCCGCTTTTTGCAGGTGCTTGATGTGGGTGGTCAGATTGCCGTCGGTCATGCCCAGCGTGTCCCGCATGTCGGTGAACGACACCTCGGGCGTGGCGGCGAGCAGCGACATGATCGCCATCCGCCCCTTTTCGTGGATCACACGATCGAGCTTCTGGAAATCCTCGGGGTTCACGCGCTTTCTTTCGCGGATTCGGTGAATCGCAGGTAGATGCCATAGACGAGGTGCAGGACGCCGAACAGCCCCCCCATCAGGTAATGGGCGGTCTCGGTCGTCGGTGATCCAACCAACCCTCCCAATCCCATGAACAGTCCCAGGGACAGGAGAATCATCAGCCAGCCAAAGAGCTTCATTCCCCGCGGCATGAAAAAGCCGGCCGCGTGAATTCCGCAACCGTAGGCCGCGGACCAGATCAAGGGCAGCATCCAGACCTCCTGCGCCGCCGAGCGGACCACGAGCAGTGAAGCCGCCGCTCCCACAAAGAAGCCTGGCAACGCCGCATGCGCCACCCGCCTCGTCGGAGCCGACCAGAATTCCTCCCCGCTCTTCAAGGCCTGCCGCCGCACCAACAACAAACAGATCCCCTGCGCCACCGCCGCCACCGCCAGCCAATACATCGTAAACGGCGCCAACCCGTCGATCTTCACAAAACAGGTCACCGTGGAGGCCCCAATCCCCACCAACCCGGCGGCAATCATCAAGGGCGCCAACGCCCGCCGATAGATCGCCGACCGCTCCATCAACGTCCGAATGACATCCAGATTCTGCTCCGCCCAGTGACTGCTCATGCAACTCACTTTGCATTGCAAAGTTAAATTGTCAAGCCTGGGCAACTCTTCCCTTCAAGGTCTTTCGTCGGGCCATCTTGGCAACCAACGCGAAGCGTTTTCAGCTTGGGAAACCGGGCCCCGCTCAGGCTTTGAGCCCTCCGGGTTGGAATACCGATCAAATCGATTTCAACGGTTCCTTTGGCTCATTCCCGCATGCCCTGACGCCCCCAAAAGTCTTACAGGCGCGAACAAATCTGCGTGATCGAATCCCCGCATTCGCGGCGCGCCCTACATCATCCCCAACTGCAGCTTGGCCGCATCCGTCATCATGTCGCGCCCCCACGGCGGCTCCCAGACAAGTTCGACGTTCACTTCGTCGACGCCTTCAACGTAGAGAACCTTGTTCTGAACATCCTGCTGCAGGGTCGGCCCCATGCCGCACCCCGGCGCGGTCAAGGTCATCGCCACATCGACTTTCTTGCCCCCGCCATCGGGAAGATCCTCGATCTCGCATTTATAGATCAGACCAAGATCCACGATGTTCACGGGAATTTCCGGATCGAAGACCGTCTTCATCTGGTTCCAGATCTGTTTCTCGAACTCCTCCTTGGTCTCGGCCTTGCCCGCCTTTTCGGCCGGCGTCAGTTCAGGCTCCTTGCCGAGCGCGTCGGCCTCGCGGCCGGCGATGCTGAACATGTTGCCGTTGACGATGACCGTAAACGTGCCGCCAAGCGATTGGGTGATCAGCGCATCCTCGTCCTTCAACAGGGTGACCTTGTCCCCGGACGGCACCATGGACGCCTCGACATCACGCGTGAGTTTGACTGTTTCTTGTCCGAACATGCAGTTGTTTCTAGTTCCCGAAGTCCGGGGATGCAAATCGCAATTCACCCGAAGCCTCCCCCTCCACAAAATCCAGGGGGTTGCGCATGACTCAATAATCGCAAAGGCTTCACAGATGCAGCGTCGGCTGTGTCAGCCGAAAAGCGGAACGATCATGCGACAGTCATCGACTGCTCTCACAGAGAGCACGCTACAACCCGCCTTAGGGGGGGCTTTTGCAACTCATGCGAAGCCCTGCGCGAAACCTGAGGTTGTGCGCGGGAGCGGCGGACTTCTATATTGATTGGCGGATGCGAGAGAAGACAGGCGGGAATTATTGGGCGGCGACGCTGTGCGTTGCGGTTGTCATGGCTGCGCAGACAGGCTCAGCCGCCGAAGGTGGATTGCAGGTCGGCATTGCCGGACAGTATCCCGGCGATGTCGGGATCGTCCGCGATCGCAAGGTCGTCCTGTTTGAGGACTTCGACGCGCGTTCGGTGGATGAAATCGCGGCGCGTTGGGAAAGCGTTCAGCACAGGAAGATCATGTCGGTGTCGGCCGATGTTCCGGCCGGTTCGGGCGATGGGAAGTCGTTGCTGATGACGCACGTCGGCGGCGGAGGAAATGGCGGGCATCTTTACCGGCGACTGCCTGAAGGGCTTGAGAAGATGCATGTCCGGTTCTACGTGAAGTTCGACCGGGATTGTTGGCCGATTCATCATTTCTTCCACGTTGGCGGCTATAATCCGCCGACGGCCTGGCCGCAGGGCGGCGCGGGCGTCCGGCCCAAAGGCGACAGGCGGTTCACGGTCGGAATCGAGCCTCACGGGAGATCCTGGACCTGGGACTATTACGCCTACTGGTCGGAAATGGGCGGCAGTCCGCCGCGCGGCCAGACCTGGGGCAACAGCTTCATCCGCGATCCGAAGCATGCGGTCGCCCGGAATCGCTGGATCTGCATGGAACTGATGATGAAGTTGAACGACGTCGGCGACAGGAATGGCGAGATGGCGTTGTGGATCGACGGCAGGCAGGTCAGTCACCTCGGCAAGGGCTTCCCCAAGGGGAAATGGAACTTCGACAAGTTTCTGCCGGGGCAAGGCGGGGAGGGGTTGCGTTGGAGCGAGGGGCG
>JAYPGD010000443.1:4677-5098 GCA_038126655.1 Verrucomicrobiales bacterium
GCCCAAAGGCGACAGGCGGGGAGGGCCCGTGAGATTGCAGGTTCCTGAAGGCGGGGCGCCCTTCGAGGGCTTTCGCTGGCGGGAGGACGAGCGGCAGAAACTGAACTTCGTCTGGGTCCTGCTCTACATCACCAAGGCGGCGGCAGGTCATGAAAGCAGGGTGTGGTTCGACAACATTGTCGTCGCCAGGGATTATATCGGGCCGATGAAAGCAAAGTCGCGATGAGTGGATCACGAATCCCCACGGATGGCAGAGCCGACCCACGGATGAAGGAAGTTCCTTCACGGAGATGACTCACCGGACCGCGGCTCTGTGAGCCGCAGCAACGTTGCCCCCCCGGGTGAGTAGATTCTCAGGAGCATGCCGACCGAAGGCTGCTGCGGGTCACAGACCCGTGGTCCAATCCGTGGGTCGGCTTTG
>JAYPGD010000444.1:0-5077 GCA_038126655.1 Verrucomicrobiales bacterium
GGGTGAAATGATTTGAAAGAGCTCGGGTTGCGCTTTTACTTTGCCTCGCATGCTCATTGACGCCCAAGCCCGGCGCCTGTTCAATTTTTCAACAGCCTGCTAGGCGCCCCCCCCGTTGACCATGAATACTTTTCCCGCGACTCCGCCGCGGACGCGCGCGCGCCTTGAATTCCGCTCGCGCGCCCCAGACCGTGACTGACCGCTTCCGATTCGACGCAGACGATTCCCGAATCGACGGAAGTTCCCGCCTCGTGGCAGCCTCGGCGCATGGCGACACCCTCGGCAAAGGAAATCCGCAATGCGATTCACGCCAAGGCCGACCCCGGAATCGCCGCCCAATCCCGCAGGTTCTTCAAGACCGCCGACGGTGAATACGGAGCCGGCGAGCAGTTTCTAGGGGTCCGCGTTCCGGATTTGCGACGGATTGCCCGGGAATTCAGGGAAGCCTCCCTACGTGTGATCGCCGGGTTCCTGCGGTCCCGATGGCACGAGGAGCGCCTGTTCGCCGTCATTCTCATGGTGGAAAAACATGCCCGCGGCGACGCGTCAATTCGTGAGGCCATCCACCGGCTCTATTGCGACAACCTCCGTTTCATCAACAACTGGGACATTGTCGACGCCTCCGCCCCGCGCATCGTCGGTCCGCATCTCGAAAAGCGGGACCGCTCGCAGCTCCGCATATGGGCGAAATCATCCAATCTCTGGGAACGAAGAATCGCCATCATGGCCACCTTCCATTTCATCCGGCGGAATGACTTCGACGATACCCTCGCCTTGGCTGAAACGCTTCTCCACGATCCCGAAGACCTGATTCACAAGGCGGTCGGATGGATGTTGCGGGAAATCGGCAACCGGGATCGCGCCGTGGTGGAGGCCTTTCTCGAACGGCATGCGGGCGTCATGCCCCGGACCATGTTGCGCTACGCCATTGAGAAGTTCCCGGAAAGGGAGAGAAGAGCCTGGCTTGCCAGGCGCTAACGCCGCTCACTGCCGCAGGCGTGGCTGCCCGGCTGATAGCGTTGGCGCAACCGAAAAGGCCAGACGCACAGACTGGCGACCACCGCGCCCACACGACTCAACCATACCAGGATCCGCTTCCAGATTTTCACGCTCTCGATCCTACCCCAAGTATCGCCGCGCCGCAAACCGGCAAGAAATGGATTGTCGACCGGCGGAATTTCCTCAGACTGGAGCCTTCTTGAAAGTCCACTGCCCGACATCGGGATCAACGCAAGAACAACTCATTCAGCTCCCTGTTCATGAAACAACACCTCAATCGTTTCCTCACTTTCGCGGGAACCCTGGCCTTCGCGGCCGCCGCTCAGGCCGACGTCACCCTGCCCAATGTTTTCGGCGACCACATGGTCCTCCAACGCGGCCAGCAGAACCCTGTCTGGGGATGGGCCGACAAGGGCGAAAAGATCACCGTGACCATCGGTGGCCAGTCGCACGCCGTCACGGCCGATGCCAAGGGCGAATGGCGCGTAAAACTCGAGCCCATGAAGGTTGGCAAGCCGCTCACCCTGACCGTCAAGGGGAAGAACACCGTCAAGTTCAGCGACGTGCTCGTCGGCGAGGTCTGGATCTGCTCCGGCCAGTCCAACATGGCCTGGTCCGTCGGACAGGCGGACGATGCCGATCTGGAGATCATGACCGCCAAGCATCCGAACATCCGGATCATCTCCGTCCCCCAGGTCGGAACCCAGGAAGCTCAGAAGAACTTCAATGGCAAATGGGAGCGCTGCTCGCCGGACAACATCAGCTCCTTCTCCGCTGTCGGCTACTTCTTCGGCCGCCAACTCCATCAGACCCTCGACATTCCCATCGGCCTGATCGACAACGCCTGGGGCGGCTCCGCTGCGGAAGCCTGGATCCGACGCGATGTGCTCGAGGCTGACAAGCGTTACGCCGAACTGCTCGGCAAGTGGGAGCAGACCGAAAAGACCTACAACCACGAGAAGGCCGTCGCCTCGTGGAAAGCGCGCGTGAAGAAATGGGAGGACGGAGGCAAGAAGGGCGCGAAACCCCGCGCCCCGCGCAACCCCCTCACCGGCAACCACCGCCCCGCAAACATCTATAATGGCGTCCTCCACCCCACGATCGGCTACGGCATCCGCGGCGCCATCTGGTACCAGGGCGAGTCCAACGCCGGACGCGCCTATCAATACCGCCACCTCTTCCCTCTCATGATCCAGCATTGGCGTGACGAGTGGAAACAGGGCGACTTCCCCTTCTACTTCGTCCAACTCGCCGACTTCCGCGGCGAAGTCGAACAGCCCGGAGGCAGCTCCTGGGCCGAGCTTCGCGAGGCCCAGACCATGACGCTCTCCAAGCTCAAGAACACCGGCCAGGCTGTCATCATCGACGTCGGCGAAGGACGCGACATCCATCCCCGCAACAAGCAGACCGTCGCCAAGCGACTCGCCCGCTGGGCTCTCGCCAAGGACTACGGAGTGAATGTCGTCCACCAAAGCCCGACCTACAAATCCCTGGAGATCAAGGGCGGCAAGGCGACGCTGACCTTTGACCACGTCGGCAAGGGTTTGTATTCCTTCGATGTCCGCGAACCGCTCGGCTTCGCCATCGCCGGCAAGGACCAAAAGTTCGTCTGGGCCGATGCCCGGATCCTCGGCGCGAACAAGGTCCAGGTCTGGAGCGACAAGGTGAAGGAACCCGTCGCCGTCCGCTACGGCTGGGCCGAGAATCCGGTCGTGACCCTCTACAACCGCGACGGCCTTCCCGCCACGCCCTTTCGCACGGACGACTGGCCCGGCGTGACGATCAACAGCCACAAGTAAGCAGAACGGTTCAACCTTCGAACCCCGGCGCCGGCAGCCAGCCGCGCCGGGGTTCTTTGTTGGCGTCCAATCCCTCATTCTGTTGAATCCTCACCCCGGCGGTTGTCGTCCTTTCCAACCACGGTTTACCATGACGTCGTATGAGTGATGCCCCACAGGACAAGTCCGGCAACGAAAACGAAGGCGCGGACGTCAAGTTGTTCACCGCCTTCGCGGCCCTGGCCATCGTCGGCGTGCTGGCTTCCTTGATCTTCCTGCTGTCCTCGCCGCCGGAGAGCGAAAAGGACGCCCCGCCCGCCGACTACACCACGCTGCAACTCAATGACTTCACCTTCACCGAACGCTCGGGCCGACTCGTCCCCCGCTCCGAACTCGACGGCAAGATCCTCGTGGTCGGCTTCGTGTTCACCAGCTGCGGCGTCGATTGCCTGATCGCCAGCGAGACCATGGCGCAGGTGCAGTCGAAGCTCGGCGAACGCGAGGACGTGCAGCTCGTCTCCCTCACCATCGATCCCGGCACGGACAACCCCGAAGTCTTGAAGGAATTCGCCGAGAAATATGAGGCCGACCGGAACCAATGGCTTTTCCTCACCGGCGAGAAGGACGACATCATGGAGACGCTGAAAACCAGCTTCGTGGTGAAGGACGAACACGACGGCATGGTCGTTCCGGTGCACCTCCCCTCAGGCCGGCTTCCGCTGGTCAGCCGCATCTACCTTCTCGATCGCGAGGGCCGCATCCGCGAATCCTACGACGCGCGCAAGCAGACCACCCCGGCCGCGATCGTCGCCGCCGTGGAGAAACTGAATCAGGAACAACCTCCCCCGCCGGACCTCGCTGAACGCCAACCGACCTACAAGAGCTACGCCACCCGCGGCGTCATCATGGACATCGGGCCCGACCGCAAGAAGGCGACCATCCGACACGAGAAGATCCCCAGCTACATGCAGGCCATGACCATGCATCTCAACGTCCAGGACGCCAACGAACTGGCCAATCTCAACCCCGGCGACGAAATCACCTTCCTACTCTCCGTCTCCGACGAAACCCATTGGATCCACGAATTGAAGCCCACCGGCCGGCGCGAACAAGTCGATGGCAAGTCGGACAAGGAATCCGCCGCCACCACGGAGGAACCTGACCCCGCCGACAACATCCCGCCCTTCACCGATTTCGAATTCCTTTCCGAGGAAGGCAAGCCCGTGCGCTTCTCCGACTACGAGGGCAAGGCCGTCGCCTTCACCTTCATCTTCACCCGCTGCCCCCTGCCCGACTTCTGCCCGCGCATGAACAATCGATTCGGCGAAACGCGCAAACTGCTGATGAACACCGAAGACGCCCCGGACAATTGGCAGTTCCTGTCCATCTCCTTCGATCCCAAGAACGATACACCCCAGGTCCTGAAGACCTACGCCGGCTTCTACCGTGAACAAAATCCTGACCGCTGGCTTTTCGCCGTCGCGTCAAAAGAGACCTTGGACAAGCTCGCGCCCATGTGCGACCTACAGTTCGCCCAGGAAAACGGGACCATCGCCCACAACCTCCGCACCATCGTCCTCGACACCAAACGGCGCGTCCACCGAGTCCTCGGCGGCAACGAATGGACCGCGGAGGAATTGGCCAAGTCGATCAAGGAAGCGGCGGGGAAATGACGTCGCCTTCGAATCACGAAGGGATGAACAGATGGTAGCCGGTGCGTGAAGGTCGCCATGCGACCAAAACCACCGGACCGGAGAACATCAGAATAACGCGCCCCGGAAGGGGCGCCAGAACCCAAGGGCTTGCAAGAACATCATGCTGAATCCTAAACTGCCCGCCCTTGCTTGCCTAAATAGAGCGTTTCATGCCTCTCAACCCGATCATAGAAGCACTCAAGAAAGAGGACTTCCGCGCAGCAGAAAGACTCGCGGACAACATCAGTCTCATCAACACCTTCGACGACGGACCGGAGGAGATGGGCGTAGATGAAAGTGACAAAGAATTTGCCACTCGAACCGGTCGCACTCCGCTGATCGTCGCTTCAGAGGTCGGCGCATCCGATTGCGTGGTCAAACTCCTAAGGCTGGGAGCCAAGGTCGACCTCAAGGAAAAGACAACCATTCCGCCACGAAAGCGCACTGCGCTGAGTTACGCCGCCGAACGCGGACATCTCGAGATCGTAAAGGCCCTGCTCGATCATGGAGCCAAGCCAGACACAAAGGACGACAACATCCGCGACGAAATCCGCGGTAAGACGCCGTTGCACTACGCGGCCGAGGCTGGATGTTTGGACATCGTGA
>JAYPGD010000445.1:0-5074 GCA_038126655.1 Verrucomicrobiales bacterium
CTACGACCCAACCAGCAACGTCCATTCATCCATTTTCCCCAAAATCCAGAATCTCCAGATGCTTGATGTTGAACACCAGGACCGCGTTCCCGGGAATGCCCTCAAGCCCCCACGGATTTGAGCCTCCCGCCTTCGCCTGCCGGCTACGGCGTGGCAAGAGTCCCCTTGGCTGCTTCGAGGTTTTGAGACGGTTGCCCCGCGCCCCGTAACGCACTGGCAATCCCGGACACGCGTTGGTGTTGCTGTCCGCATGGGCATTGAAGTTTCCGCTTGTCAGTTCGCGATTGGAGCGAGCAATCGCGACAAGGATATCATTCTTCGAACGACTGCCCCCCTCACCTGCCACAGATCGATGTACTACTTCGAATGCCCGGCATGCGGACGCAACCGCAGTTTCCACCGCCCCGCGGAGGAGCCGTCATCGACCGGTTGCATGATCCTGCTTGTGGGCGGGTTCCTGCCGGCGTTGCTTCATTCCCAGCATTACAGCGGCCGGGTCCAATGCGCGGACTGCGGTTACATCTTCCGGCAACCGCCGTTGCCCAGTTCACCGGCGGCAAGCCTCGCGGGTTGGATCGCGCTCATTGTCATTTCGGCCGCGGTGTTTGTGATGCTCGCGGTCTCGATTCCCGAGATCGCCGAACTCCTGCCCACATTCTGGGGCGTGGCGTTTCTTGAGGAACTTATCGTGCAACAATCACGGGTCTTCGCGCTTTGCTTCCTCATTGTCCCGCCCCTGATCTTGGCGACATGCCTGGCAGCCGGTTGTTGGAGCAATCACAAGCATCGCCAGGCGCTTTCAAAGCGATTCCATTTGAAGCCCATGGCTTCCCACGACCCCTTAGCGCGGCAAATCCGCAAGCCGAGCGACGTCTCACCTCCATCTGACGCCGGGACCAGCACACCCAGCCAGGAACGGCTCGACTACAAAGACAACCTGACGCCCAGAGCCCAGCAGACCATTCTCCTTGCGATCAAGGAAGCGGATCGCTGCGGTCACGGCCTCCCGCAGGCCGGCCACTTGGCGCTTGGATTCATCCGACTCGGGGAGGGCGTCGCCTGCGATGTTCTTGGGAACCTCGGCGTCGACGTTGACGCCTTGCGGACCGCATTGGAGAAAGCCATCGAACCGCGGCCAGCGGGAACAATAGACAGACACCGCTACGCGCATCCGGAATTCCGCCGCATTCTGAACATCGCGTATGGCGAACGCGGAAACCTCGAGCACACCTACACCGGGACGGAACACATCCTCCTCGACCTGCTTATTGAAGAAACCAATCCCGCTGGCAGGATCCTCAAGGAAATGGGAGTTGACATCGAATCCTGCCGGCGCGAGGTCTTGCGTCAGCTGGATCCGAATCTACCGGGTCCTGATCAAACCACCAGAATGCCTGAGTCCTGAAGCCCATTGGTCCGTAGCGCGGCCATAACTGTGATGAGCGGATCTGAGCAACGGATGAGAACGAGTCGGTTTTTCCGGGCTGAAGGCCCGATCGCACAAAGGCCAGGCCTTCAGGCCTGGTTTCTGCAATAGATCGTTCCATGCGGCCTGAAAGGTCGCGCGCAAACGCGGAAACAAAAACAGCGCGCGACCTTTCAGTCCGCCTTCGCATTTGGACATCCACCCGGGGCTCGAAGCCCCGGGCTTTGCGCGGTCGGGCCTTCAGCCCGGAAGATTGTTCGTTCCGGATTCAATCACGCTCCGTGTAGCGCTTCCGTCCCGGCTGCGGTTCCATCCGGCGTGCAGTTGGAACTGGGCGGCCCGAGTCGCGCCCAAATGACAAACCACCCACCTGTCTCGCCGAAGCTGTGCGAAGGCGAGACAGGTGGGTCTTTCGTCATTCAGTCCCGCGTCCCGCATCTCCCCGCTTGCCACGCCATTCCCCATCCCCTAACGTCCCGACCATTCCGAACCATATCAACGCATGAACACCAACGTACGCATCCAACTCTCCATCATGATGTTCCTCCAGTTCTTCATCTGGGGGGCATGGTATGTCACCGCGCCGAACTATCTGGCCACGATCGGCTTTACCGGCGCGGATTTCGGCTGGACCTACTCGGTCGGCCCCATCGCCGGCATGATCTCGCCCTTTTTCGTCGGCATGGTGGCGGATCGTTTCTTTCCCGCCCAGCGGGTGTTGGGCGTCATGCATCTGGCGGGGGCCGGCCTGATGCTCGGCGCCACCACGCTGATGACCTCGGACTCGCCGGACCCGCAAACGATCAACATCGTGTTCTTCGGCTACATGCTGACCTATTTCCCCACCCTGGCGCTCACCAATACCCTGGCCATGCGCAACATGACCGACCAGGAGAAGGACTTCCCCCTGATCCGCGTGTTCGGAACCATCGGCTGGATCGCGGCCGGTTTCGCGCTCAGCGGGCTCGACTGGGGAACCAAGGTCAACATGTTTCACCTCACCGCCGGCGCGGCGGTGGCGTTGGGCGTGTTCAGCTTCACCCTTCCCCACACGCCCCCGACCGCGGAAGGCAAGGTTTCCGCCCGGGAAATCCTGGGACTCGACGCCCTCGTCCTGCTCAAGGACCGCTCCTATCTCATCTTCATGGTCAGCTCCATGCTGATCTGCATTCCGCTGGCCTTCTACTACCAGATCGCCAGCCGCGTCGTGGAAATGTCCTTCGGCGGCCCCAAGGTCGGCTTCGTCATGGCCTTCGGCCAGGTTTCCGAAATCTTCTTCATGCTGGTCATGCCGCTGTTCTTCCGCCGCCTCGGCGTGAAATGGATGCTGGCGGTCGGCATGCTGGCCTGGGTGGCGCGCTACGGACTCTTCTCCCTGGGCGCCCCCGACGAAGTCCGTTGGATGATCATGGTCGGCGTTGTGCTGCACGGCATCTGTTACGACTTCTTCTTCGTCACGGGGCAGATCTACACTGACCAGGTGGCGCCCAAGGCGATCCGGGGTCAGGCGCAGGGAATGCTCGTGCTCTTCACCCTCGGGCTTGGCATGTTCATCGGCGCGCAGGTCGCCGGAAAAATTGAGGTCAAGCACACTCCGGAGGCTTCCAAGGCGTTCGCCGCCCAGTTGGCCGAATTGCCCGAATCGGCAACCGATGAAGAGAAGGCCGCGGTTCGCAAACAGGAGCTCAAGGCCATCGAATGGAAGCCGCTCTGGGGCAAGCCCGCCCTCTTCGCCGGCGCCGTCATGCTGATCTTCATCGCCTTGTTCCGCGACACTCGCTCGAAGGCCGCGCCCAAAGCCACCGAGGGCAAACCCTGATCCGGGAACGCTGATCCAGATCCCGCGGCGCCGGCCCGTTCTCGCGGCGCAGGAGGGCGCGAATGCAACTGGGATGAGGAGCGCGGAATTCATTCCGCGCCCCGTCGACGGATTTGGAGCCCTGCAGCCATTGCGTCTCATTCCGGTTGCAACCGCGACCGCGCCCGGAAGCGTTCGCATTCGCCGTGAATTTCCCGGCCCGGGCGGCGTCAAAAAGCCTGTGACAACCCATGCCTCGTGACCTATAAGCTGACCCCATGCAGATGAATCGCAGATCCATGTTGAAGACCATGGCGGCCGGAGCGGGTGCCGTGTTGGGTTCTTCGTTGTTTCCGGGCCTTGCCAACGCGACCCCGGCCTCCGCGTCGAAAGGCGCCATCAAGCGGGTCATCTTCTTCATGCAGAACCAGGGTTTTGATCCGTTGACCTGCATTCCCGAGGGGATGAAGAACAGCGGTTCGCTGGCGAAGGCCAAACTCCCCGAACCGATCAACGCGTTGGAGCCCTACAAGGAACGGCTGCACATCATCAATGGTTTGCACGGCCTGCACACCAGCCCCTCGCACAGCGCATTCTTCGGCGCCCTGGGCGGCTATCGCGGCAGCGACGGTGTCCCGCCCAGCGGCCCCACGATCGACTACGAATTGAGCAAGGTCCTGCCGGAGACACTGCTGCCCCATCTGTGCATCGGCATGGATTCAATCGAGAACATGCGGGCCAAGCCGACGGTGGCCAACCTCTCGGCCAGCGGCGCGGGCCAGCCGATCTTCATGCATTCCAACCCGAACCACCTCTTCCAGATGCTCTACGGCGGCATTTCGGAAGGCGAGATCCGCAGGCAGCACGAGGCGCGCTCCGGCATGTTCGACCGCATCGAGCAGTTGGCGGCGGCGAAGGGCGGTTCGCTCCCCGGTCCTGAGAAGCGGCGCTATGGCCAGTATGTCCAGGGTTTCAACGACATCAACGGATTGCGCGAGCGTCTCGGCGGCGTCTCCGAGCATCTGCGCAAGTTCGCGCCCAGCGTGGACGAGCGCTACACCAAGCCCGAGTTTGAAACCGATTGGCATGACGTCCTCCTCGACCTCGGCGTCTCGGCCCTCAAGTCCGGCATCACCAACACCCTGACCATCGGCTCCGGCCGCGGCGAGATCTTCGGCGCCTGGAAGGGACTCGGGGTGGAGCAACAGGGCCACAACCTCGGCCACATGAAACAGCCGGACAATCCGATCTGGATCAAGATCCGCCAATACAACAGCCGCATGCTGGTCAGATTGATGGAGGAACTGGAAAGCGTTCCTGAGGGCGGCGGCTCCATGATGGACAACACCCTGATCGTTTACACCAGCAACAACGCCGACAAGCAGCACACCAACGGCGCCACCTGGCCCGTGATGCTCCTCGGCAATGGCAACGGCGCCTTCAAGACCGGCAGGTTCACCCAACTCGACGGCTCGCGCCCGATCAACGCGCTCTACACGACCATCCTTCGCTCCGCCGGCGTCGACTGCGATCGCTTCAACATGAGCGAGAAATTGGCGAAGAAGTTCGATTCCGGCAGCGGCCCCCTCAAGGAAGTCCTGGCGTGACCAGACGAACATTCACCTTCCTGACGACGGTCGCCTTGACCCTGCTCGGCGCGGATGCCCGGGCCGCCGACGCCTACACGCCCGGCGAAGCCATCCGCGGAAGTTTCAGCGGGTTTGCCAAGCCCTTCCTTGAAGAGCATTGCTTCAACTGCCACGACGAGGAGACGCAAAAGGGCAATCTGTCGCTGGTCGAACTGGGCGAGGTCGATGAGACCAACGCGGCGCTCTGGAAGTCGGTCTGGG
>JAYPGD010000446.1:0-5068 GCA_038126655.1 Verrucomicrobiales bacterium
CTTGTTCTCAATCCCTCGGGTTGCCTGGGGGCAGCGAGGATTGCAGAACTGTAATAAAAGAAATGCCCCCATCCACTCACTAGCGTCGTCGATATAAGCATGACAAGCGTCACTCGACTAGAGGTTGCTGCCTGTCGCCACTTACGCTTGCCATGCTTAAGCGCTGGATTGCGTTTTGCTCGCTCTAGAACAGTCATACCGAACAGTGTCAATACACTCGTTCGGCCGACTCTCTTTCAAGCGCTCCTCCAGAGCAGGCGAACGGCGAGTCTTCGCAAACCTCGTATTGACACGGAGAAGGCTTCTCAGCCCGATTCACCGCAAAACTGACGCGCGAGGCGCCCGCAATCCCCTATCCCACAAACTTCTTGAGCGCGACGGAGGCGTTGTGGCCACCGAAGCCGAAGGAGTTGCTGAGCGCGGTCTCGATGGCCATTTCACGGGCCTCATTGGGAATGTAATCGAGATCGCAGTCCGGATCGGGAAACTCGTAATTGATGGTGGGCGGCGCGATGCCGGTCTCGATGGCCTTGGCGCAGATGGCCGCCTCGGCGGCGCCGGCGGCGCCCAGCATGTGTCCGGTCGCGCCCTTGGTGGAGCTGACGCCGACGACCCGCGCGTGGTCGCCGAACACGGCCTTGATCGCCTGCGTTTCGCAGACATCGCCCTGCGGGGTCGAGGTGCCGTGGGTGTTGATGTAGGAAATCTGATCCGGATTCAGGCCGGAGGAACGCAGCGCCATCTTCATGCAACGGGCCGCGCCTTCGCCCTCGGGGGACGGGGCGGTGAGATGATGGGCGTCGGCCGTGTTGCCGTAGCCGACCAGCTCGCAGTAGATCTTTGCGCCGCGGGCCTTGGCATGCTCCAGCTCCTCAAGGACGAGGACGGCGGCGCCTTCGCCCATGACGAAGCCGTCGCGTTCCTTGTCAAAGGGCCGCGAGGCGTGTTGGGGATCGTCGTTGCGCGTGCTCAGGGCCCGCATCTTGGCAAAGCCGCTGATGCCCAAGGTGACCACGGTGGCCTCGCTGCCGCCGGCGAAGATCGCCTTGGCGTCGCCCATCTTGATCGTGCGCCAGGCCTCGCCCAGGGCGTGCGTCGAGGTTGCGCAGGCCGAGCAGGTGGCCACGTTCGGCCCGCGCAGGCCGTAATACATGGAGAACATCCCCGAAGCCATGTTCAGGATCAGCATCGGGATCATGAAAGGCGACACGCGGTTCGGCCCCTTTTCCACCAGAGCCAGATGCTGCTCCTCGGTGGTCTTCAGTCCGCCGATGCCCGATCCGATGAACACGCCGATCTCGTCGCGGTCCAGCTTGTCCAGATCCATGCCCGAGTCCAGCAGCGCCTTGTGGCCGGCGAAGACGCCGAACTGCACGAAGCGGTCCGTGCGGCGGATCTCCTTCGGCGAGGGAAAGGCGGGAATGGGGTCGAACTCCTTGACCTCGGCCGCGATCTTGCAGTCGTAGTCGGTCGTGTCGAAGCTCTCGATCGCCGTGATCCCGCACTTGCCGCCGGCGATGCTGGACCAGAATGAATCGATGTCCTGACCGAGCGCGGAGACAACCCCGATGCCCGTCACGACAACCCTGCGATCTTCTACGCTTGCCATAAGATACAAAAAACGGGCAGCGGGAACGAAACCTTCCTCGCTGCCCGGAAAGGGGTGGTTCGGCTTACTTGCCGTTTTCTTCGATGTACTTGATCACATCGCCGACGCTCTGGAGTTTCTCGGCTTCCTCGTCCGGGACTTCGATGCCGAATTCCTCTTCCAGCGCCATGACCAGTTCGACGGTGTCGAGCGAGTCGGCTCCGAGGTCTTCAATGAATTTCGCGTCGGGAGCAACCTGCTCCGCCTCAACGCCGAGCTGCTCGACGATGATGCCTTTTACTTTTTCCTCAATCGGTTGTTGTTCGTCAGACATGGTCGGTATGGTTTAAGTTTTTTCTGTGTCTAAGCGACGCCCATGGCGGCGTCAAGTCAGTATCAGGGCTTACGGTCCCGTCAATTCCCGCATTCGATGTCGCGGTTAAATGGGAACTTTTTGACGGGTTTGTCAAACCCCAATTCGTCGCTTTTTTCGGGGTTGCCGCAAGCGGTCGATCCGGCGCGCCGAGAAGCCGCCGCGGTTCGGCCTTACATGACCATCCCGCCGTCCACCGTCAGGACCTGTCCGGTGATGTAGGCCGAGGCCGGTCCCGCCAGAAAAAGCGCGGCTTCCGCGATGTCCCCGGCCGAGCCCAGCCGGCCGAGCGGGATGTTCTTCTGAATCTCCTCCCGCTGCTGGTCGTTCAACGCCTGGGTCATGTCCGTATCGATGAATCCCGGAGCCAGCGCATTGACGTTCACGCCGCGCGAGGCCAGCTCCTTGGCGATCGACTTGGTCAGCGCGATCAGGCCCGCCTTGCTGGCCGCGTAGTTGCATTGGCCCGCGTTGCCCATCAGGCCCACGACCGAGGCCACGTTGATCACGCGGCCGGAACGCTGCTTCATGAAGGCCCGGGCAAAGGCCTTGTGCAACAGGAAGGCTCCCTTGAGATTGGTGTCCAGAACCGTGTCCCAGTCCTCCTCCGACATCCGCATCAACAGGGTGTCGCGGGTCACGCCCGCGTTGTTCACCAGGATGTCGACCTTCCCGCAATCCTCCAGGATCTGCTTGGCGCAGGCGTCGACGGAGGCCACATCGCCGACATCCACCGCATGCGCCCAGGCCTTGCGGCCCAGCGCCTTGATCTCATCGGCGGTCTGTTGGGAGTTGGCTTCGGTGCGCGACACGCAGACCACGTCCGCGCCTTCGACGGCGAATTTCAGGGCGATGGCTTTTCCGATGCCGCGACCGGCGCCGGTCACGACGGCAATCTTGTTTTCAAGCTGGCTCATGGGCGCCTTGTTTAGCGGCGATGTCGAGGCCGTGTCGAGGGCGGAATTCGACCGTCGGGCGGCGACGGGCGCGGTTGCAACTGGGATGATACGCAAGGGCTGTAGCGCTTCAAAGCCGTCGGCGGGGCGCGGAATTCATTCCGCTTCAACCTTCGGAAACCGGTGGTTCACGGTCGCGCCCACGCGGCGGGGTTTTCAGAGCTGAAGCGGAATGAATTCCGCGCTCCTCATCCCGGACGCAATCACACCCGGCGGCAATTCGATCGATTCGTCTAAGCCGATTTCGCCCAAAATCGATATACACGATCCAGCCACGGTCTGACATCGTCGATATCGATCGAGCCGAATCTCGCGGCTCAGGATTTGAGACATGTAATCCGGGTTGTCGGTCCCGACCGATTGGGTTTCCATTGCCGTGTTCTGTCCGCGCGACCGTGTGGCGGACCAAGACCATGCCTGACCAAACGGAATTGAATCTCGGCTTCGACGCGACAAAGCCCGCGTCGGAGCCTCGCCGGTTCCGTTCGTTGACGGAGGAGTTGGCCGCGTTCCGCGAATTCGGCGAAGCGACGCGTGTTCTTTCGACGCAGGCGAAGACCGACGACGGCGACGCCATGTCCTGCCCGACCTTCGTCAACGAGTTCTGGACGTCGAAGCAACGCGCGGCGCATCGGTTGCACGAGATCTCCTACCGCGCCTGCTTCAAGCCGCAGCTGCCGCGCTTCTTCATCGGGCGCCTGACCCGGCCCGGCGACGCCGTCTACGATCCTTTCATGGGACGGGGGACGACGCCG
Organism: Verrucomicrobiales bacterium; assembly: GCA_038126655.1. Taxonomy (GTDB): domain Bacteria; phylum Verrucomicrobiota; class Verrucomicrobiia; order Limisphaerales; family JAYPEY01; genus JAYPEY01. Next base: position 3,673 of record JAYPGD010000446.1, read on the forward strand.
CTCGAGGCCGCGTTCATGGGCCGAGTCCCCCTGGGCAACGACATCAATCCGCTGAGCAGGGCGCTGCTGGCGCCACGCCTGGCGCCGCCATTATGGCGGGAGGTCAAGGGCCGCATTGCGGAGATTGATTTCAGCCAACACGACGAATTCCCCGAGGACCTGCTGGTCTTTTACCATCCCGACACGCTCCGGGAGATCTGCGCGTTGAAGCGACATCTGCTGGCGCGGGAGGCGGCGGGCGACTTCGATGCAGCGGACGCCTGGATCCGGATGATCGCGCTCAACCGCCTGACCGGGCATTCGTCCGGCTTCTTCTCGGTCTACACGCTGCCGCCCAATCAGGCGGTCTCGGTGAAGTCCCAGATCAGGATCAATGAGAAGCGGAAGCAGATCCCGCCGCGGCGCGACGTCCCGCAATTGATTCTCAAGAAGAGCCGCCCTCTGCTCGGCTCCATCACTGAGGCCGAGCGCGCGCGAATGGAAACAGCGCTGGGGGGATCGAAGCTGCTCACCGGGCCGGCGGACCAGGCGGCTGAGATCCCGGATGAAACCGTCTCGCTCGTCGTGACCTCGCCGCCCTTCCTGGACGTGGTGGATTACGCGGGCGACAACTGGCTGAGGTGCTGGTTCATCGGCGTCGATCCCGCGAGCGTGAAGATTTCCGCGCCCAAGAACATCGAAACCTGGCGCGGGATCATGACCGAGGTGTTCCGCGATCTGAAGCGCGTCCTGAAACCCGGCGGCCACGTGGCGTTCGAGGTCGGCGAGGTGCGCGGCGGCAAGGTCCTGCTCGAACAGGAGGTCTTGCCCTGCGGCGGCGAGGCCGGACTGGAGCCGGTTCTCGTGATGATCAACGACCAACAATTCACCAAGACCGCCAACTGCTGGGGCGTCGACAACCAGGCCAAGGGAACCAACACGAATCGGATCGTGGTGTTTCGGAAGGGGTGAGGCGTAGTGCGTGTTGCGTGGCTTGTCACGACGAAGTTCCGGCTTTGCGGAACGTAGGCGGTTGCGTGTTGCGTGAACGCCGCTCTCGTGCGCGACAAAATCCCCGGGTCTCAACTGACGTTCAGATCTTGACACCCCCGCCAATCCAAACTTCACGCGCCACCGACGCGGAAGCCGGATTTCAGATCGCAGATTTCAAATGGCAGATGGCAGACCCCGCACCCCGCACCACGCACATTCCCCTTGCCGCCGAACAAACCGCGCTTACATTGCGCGCCCATGTCCCGACGCGCGGCAACGTCGGCCATCCGACTCAAGGGTGTCCGGCACAACAACCTGAAGAATTTCAATCTCGATATCCTGCTCGGCAAGCTGACGGTGATCACCGGGCTGAGCGGATCGGGAAAGAGTTCGCTCGCGTTTGACACCCTGTTCGCCGAGGGGC
>JAYPGD010000447.1:0-5063 GCA_038126655.1 Verrucomicrobiales bacterium
ATGACGAAGACCTTGCCGTCGCCGATCTTGCCGGTCTTGGCCGCCTTGGCGATGGTCTCCACTGCCTGCGCCGACTGGTCATCGGCGACAACGGTCTCAATCTTCAGCTTGGGCAGGAAGTCCACGGTATATTCGCTGCCGCGATAGATCTCCGTATGTCCCTTCTGCCGGCCGAAGCCTTTGACTTCGCTGACGGTCATGCCTTCGATGCCGATCTCGGCGAGGGCTTCTTTGACCTCTTCCAGTTTGAACGGCTTGATGATCGCTTCGAGTTTCTTCATTTCGTTGATTGTCGTTGTTTATGATTTCAAGTTCAACACCCGACGCTCAGGAGCTGTAGGCCTGCTCGCCGTGGTCGGAGACGTCCAACCCCTCGCGCTCGTCGTTCTCATCCACCCGCAGGCCGATGGTCTTCTCAATGCCAATGGCCAACGCCACCGAGATGATCAGGGTGTAACCCGCGACGCCAAACGCGGCCAATGCCTGGATGCCCAATTGAGCCCCCATGGAATAAGACGAATCCATCATGCCGCCGAACTGCTCCGCGGCGAATACCGCCACCAGGATCGTGCCGACAAAGCCGCCCACGCCATGGACGCCGAAAACATCCAGCGAGTCGTCATACTTGAACTTGTTCTTCAGTACGACGGAGAAATACCAGCAGACGATGCCGGACACCGTGCCGATGCACATCGCCCCGACCGGGCCCACCTCGCCGGATGCCGGGGTGATCGCCGCCAGACCGGCAATAGCCCCCGTCACGCCGCCCAAAACGCTGGGCTTGCCGTTCTTGAACCACTCAATCGAGGTCCAGACGATGGCCGCCGTCGCGGCGGAAACCTGCGTCACCAGCATGGCCATGACGCCGTCCGGGCTCGCGCCGAGATCGCTGCCCCCATTGAAGCCGAACCACCCGACCCAGAGCATGCCGGTGCCCATGACGCACATCGGCAGGTTGTGAGGCGCCATCTTCTCCTTCAGATGCCCCTTGCGCGGGCCGACCTTGATGCAGAGCACCAGGGCCGCGACACCCGCCGTGATGTGGACGACAATGCCGCCGGCGAGGTCGATTACGCCCATCTCCAGCAGCCAACCGCCCGGCCCCCAGACCATGTGGCAGACCGGCACGTAGACCAGCAGCGCCCAGATCAGCGAGAACGCCACCACTGCCGAGAATTTCATGCGCTCGCAGAACGCGCCGACAATCAGCGCCGGCGTGATGATCACGAAGGTCATCTGGAACATGAAAAGAAGGGATTCCGGAATGCCCTCGCCGCCATTCGGGTCCAATCCCTTCAGGAACACCCGATCAAACCCGCCGATAAAAGGACACCCCTCGGTCAGCGCCAGGGAATAGCCGCAGACCAGCCAGAAGATCGTCATCACACAGGTGATGAAAAAGCAGTGCATCAGGACCGACAGCACATTCTTGCTGCGCACCAACCCCCCATAGAAGAGCGACAGTCCTGGAATGGTCATGAACAGCACCAGCGCGGTCGCCGCCATGATCCAGGCGGTGTCCGCCTTGTCGATGCCGCCGGAACCGTCGTCCGAGCCTGCTTCTCCCGCTGTCGCGTCCCCCGCGCCTTCTTCCGCCATCTCCTCCGCCTCCACCGCGGCTTCCTCTGCGGCGCTGGCCTCATCCTGGGCGTAGATTTGGCTCCCGCCCGTCCACGCGAACACGGCGCACGCGAGCAATAGTCCTGTAATCAGTTTTCGCATAGCGATCTTGGTCTTTCTTGGTTGGTTCCGTCTGGTTCTGGGTTGAGTGTCCCCAGCGCCCGCGCCGCCTTCCCTTCGCACAGGAATCCGCCGCGTCCACCGGGATGCCGTCCCACCTAGCAGATTGGGCGCCCATCATGCGCCGCGTGCATTGTTTCAATAGATTTCACTCATGCTCCGCCCTGATTGCGCCGATCTATTTTTTATCCTTGGGTCTTGCGATCCTGTTGATTGGCTCGTTTTGAGCGCCTTCCAGCGTTCGGGTGTATCATTTTGATCACATCGATCAAATTCGTTCATGCATCAGCCCAAGAAAAAAGCGACGCCCCTCACTCCGAAGGACGCCGCTTTTGAATGTCCGATTACCTCGGGATCAGGAGGTCGGAACCTCGCTGATCGTCTTCAGAACGCGGGAAGCAATCTGATAGGGGTCGCCCTGTGAGTTCGGACGGCGATCCTCCAGGTAACCCTTCCAATCATTGTTCTTGAAGGAGTGCGGCACGCGAATGGAAGCGCCGCGGTCGGCGATGCCCCAGCTAAACTTGTCGATCGACTGGGTCTCGTGCAGACCGGTCAGGCGCAGGTGGTTGTCCGGACCGTAGGCCGCGATGTGCTCCTCGCGGTTCTTCTCGAACGCCGCCATGAGAGCCTTGAAGTAATCCTCGCCGCCGACTTCGCGCATGTGCTTGGTGGAGAAGTTGCAGTGCATGCCGGAGCCGTTCCAGTCGCCCTGGAAGGGCTTGCAGTGCCACTCCACATCCACGCCATACTTCTCGCAGGCGCGCAGGAGAAGGTAGCGGGCCGTCCACATGTCATCGGCGCACTTCTGTGAACCTTTGGCAAAAATCTGGAATTCCCACTGTCCTTTGGCCACTTCGGCGTTGATTCCCTCGTGGTTGATGCCCGCGTGCAGACAGAGATCGAGGTGCTCCTCAACAATTTCCCGGGCGACATCGCCGACGTTCACGTAACCAACGCCGGTGTAGTATTCACCCTGCGGATTCGGAAAGCCTTCATCCGGCCAGCCCAGCGGACGACCGCCGCGATGGAGGAAATACTCCTGCTCGAAACCAAACCAGGCGTCCGGGTCGTTCAGGATCGTCGAGCGCGCGTTCGAAGGATGCGGATCGCCGTTCGGAAGCATGACTTCGCAGAGAACGATCGAAGCATTGGTGCGCCCCCCGTCCGCGTAAAGCGCCACCGGCTTGAGCACGCAGTCGGAATCGCTGCCTTCGGCCTGCTGGGTGGAGCTGCCGTCAAATCCCCACTCCGGGCACTCGTCCACGGACTTGGGTTCTTCGTCAACGATCTTCGTCTTGCCGCGGAGGTTCGGCACCGGGGTGTAACCATCGAGCCAGATATACTCGAGCTTGTGTCTAGGCATTGTCTTGTGTCTTTCTCGTTTGAGTGGTGGGTTCGGAGCGAAGGCTTTTAGCCCTGTTTCGAATTTGAGCCAAGCAAAAGCACACCCCGTGCCAGATTTTCTTTCTCCGGCGGCTTGTTGCGCAACCTTCAGGTGGCACCCGGAGCCCCAGTAATGACCGTGTCGCCACGATCCCTCCCCCTTTGCTGCCCATGCCAATGCGACCATGCCGCCCGAGGACGGTTTCCGGTAGATTCGCCGCCAGTGGGCCATCCGATCGCGCATCTCGCAACATGAAGGTTGCGGCTACAGGTTGCGGCTACGGGAATTCAACCTCCTCTTCGCTCAATCGCCAAAAAACGGTCACCCACCGATCTTGGCCACTGCGGCCGCCTGTGCTAGCGTCCGGCCCTTCACGAATCCATGCGCGACGTCAAAGACACCAAACGAGCCACCGTACGGGTCGGTTTCGACGGCCGCGTCCACAAGCAATACCACGGTTTCTGCGCCGACAAGCGCTTCGAGAATGAGGTGCGCGTGCTCCGATTCCTTGAAGAAAAGGGCTGCGAATTCGTGCCCAAGGTGGTCTCGACCGATCCCGACCGCCTGATCCTCGTCACTTCCAACTGCGGCCAGATCGTGGAGAAACTCAGTGACTCGAAATTGAAGGAACTCTTCGGCGAACTGGAGTCCTTCGGCGTCCGGCACGGCGACCCCTTTGCGCGAAACGTGACCTACGACGGTCGCCAGGGCCGCTTCTGCATCATCGACTTTGAATTCGCCACCATTCCCGAAACCGGCGAGGGCCTGACCATCGAGGAACTGGAGCGCCTTCACAAGGAGGAGGCCGATCAGTGACCGGCCCCATCAGACAGTTCACCTGGAACGGCCAGACTCACCAGGGCCGGGTGCGGCGCAACAACGAGGACGCCTTCCTTGCAATGATGTTCAACCAGCACGAGATGCACTATCTCGGCAAGATCGGGGAGGCCCCCGCGGATGACAACGATTTCATCTTCGCCGTCAGCGACGGCATGGGCGGCGCCAAGAAGGGCGAATACGCCAGCAAGACCGCCCTCCAGACCCTGACCGACCTGATCTCACGCAAGTTCCACCGAGGCAAGGCCGAGCTCGACATCGACAAGGAAAGCGTCCTGCGCGAGTTCTTTCAGGCCGTCCACGAGGGCGTCCAGAATGTGGGACGCCACTACGAGGAGTGTCGCGGCATGGGCGCCACGATGACCCTCTGCTGGTTCAGCGGCGACGCGCTGCTGGTAGGGCACATCGGCGACAGTCGCGCCTACCATTTCCCCCGCGACGGCGGCTTCACCCAACTGACCGAAGACCACACTGTTCCGGGCCGCCTGCGCCGCGAAGGCAAGATCAGCGAACGCGAAGCCCGCAACCATCCCAACAAGCATCTGCTCGAACGCTCCATCGGCGCCCAACCCGATCCCGTCGATCCCCAGATCGTCTCGCTTCAATTCGGCGCCGGCGACCGTTTCGCATTGTGCACGGACGGCGTCACCGACGGTATCTGGGACCATGGCATGGAACGCTACATCCAGGATCCCCCGCCCTATCTGATCGATCTCCCCCCGGCGCAACGCCTGATCAAGGAAGCCATGGAGGCCTCCGGCCGCGACAACCTCACAGCCTTGGTGGTCGAGACCGGATAGCCCCGATTCTTTTCCAATTGACCCGCCTACCGCGACGCCTACCATGCGCGATCTCATGACAGTGCAACGCGCCGTTTCCATTCTCGCAGCGTCGATCCTTATGACGCTGTTCACCACCAGAGCCCAAGCGGCCGAACAAGGCGTCCAGATCACCAGGCTCAAGGATCGCCTCCGTGTCGAGATCGACGGCAGGCTCTTCACGGAATACCGCTTCGCCAATGTGCCCCGCCCCTTCTTCTACCCCGTCAACTGGCTCGACGGCGAAACCGGCATGACCCGCAATTATCCGATGGTCGAGG
>JAYPGD010000448.1:0-5043 GCA_038126655.1 Verrucomicrobiales bacterium
CCACTCCTGCCGCGCGCCGGGGATGGAGGCGTCGCCGAAGTTGACAACGGCGAACATCACGCGCGGGTCGTCCGGAAAATTCGCGGCGGCCTGCCGCAGCCAGTTGATGTCCTTGTCGGTCTCGAAGGCGGCGAGAAGACTCTGCGCGTTGGCGTTGTTCAGGCGGACGTAAGCCGCGACCTCTTCTGAAGTCAGGGGCTTCGGCGGCTCGCCCTCGGAAAGCAGCCTGCCCAAAGGCGTGTTTTGCCTGGCGCCAGCGGCGCGTTCGGAGGCGCCGGGGACCGGGTTGAGCCTCGCGCCCGACGCGCTCGAAACTCTGTCCGCCCCGCCCTTGGTGGAAGGCGCCGGACTCGAATCGTCGGACGATCTGGAGCCCATCCAGTAGCCTAGGCCGAAAACGAGTCCGGCGAGCGCGAGTCCGGGAATCAGTGTGCGGGGCGTCATGGTTTGCGGGCGATCTGTGGTCGTATTCGGTTGTGGAACAACAGTCCGGAATTGGACCACGCGCCTGCGGATTCGTCACATTCTTTTGGACTGTATGGGACGACCGTTGCACATCAGTTGAAGAATGACGGAACGGAGGATCTCGTGGTCTACGTCATCGCCGACAATCCGATCGGGGAATCGTGCCACTATCCCGACAGCGGCAAGTGGCTCGTGCGTTCGCCGGAGAACCGGTTGTTGCGATCGGAGTCCCTGGACTGCTACGACGGCGACGAATAGGCGGATGTCATGGCGCGTCCGGGGCGGCGGCTCGGGCGCGCTTGAGGACGATGAACCAGCCAAGCTTGTGTTCGTCGTAGCCGGCCAGCGCGATGATGTCGTCCTCGCCGATGGTCACGATCCGGTTGATCACACGATTGCCCTCGCCGAACAGGCGGATGCGGAAACTTGAGTCCTTCTGGGCGCGCACGCGCAGTTTTGCCTTCGGGCTGAGCGTGGTCGTGACGTTCATCCCGAGCGGGGTGTCCAGATCCTTGTCCAGAATCTTGAAGTAGCTCTTCCAGGGGAAGGCCTTTTCAAGTTTTTCGGTCAACTCCGGCTCCAGTGTCTGGAAGCGGGTCTGGGCCGCCGCTTCGGATGTGGCGCCCCAGATCAGACGCACGTTGAGGCGCGGCGCGGCATCCGGACTGCCGCCCTTGACCGGCGCCTCGGACTTGATCGCGAACACCTTGACGCCCGCATCGACGGTCGGACGCTTCCTGCCGCCCCCCTTCCTCGCTTTCGGGGACGAGGTCTTGGCGCCGGTCTTTTTCGGTGGATCCACCGACGCCGCGACGGCGGGCCGAAGCGCGCCCGTCAATGCGAGCGCGATCACTGCGGCAATGGCCATGCGTTTCGATGTCATTCTGTTGGTCGTCTTCTTCCGGCGATTCGACGCCGGCGCCGGCGTTCCATTCAACGCAGGGCGCCGGACTTGCCCGGCGTCGAAGCGTATCTATACTCCAATGCGACCGTCGATATTCAATGAAGCTTCCCGGACAATTCATCAGCTGCGATTGGGGCACTTCCTCGTTTCGGCTCCGCTTGATCGACACGAAGGGGCTTCACGCCGTCGCGGATATCACCGGGGAGACCGGAATCCGGATGATTTACGACGCGTTGCCGGAGGACGCGGACCGGAACGACCGGGAATCGGCCTTTGCCGGCTTCCTGGGGGAGAGGCTGGATGAACTGCTCCGTGAGGTGTCGCCGGCCCGCGACGCGTTGCCCGTCCTGCTTTCCGGGATGGCGACATCGACCATCGGTTGGCGCGAGCTGCCCTACGCTTCCGTCCCGTTGAAGCTGGACGGCTCGGGCGCGTTTCACGAGCGGATCAGTTTTGTTTCACCAGGCGGCCGGGAGTTCGAGCTGTTTCTGGTCTCCGGCGCGGCGACTGACAAGGACGTCATGCGGGGCGAGGAGACGGAGCTCCTGGGCATCCTGAACCATCCGGATTTTCAGCGATACGCCCGCGCCTCGATCGTGATCCTGCCCGGCACTCACAGCAAGCACGTGAGCGTGTCCAAAGGACGCATCGTGGACTGGCGCACCTTCATGACCGGCGAGGTCTTCGAGGCGTTGACCTCCGCCACGATTCTTCGCCAGACCACGGAGGCCGCGGACGGGGCGGGAGCGGGGTCCGCCGATGATGAGGGTTACCGGGAGGGCGTCCTGCGCGGTTTTGAACACGGCATGGAGACGGTCCTTTTCCAGGCCCGCACGCGCGCGGTCCTGCATGGGAAGGCGAATGCGTCCAATCGCGCGTTTCTCAGTGGGACATTGATCGGATCGGAAATGCGCCATGCGTTGGGGATTTCCGGCGTAGCGCCCTTGTTGATTGCGGGATCGGGCCCGTTGGCGGACTGCTATCGCAGCGCGGCGGCGATTTGCCTGGACGCCGCGCGGGCGCCGCTGGATCTCCGGGCGGAGACGGCGAATGCCAACCTGCCCGGCGGCGCCGCCATTCACGGCCACGCAATTCTGTTGAAACGATGGCTTGGAGCCGACGACACTGACGCGTGATGAACAACGTCTTCTCCCACGAACTGTTCGGACAGCTGCCCCTTGTCGGGATCCTGCGCGGATTCCGGGCGGAGCAGATCCGGCCGATTGTCGAGGCCTGCCTTGAGGGCGGATTGACGAATCTGGAGATCACCATGAACACGGAGGGCGCGGCCGGGCAGATCCGGACTGCAGTGGAAGCGGCCCAAGGGAGGATGAACATCGGCGCCGGCACCGTGACCTCGCGCGAACGGCTCGTGCGGGCGGTCGAAGCCGGCGCGACCTACGTCGTGACCCCGGCCGTCATCCCAGGTGTGATCGACCATTGCCGCGAGCTCGGTCTCCCCTTCATCCCCGGCGCCTTCACCCCGACCGAGGTCTGGCAGGCATGGGACGCCGGCGCGACGATGGTCAAACTGTTTCCCGCGGATCTGGGCGGTCCGGCCCATGTCAAATCATTGAAGGGCCCCTATCCGGAAATTCCCATCATGGCGACCGGAGGCGTTTCCTTGGACACCCTTGGGGATTATCTCGAGGCCGGAACGGATGGCTTTGGTCTTGGGGGACCGCTCTTCAAACGCGAGCGGGTGGATGCCGGCGAGTGGAAATGGATCGCGGAGCAGGTCCGGAAGCATCGGGAGATTTTCGCCGGCTTCCACAGGGGGCGGGAGTCGTGAGCGACACCGCGGAACTGGCCGGCGATTTCAGCCGGGGGCTGGTCCGGCGACTGGTGCGGATCTATTACCCCCGCATTGAAGTGGAGTCCGCTGCGCCGTTGCCGGAGGGCGCGCAGATTCTCTTTGTGGCGAACCACGCCAATTCCCTGATCGACCCGGTCATCATGGGGATCGCCACGGGCCGGCGCATTCATTACCTGGCCAAGGCGCCATTGTTCGATGTCCCGGTGATGGGGCAGATCCTCAAGGCCTTGGGAATGATTCCGGCGTTCCGCGCGAGCGACGACAAGTCGCAGGTGCGCCGCAATCTGGAATCGCTGGACGTCGCCGCCAGACAACTCGCCGAAGGCCGGGACGTGGGCATCTTTCCCGAAGGCAAGAGCCACGAAGAAACCCACGTCGAACAGGTGAAATCAGGCGCCGCGCGGATCGCGTTGAAGGCGGCGGCCGAGGGGGCGGACAGCTTGTTCATCGTTCCCATCGGATTGAATTACGAGCGCAAGGAACAGTTCCGCACGAGCGTTTGGGTCCGGATCGGCAAGGGGATCGATGTCAATGCCTGGCTGGCCGATCACCAGGGCGACGAACGCCGGGCGATGCGGTCCATGACCGAGCGCATCGACGCGGGACTGAAGGAGGTGGTGATCCACCTGGACAAGGCGGAGTGGGAGCCGTACCTCAGCGACCTGGAGGTTCTCGATCCGGAGTCGCGCGACCGCGCCGCGGATCCTGTCACGGCGTTGCGGCATCGGAAGCGGCTGGCGGATGGCATCAACTGGTTCATGCGGGAGGATCCCAACCGCGCCAGGGAGGCCGCCGCCGCAATCCGGGAACATCGGGAGAATCTTGCGGCGGCGGGATTGACCGTGCGTTCGCCGCTCGTGCGTTATCGGACCGTGTGGGCGGGGTGGCTGGCGCTGCGGCAGGCGACGATCTTGTGCGCCGGGTTGATGCCCTGGCTCGGGACCTTGTTTCACCTTGCGCCGTTCCTGCTCGTCCGTTCGATCGCCGGCCGAATGAACCAACCCGGCAAGGTGACCACCGCCCTGAACCGGCTCTACATCGGCCTGCCGATCTACGCGCTCTGGTACTTCCTGGCGTGGCGATGGCTCGCGGGCTACTTCCTGCCCTGGTTGGCTTGGACCATCTGCTTCGTCATGCCCTTTGCCGGACTCTGGGCCCTGGATTACTGTCGCCGCGCGCGCGATACAGCCGTCCTCTGGTGGCGGGAATCCGGGATGCTTTTCCGGCGCCGGCAGCTCAAGCGCCTCCGGGAGGCGCAACAACGCCTCAGCGAACGACTGGAAACGATGTCCCGCGAACATCGCGAGGCGCGGGAAATCCCGGTCGAGGAACGGCGGCCCAAGCCGGCATGGATGATTGCCGCGCGCTATCTCGGGGGAGCCTTGGTTGTGGCCGCCTCCATCGTCGCGGCAGCCCTGGCCTACGGCTGGTTCCAGACGCGCGCCGTGAGCGAACTCGCCGCGCCCAGCCCGAGTCTCGCCGGACGCTCCGCCGAAGCCCTGGCCGGACCGATCTCAGCGGACGAGGAGGTTCTGGCGAGCCTGACCGATGAACTGGACCATCTGAGGAAACGCGCGGCCGGGCTGCGCGCCGACTTCGAATCCGGAAAGCGCAACTTCATCCGGCAGGCCGACAACGACGCCGTGCGCAAGACCATGATGACCTACATCGCCTGCCGCACAGGACTGCTCCGTATCGTCTGGAAATACCGGAATTTCGACCAGATCGAACACCCCGAAATGCGGCTGCGCGCGACGCTCCTGGCGCTGACCGCGGCGACCTCCATCTATGCGGCGTCGTTGGACTTCGTGACCCAGTTCATCGACAGCCCCGACGCCGTGCGCAAGCTCAACGAACC
>JAYPGD010000449.1:0-5038 GCA_038126655.1 Verrucomicrobiales bacterium
CTTTTCGATGACCGCCATTTTTCCCGCCGGGACCTTCTCAAAGACGAAGGAGCCGTCTTTGTCAGTCGTGCAAATTACGTCCGATTCCGCGAGGGCGCGTTTGCCTGGGCCTTTGGCGTCCGTGCCGAACGTGAGCGGAATGTCTTTTAGGGGAAGGCCGTCCTTTGTCAGGCGGCCTTCGATTCGACCGTGCGGTTGGAGAGTCAGCGGTTCCCGTTTGGCCAGATCGGTCATGGGCACGCGGGCAAACCCGGATGCAGAGCCGGCGATGAGGATTCCCTCCTTGTCCCAGAACGGGAACGAGAAGTTTCCGGAATCGTCGGTCGTGGTCGGATGCCGGCCGGCGGGAGTCGGTTGCAGGCGGCCATCGGCCTTGATCCTTGTCTGGGTTCCTTTTCGGTCGTTCAGAATCTGAACGGTCTGCCCGGCAGCGGGGGAGCCGTCAGGAAGCAACAAGACGCAGCAAACGCCGGAACTGTGCATCAGGGAGACTGTGAGCACTTGCTGGTCAGGCGCGATGACCGGGGAACAGACGGTCTGATAGCCATCCGCCGAAATCAATACGAGGTCCTTCGCGTCGTCGTCCTCAATCTGCAATTCCATTTGCCCGTCCCTGCCCAGACGCTCGCGATGTGACTCCCAGGTGACCAATCGGTGGTTTTCGATGCTGTATGGGATGGGTTTTCCGTTCTGTGGATAGAGTCTCCCCGGAACAACCTTGAATCTGGGGATCGGCTTTTCGGTCACGATGTCGAGGACGCGCAGGGTGACGCGGCGGTGTTTGTTCGCGCCGTCGGCGTCGGTCAGCGAAGCTGCGCTGATCATCGCCGTGAGCAGAGCGACGACGCTCCTTGGGAAATCTGGCCGGGCAAGTGTCTTCATTCGTCGATTGGCGGTGGATTCTTCTTCGATTCTCCGATCGACTTGTTGAGATCGTTGCGCGCGCCAACTGGCGAGAAGTGGACGGAATCCGGCCGCCATCCCATTGTCTCGTTGTCAAAATCCTTGTTTAGACTGGTTTCCAGTCCATATGACGATGCGAGGCGTCTGTGTTGGTTTTCGCCCTTTCAGGGCTTTGAAGTGGGCTCGACGGAGTCTCTCCCCACCGGGTTTTCGATGCGCTGTCGCTGTCGTTGTGTGAGTCTGTTCTGCTCCGATGCCTTCTGTTCTACGCGTCCGCCGCCAACTTGAATTTCGGGCTTTGGCTCATGAATTTGACCGGATTGCCGAAGGCGACTTTGTCGATGAACTCGTCGGTGTGGCCGCGGCGGCGCATTTCCTGCATGGTTTTGGGGACGGCGAGCGGATCGCTGGGGCCCCAGTCGCAGGCCGCGTTCATCCAGATGTTGTCTGAGCCGAAGACTTCGAGCATGTCGATGGCGCGGTTGGGGGAGCACTTGGATTCGGGGTAGAGCGTCATGCCCGCCCACATGCCGGCGTCCTTCACGATCTTGATGGTGTGCTCCTCGACGTGGTCGATGATCACGCGGCCCGGGTCGATGCGGGAGTCGTTCTTGATGATGTCCACGATGAGCTTGGTGCCCTTGAGCTTGTCCTCGAGGTGCGGGGTGTGGACGAGGATGAGCTGGTTCATCTCGGCCGCGAGATTGATGTGCTTCTCGAGGACGGTGATTTCGTTGCGGCTGTTCTTGTTCAGGCCGATTTCCCCGATGCCGAGGACGTTCTCCTTTTCGACGAACTCGGGAATGATGGCCAGGACATCGTCGGCGAGCTTGATGTCCTCGGATTCCTTGGGATTGATGCACATCCAGCAATAGTGATCGATGCCGAACATGGCCGCGCGGCGCGGTTCATATTCGGTCAACTGCCGGAAGTAGTCGTAGAATCCGTCGGCGGAACTGCGGTCGAAGCCGGCCCAGAACGCGGGTTCGCAGATGGCCTTGCAGCCGGCGATGGCCATTGCCTTGTAGTCGTCGGTGGTCCGGCTGACCATGTGGCCGTGGGGTTCGATGTAGCGCATGAGAGTTGAGAGGTTGTTTGAGATGAGAGTTGAGAGGTGAGGCGTATGGGTGTCAGGGGCGAGGTTTGGCGAGGAGGGAGCGTCGGAGGCCGCTGAGCATTTTGCTCGGTTCTTCAGCTGCCGTGTAGATCTGGTCGTGCTGTTCTTGAGTGATGAATTGTTGTTTTAGGGAAATCCTGGTTTGCGGGACGACCGCGAACAGCGAACCGGTCGCAATCTCCAGAAATCTTGCGTGGTCAGCCGGTGAGAAGCGCGCGCTGCCTTCAGCGATGTTCGACGAGATGGATACTGCGGCGCGGCGCATCTGGTTGGTCAACCCGAACCGTTCGTCATCCGGAAATGCTCCCGTGATGTCGTAAACCGTGTCGGCGAATTCGATCGCCTTGCGCCAGACATCCAGCTTTTCAAAATTGAACATGACGCGATTCAGGTCTTTCAACTCTCAACTCAAAAACGCACTCAGCCATTTGGCTTGTCCGGCCAGGAGCCGCAGGCGGCCTTGGTGGTGGCGGCGGGGATGGGCTCCTCGGTCGGGTCGCTGAAGGTGAGCAGGACATTTTTGGCGCGTTCGGCGTTGCCGGATTCGAGGGCCTTGAGGGCGTCGCGGAAGGCGGCCATGCGGAAGTCCTCTGCGCCCTCGGCTCGCTCCACGCGGTCCATGAACGCCGCGATCTCGGTGAGCTTGAAGCGGGCGTCCATGAAATACAGATCAAGAATCTTTTGTTTGGTCATAAGGCGTCGGGTTGAGATGACGACAGGTGTTCGGAGTGGCTCCATTATTGCGCCATGGGCCGAATTGACAACCCGGATTCGGTTGCGCGTGAATCTTGACGCTGGCGGGAGGGCGTGCTTATTTGCGCGATTCAATCCCTGTTGGGAACCTGGATTTTATCATTATGCCGACCTACGAATATCTTTGTGAGAAGTGCGGACACGAGTTCGAGCTTTTTCAATCCATGAAAGACGACGCGTTGACGCAGTGTCCGAAGGACAAGTGCGCAAAGAAGCGCTGGGCCAAGGGCGCGGTCAAGCGGGCCATCGGCTCGGGCGCCGGGTTGATCTTCAAGGGAGACGGATTCTACATCACCGATTACCGCAGCGAGGGCTACAAAGCGGCGGCCAAGAAGGAGAAAATCGCCTCGGAGTCCTCCACCAAGAAGAGCGAAAGCAAGTCCAAGTCGGCCGGCGGCTCCAAGAGCAAGTCCGGGGGCGGCAAGGCCAAGGCCAAGAAATGATTCCGGTCGTGGGATTGACGTCCCGCGGTTGACTCCTGCATGAACGCCCGAACGAAATCAGGCGACTGTTGGCGGGCTGTCCTGGCGGGCGTCCTGTTTTATTCGTCTGGCGTCTCCGGGCAGGATGTGACCTTGGATCGGATCCGGGTGGAGAGCCGCACGCAGCAGTTTGTGGTGCACGGGCCGAGCTCCGAAATCGTGACGCCGGAGGCGCCGGGGTCGCGATATGTGCGGGTGACCCCCTATTCGCTGGCAATCATCTGCTCGCGCATCCGCTCGGCCTTAAATGAGCAGATCGGGCTGGAGGATCGGTGGAAGCACAGGGTCCATGTGGTCATCAATCCACTGTTGGCTTCCGATTCGGACGTCGTGGTGGCGGCGAGCCGGCTCCTGAACGGCTGGGTCTACCGGATAGAAGTGCCGCAGCGCATTGCCAAGGAGAAGCTGGCCAGAAGCGTTGTGCGGACCCTGCTGCAGGAATACGCAGATCGGTCTGCGAAAGGGCGTTCCGCCGTGATTCCCCTGTGGGTGACGGAGGGGGCGACGCAGCAGGTATTGCGTTCCGCTGCGACGCCGTTGTTTCCGCCGGTCAAGGAGCGGAGCGCCATCGCGTTCGACCGGGGGGGGCAGGCAGGCGGGCAGGTTTCGGTCAGGCTCGTGGAGAATCCCGAGGCGGAACCGTTTGTCTTTTCGGGTTCGCGTTACGAAGAGCCTCTCAAAGCGGTGAAGGAGGCCTTGGGGCGGTTCGAGGCGATGACCTTCGCTGACTTTGGCGTCGCGGGGGGAAAACGACTGTCAGGCGACGAATGGACCCTGTTTCAGGCGTGTTCGCATCTGTTTGTCGCGCGGTTGCTTGAATTGCCGAAGGGCAGGACGGCTTTTCAGGGGATGTTGGGCGAGTCGTCGAATTTCCTGAATTGGCAACTGGCGTTCCTCAAGGGCTTCGAGGCTCACTTCACGACGCCGTTGGATGTCGAGAAATGGTGGTCGCTCCAGGTTTTCAACATGTCCCAGCCGGACCTTGAGACGCGGTTGGGAAACCTGGCGGGGCTGGCCCGGTTGGACGCGGTCCTGGATTCCTCAGTGACCGTCCGGACGGGGGAAGGGGATCAGGAATCGACGGAAGCGGATCAGTTTCCCCTGCAGGTGATGATGGATCTGGTGGATTATGCCGATCAGCGGGCGGCGATCATGGAAATCGTCCTTCGCCTGCGTCGTCTCCGTTGGCTGGTGTCGGACGACCTGATCAAGCTAACCGACGACTACGCCCGCGAGTTGAACGAGTACATCGCGCGGCGGGATAATGCGCGGGGCGCCCGGCCCCGGCGAGGCCGCGTCTCCGCCAATGAGGCGACGATCATTCGTCAGACCCTGGACCGACTCAAACTGCTGGACATCATCCGCGCTGATACGCGGGCGATCGAGGAAGCGGCGGAGCGGGAGCGGGCCAAGATGCGGGCGCTCGAGCAGGTTCGGCGCTGAGGCCCGCGCGCTGGAGTGACCGCTGCGGTCATGCCGCAATGCGTCGCTTTTCGCGGATGAACCCCGCAGCGCGCAACCTGAAGGTCGCCGATCCGACTCGAAGCGCGGTCGTCAACCCGGCCCAGTCGTGGCCTTGACACGAAATAGGGTCATTTTATAGTCCTCCGACATGCCGCAAAACAGTCCAGAGGACGTTTCTTCCGGCCCTTCTCCTTCTGAATCGTTGAACCGGTTGAAGGAGTTTCATCCTTCGGGACGGGGGCCTTGGAGCGACGTTTCAGACGCCGATTGGAACAATTGGCGTTGGCAGATGCAGAACCGGATCCATCGTCCGGAGCAT
>JAYPGD010000450.1:0-1370 GCA_038126655.1 Verrucomicrobiales bacterium
CAGAAGCTGAACGTCGAAGACGACCTGGCCGGTTCCGAGATTCCTTGTCCGGCCTGCAACCGCAAACTTCAGATCCCCGACGCCTTTGACGAGGAGTCTCCTGACGAGGAGCCGTCGCCGGAGGAGCTGGCGGAGCGCCGGCCCAAGTTGCGCAGCGCCGCGTTGCGGGGCGGGGGCAAGGCGGAGTTCACCAACGTCAGCGCCCTTTGGTCGGGCCTGGTTGCGCTGGGCGCCACGGCGGCGTTCTACCTCGTGATGTTCCTCATCAAGGGGACCTACCTCGGGCAGTTGTTCACCAATCGCGGGATCATTCCCTATTTCGAGGTCCTGCTGATGTTCTGGTCCGCGGCGATCCTGTTCTGGAAATGGCGCAAGCTGGTCAAACAACAGCGCGGCATGCACTTCGACCTGCTGCCTGACGAGATCGCGCCCAAGATCACCAGCGACAACGTGGACCAGTTCCTGGACCGGGTGACGGAACTGCCGGTGCGGCCGACGGAAAGCTTCCTGATCATGCGCGTGTTGCGCGTGCTCGAACATTTCCGCGCGCGGAACAACAACAGCGAGGCGGCCGGCCTGCTGGCCACGCAGTCGGACATCGACGCGAACGCCGTCGCCTCAAGCTACAGTCTGGTCAAGGTGTTCATCTGGGCGATTCCGATCCTGGGGTTCATCGGGACGGTCTCCGGTCTGGGCATTGCGGTCGGCGGATTCGGCGGGAGCATCGGCGACGCCTCGGACATCAGCGCTGTGAAGGATTCCCTGACCAGCATCACGGGAGGTTTGTCCGAGGCCTTCGACACGACCTTCATCGCCTTGATCATGAGCCTGTTCCTGATGATTCCCATGAGTTCGCTGCAGAAGGGGGAGGACGAGCTGTTGAACTCGATCGACGAGTATTGCAACGAGTATGTGCTGCGGCGGTTGAGCGATTCCAGCGGCCTGACGCTGGACGAGCAGAAGGCCGGGGTGGATGTCTCGGCCGCATTGATGCGGCAGTTGGAGAACATCGATCAGACGCTGGCCCAGTTGAACCGGACACTGGCCGGGCTGGGCGGCGGCTCTGCGGGAGGCGGCGATGGGCAGGCGTAGAAAGGACGCGGAGGAAACCGTCTCGCTGTTTCCCTTCCTCAGCATTCTCATCTGTGTCATCGGCATCCTGACGATGATGATCGCCGGGTTGGCGCTCTCCCAGGTCAGCAACACGGTCGACAAGAACGACGCCGAGGCGGTCAGGCAGGCGGAGGAACGGCAGCAGCGGCTCGAGGCGGCCAATCAACAGGCCGGGGCGCGGGAGAAGGAACTGGCGGCGCTGCGCAAACAGGTCGCCGCCGCCGAGGCGCTGGAGAAGGATCCGGCCAGGCTGGCGC
>JAYPGD010000450.1:1380-5020 GCA_038126655.1 Verrucomicrobiales bacterium
CGAAAATGAAGCGCAATCGCGCCGCCAGTGAACGCGATCCCGCGGACGTCAAGGCCGCCGAGGAGATCCTGGCCCAGGTCGACAACCTCAAGCGGGAGATTCCGAAGATCGACGCCGACATCCGGTTGCTGGAGGAATCCGTCCAGGACCTGACCGTGGAGATCCAGAAACTCCGCGATCCGCAGCCGGAGAACAAGATCGTGTCGGGCGGGACGGGCAAGGACCTGCAGCCCACATTCATCGAGTGTGCGACCAATCACGTCGTGCTGCACGCGGGCGGCGCGCCGGTGAAGGTGGCGCGCGCCGATCTCGCGAAGAACGCGCAGTTCAACCAGGTCATGAAGCGCGTGGCCGGACAGGCCAAATCCACCATCGTCTTCCTGGTGCGGCAGGACGGCGCGGACTCATTCTACGCGGCGCGGCGTCTGGCGGACGCCGAGGGCGCCCGGAACGGGAAACTTCCCTTGGTCGGCAGCGGGGATGTGGACCTGAGTTTCTTCAAGAATTAGCAGCCCATGCGTCGTCGCGGAAACAACGAGGTCGGACTCAACCTGGACAGCCTGCTGGACACGCTGACCAATGTGATCGGCTTTCTCATCATCCTGCTCATCCTGATGCGCCTGGGGGTGGATCAGGCGGTCGAGCGCATCCGGGAGTTGGATCCCTCGGCGTTTGCCATCACCGAGGCGGATGTCGACAAGGCGGAGGCTCGAGCGAAGCAACGCGCGGACGAACTCGCGGAGATGAAGGCGCGCGCGGAGGCGTTGTCCGAGGAGTTGGAGCTGCTGCGCGATCCCGGGGAGACTGCGCCCAAGGTGATGCCGTTGGAGCAGGCGAGGAAGCTTTTGGCGGAGGTCAAGAGTCAGGCGGACCAGAAGGAGAAGGAACAGAAGATCAAGCAGGCGGAGGTCGCGCGCCTGAAGGAGCGCATGGGGAAGACGCCGCGGGCCGCGGCGCCCGCGCCGCACGAGATCCGCATGCCGGATCCGCGCGCCGCGCCGCCGGGCACGACGGCCATGTGGGTGATGTGCCGCAATAATCGCGCCGTCATGCTGGACATCGACGCGACTCGCGCCGCGATCAAGAAGGTCCTGGCCAATCCACGCACCGCGCAGGCCCTGCTGCACGCGGAATCCCGGAGCGCGGCGGCCAGCGTGCCGGGAGCCGCCGCGGCGAAGGCCGCGGTGTTCGATCCGGACAAACTGATGGCCTACTTCCGGCGTAATCCCGTCCGGAATCGGGATTACGCGGCGTCGGTGCGGACGTTTGACAACCGTTCCAGCGCCAATATTGAGATCGTAATGGCTCCGAACGGCGGCGAGGACAGCGCCCGCATGAAACGGGACGCCTCCAAATTGAAACGCGCCTTGAAACTCGCCCAGGACAAGAAGAACTACATCCGTTTCCTGGTCTATCCCGACAGTTTTGAGGCCTACCTCACGGCGCGTTCGGTCACCGACGAGGCCGGCGTCGCGGCCGGTTGGGAGATCGTTCGCAGCGCCACCTGGCAGATCGGGCTCGGGGGGGACGTGAAGGTGTTCCAGAAGAAGAAGCCGCCGCCGCGGCCAAAAACGACGAAGAAGCCGCCGCCAACCAAGAAGAAGACGCCCCCGCCGCGGGTGATTGACTGAGGCTCGGCCGCTTTGCGGCGTCTGTCGGCTCACTTCACCGGCATCTGCCCCCACGGGATGGGCATGGTCGGCGGTTTGCGATGGCGATCCTTGCGGACATCCTTGGGGCGGTCCTTGAACCAGGTCACCAGGCGGGTCAGTTGTTTGACCGCTTCCTCGTAGGCTTCCTTCCCTTTTTCCCGGGTCGCCAGTTCGGCTTCGCCCAAGACGCCGGAATCTGAATAACTGCTGGTCCAGGAGACCAGGGTTCCGGGGCCGGCTTTCATCAGGTCGACCCAGTTGAAGGGGCTGCCCTCCAGGTTGAAGGAGATGTCGCCGTTCTTGATCAGATCCTTGCGCACATTCTCTTCGTCGAGATGGAGATACATCGAGGTTTCCAATTCGCAGGCGTGCGCGCAGCCGCCGGGGAATTTGCTTTCGCGCCAGCGCGGCATGAACTCCGGATCGACGCTCAACAGTTGCCACCAGGCGGAGAGGATGCACTCGGCGTCGGTCTCCAGATTCGTGCGGCGCGCGACAAGGTCGAGATTGGGCATGTTGGAGCCGTGCCCGTTGAGGAGGATGATCTTCTTGAAACCGTGGTAGGCGAGCGACTTGGTGATGTCCAACACGTGCGCCATGAAGGTCGTAAAGTCGTTGTTGATGGTGCCGGGGAAGTCCATGACATGGCCGGTGTAGCCGTAGTTCACCGAGGGCAGCACGAGGCACTTGGTTGGGACGGCGCGCCCGGCGCCCCGCGCCACCTCGGTGGAGCAGAGGACGTCGACGTCCAAGGGCAGGTGCGGGCCGTGTTGTTCCACTGCGCCGCAGGGCACGATGCAGACCTTGCCCAGGTCGACGGCGTCATTGATCTCGGGCCAGGTGAGTTTCTCGTAACGATATTCGGTTTCTGCTCGGTTGCTCATGGTGGGAGGAAGGGGTATGGGCGTGTGAGGGTGTGGGGGTATGGTTGCTTTTCGTGTGAAACTACAATCGACGGGGCGCGGTATTTATTCCGCCTGAATCTCCGAATGACGGCGGCGATGAACATGCTGGGCGCGGCCGGGCAAGCCTCGCGTTGAAGCGGAATGAATTCCGCGCTCCCATTGCGTTTGGTTGTTTGGCGGTTTCATTGAAAAACTGTGAGCGTCTCTCCATTCACCAGAACACGCCGAAGACGAGCCAGCCGGTGAGGAGGATCAGTGCGGCGGCGAACCATTCGGGTTTGGCCCACGCGGGCGCGGCGGATGCATCGGGGCGTTCGCGGACTTCAGTCAATTCCTCGCGGCTCTTGGCGAGCCAGCCATGCGATGCGTGCGAGGCATCGGGCGTCTCCGGGCAGCGACCCAGCTTCAAGGTCGCGGCGCACATTGCCGCAGCGGTGACCAGCATGGACCACGGCAGCGCCTCCCAACGTCCGGTGAGCCACGACGGCAGCCAGGCCAGGTCGTTCATCTCGCGGTCATACAAGGCCAGCAGTCCATAAAGCGCGCCGACGATGATGCCGACGGCTCCGGCTTTGGCATGCGCGCGGGTGAAGACGCCGACAATGTAGAGCGTGAACAGCGGCGTCACAAAGACCGGTATCAACGTCAGGAAAGCCTTCAGCATCGTGTCCTTGGAACTGATGAAGGGCAGGTAGGCAAAGCCCAGAGCGAGAATGCTGACCGTCGCCCAGCACCCGACCTTGAGATAGTGCGCGTCGTCTTCATCCGGCCGGATCAAGCGCGCGTAGATGTCGCGGGTGAAGACGGCGGACAAGGCCGAGCCCATGGAGTCGAAGGTGCTGACGGCGGCGGCGAGGATTCCGGCCACGACCAGCCCCTTGAGGCCTGCGCCCAGATACTCGTTGGCCATGAAGGGGTAGAGTTGGTCCGGTTGCGCGAAGTCGGGATAGAGCGCGCGGCCGAAGACGCCGAGGGAAGCGCAGCCGACCATGATGGGCATGCTGAGCGCGACGCCGAAGACGGCCGCCATCTTCATGTCCCAGATGGAGCGGGATCCGAGCATGCGCATGGTCTGTGTATGGT
>JAYPGD010000451.1:0-5017 GCA_038126655.1 Verrucomicrobiales bacterium
TTCGCCGGGGCCTTCGCCTTGGCTGCCGCCTTCTTGGGCGCGGCCTTCTTTTTCGCCGGCGCCTTGGCTTTCGCCTTGGCCGCGGGTTTGGACTCCTTCTTGGCGGCCGGTTTGGCTTTCTTCTGCCCCTTGGCCGGGACGTTCAGGCCCAGTTCCTTCTGGGCCGCCGCCTTTTTCTTGGCGGGGGCCTTCTTGGCCGGGGATTTCGCCTTGGAAGCGGCGGCGTTCAGTTGTTCGCGGATCTCCGCTTCGGCCTGGAGCCAGTGTTCCTGGTGACGGCCATCCGGGCGGCCGGCGTCATTCCAGATGTGGTAGGCGCGCAGCGCCACCTTTTCGTAATCGATGTCGTTGTTCTTCTTGCTCATCTTCGTTCAGATTGTTTTGCGTTTTTCTGCACGGCGTTGTTTGCGATTTGGCGCCGATTAGGTTCCCTTCTTGTGGCGGCTTTCACCTCTTGTTCGCGTCGTTGCGCGCGATTTCCCTGCGACAAGGGCGCGCGAATATTGAGATGCCGCGGACGAAGTCAACGCATTTGAGGAAAAAAGTTCAGAGCAGGCAATCAGCGGAGCGCTATGATGGGGCGCGCCGGAAACTGAAAGTGCTTGCGGCCGGCTCAAAGGGCGTTTGCGCAAGTCCTTTGGGATCAAAGGGTTGTTGTCTGCGGCTGCGCCGGGTGCGTTCTCCGGAAGGGGCGGATCGGCCATCAAACGATGAGTCGATGCGCCGCGGGGTATGAAAACAATTCAATGGTCGGGCCGCGTGGCTCAGATGTTCACGCGGTCGCCCGGATCGCGCCCGTCGCCGGCGTCGCCCGCCAGTTCCCGGATCTGCTGAAGCTCCTGCGTCAGGTGTTTGCGGATCAATAGCAGGTCGGCGCTGTGGATGAGGAAATTGCAGCCCATGTTCAACAGTTCGGCCTGCCGTTTGGGTTCGCCCCAGAAATGGATGCCGGCGCCGATGTTCCGCTCGCGGGCCTTGGTGAAGATGGTCTGCACCGCCGCGAGGAAGTCGGGGTGATGGTATTGCTCGGGAACGCCGAGATTGCAGGAGAGGTCGTGCGGCCCAATGAGGACGGCGTCCAATTCCGGCACGGCCAGCAGTTCGTCGAGCCGTTCGATGGCGGGAACGCTTTCCACATTGATGATGAAGACGTGGCTGGCGTTCAGGTTCGCCATGTAGTCGTCCAATTCCTCTGAAATGGACTCGCCCCGCAGGCGCGCCGCGAGTCGTTCGCCCTTCAACGGCCGATGCTTGATGGCGCCGCGCAGGGCTTCGACCTGTTCCACCGTCTCGACATAGGGGGCGACGACTCCGGTGGCTCCATCATCGAGAACCGCCGTCGCCTGATAAGGATCGGGTTCGGGAATGCGGACGATCGGCGCGATGTTCAATGCGGAGTAAGTCCGGCACATCCAGCCGACCTGTGTGCGGTCGAGCGCGTTGTGCTCGGTGTCGATGAAGACAAAATCCAGTCCCGCGGTCTTGAGGGCGGCGGGCCAGCGCGGGGAAGGAGAGACGGTGCAGGTCCCGTAGGCGCGGCTGTCGCTGTGGAGTGAGTGGATGAGTTCGGATCCGGTCATGGGGGTGGATTGTTGGGGGGGCGTTCGACGCCCGCAATCTCAAATGCGGGGAGGGAATGAAATCCCAAGCTCCAAACGCCATGCTGCGGCGACGCTGGCTATTTTCCGGAGAGCTTGCCGGCGATGGCCAGGACGATCACGGACCCCACCGTGGCCACAACCAGTGAACCGATCATGCCCGTGCTTTGGAGCCCTATGATCCCGAAGAGGAAACCGCCGAGCATGGCGCCGACAATGCCCAGCAGCATGTTTCCGAAAACGCCAAAGCCCTTGCCCTTCTTGATCATGCCCGCCAGCCAGCCGGCAATGGCGCCAATAATGAGGAATCCGATGAATTTCATGACTGTTGACCCGGTTGGTTTGCCGCCTATGATCCACGGCATGCCCAAGAAAGCAACTACACCCACCCCGGAATTTTCTCGTCGCCGCTTCCTTCAAACTTCCGCCTTCGCGGGAACAGCCGCCGCCCTGGGCTTCCCCGCCATTGTCAGCGCGCGTTCGCCGAATGCGCAACTCAACATGGGCATCATCGGCGTGGGCGGTCGCGGCGGTCGCAATCTGCGTGAGATGCAGTCGGAGAACATCGTGGCGCTATGCGATGTGAATGCGAACAATCTCGGCGCCGCCAAGAAACAATATTCGAACGCGCGGTCCTACAAGGATTTCCGGAAGTTCTACGACGAGGCCAAGGATCTGGACGCCGTGGTCGTCAGCACGACGGAGCACACCCACGCCTTCGCGACCTTGCCCGCGCTGAAGATGGGCAAGCACGTCTATTGCGAGAAACCGCTGACCCGCGATGTGCATGAGGCGCGCATCATCACCGAGGCCGCGCGCGAGGCCGGCGTCGCCACGCAGATGGGCACGCAGATCCACGCGAGCGACAATTATCGAAGGGTGGTGGAACTGGTTCAATCCGGCGTTGTCGGTCCGATTCGGGAGGCGCATGTCTGGGTGGATCGCGCGTGGGGTTGGCAATCGAAGGAGGACGCCGAGAAGAACAAGGACCGTGTCTGGTCGTTCGAGACGCCGAAGGGGTCCATGCCGGTTCCGGATTACCTGGATTGGGATCTTTGGATCGGCCCGGCGCCGTTCCGGCCTTATCATGAAATCTATTTTCCGGGACCGAAGTGGTATCGCTGGTGGGATTTCGGCAACGGCACGATGTCCGACCTGGGCAGTCACTACAACGATCTCCCGTTCTGGGCGCTTCAGCTCGACGCGCCGAAGAGCATCGAGGCCTTCGGCCCTCCTCCCCACGACGATATCGCGCCCGCGTCCATGTCGGCGAAGTATGAGTATGGCGCGCGCGGAGACCTGCCGCCGGTCACGCTTACCTGGCACCAGGGCGACAACAAGCCGGAGATCTGGCACAAGGATCCGGCGGTGCAGGCCTACAGAAGCGGCCACCTGTTCATTGGCGACAAGGGGATGATCATCTCCAACTACGGCAAGCACGCCCTGTTGCCGGAGAAGGATTACAAGGATTTCGAAGCACCGAAGCCCTGGATTGCGCCGTCGATCGGCCATCACGCCGAGTGGCTTCATGCCTGCAAGACCGGAGCGCCGACCACCTGCGACTTCGCGTATTCCGGTCCGCTTACCGAGGCGAATCATCTGGGCAACGTCGCCTTCCGCGCCGGGAAGAAGATCGAGTGGGACGCGAAGAACATGAAGATCCCGAACGCCCCGGACGCGGAGCGGTTCCTTGGCCGGGAGTATCGCAAGGGTTGGAAGCTGGGCTGAGTCAGCCGTTCTCAGTTTGAGAGAAAGTTGTTCTCCGACGTCAGGTGAGCGTTGTCGGAAGCGGGCGAGTTTTCTTTGGGCAAGGCCTTGGGCTTGCACGGCCCGGGGGCGTGAGTCAGTTCAGCGGGCGTTGTGAGGTGGACCCCGATCTCCGCTCAACGTTCGGCACAAAACCAGAAGGTAAACATGAGTGATCTTAATCTTCCTGTGGATCTCCAGCAGTTCCTCGCTGCGAAGAAACAACTCGAATACGATCCCTCATCAATCGAGCCCGGCCGTGTGAGCCTCAAGTCGTTGAGTGCATTGAAATGCGAGGTTGTGTGGGTTGACGCGGATGAATCGCCACTGGGAGAAGATGACCCACATGCTGATGATGAAGGCTACTATGAGGTTCCAGCAGTTTCACTGCTAAGTGAGTGCGAAGCATACGATCCTGACTTCATCTTGCTCTGGTTGCCCAACGAGAGAATGTTCGGAGCCTGGGACTGTGATCACTACGATCTCTACGTTTTCCCAGGAAAGACATGGACGGAAATCGTGGCGGAGCCGGGCGCCTATCTCAATGCCCAATGGGGTGACGCTGAAAGGGTCGTCTCACAGTATTTCAAGCCTTATCCAAGATACGGGTTTCGAAGTGGCAGACCCTTATGAGAGGACCGCAACAACTGCCCTTGAGTCAGTCTGGCCGAACAAAAGGAAAGCCCCGGGAAATCCCGGGGCTTTGAATGGAAGAGCGGTTGTTCCGTTTCGGTGATCAGTTGTTGGAATTCAAGTCCAACTCGCGGATCCAGATGTTGCGGAAGCGGGTGGGGTTGTTGTGGTCCTGCAACTGGATCGAGCCCTTGGCCGCGTGTTGCTTGTATTGGGCGACGCGCTTGTGGCCGGTGCCGCCGAGGATCTCCTGGCGATGGTGCGTCACGACGCCATTGTGCAGCAAGGTGACGTAGGCCTTCTTGACGAGCTTGCCGTCCTTGTCCCACTTCGGCGACTCGAAGATGATGTCGTAGGTCTGCCATTCGCCGGGTTTGCGGCTGGCGTTGACCAACGGCGGCTTCCAGCCGTAGAGCGCAGAGGCCTGGCCGTCGGCGTAGCTCTTGTTGTCGTAGGAGTCGAGCACCTGGATCTCATAGGTTCCGTCGTGGAAGAAGACGCCGCTGTTGCCGCGGCCCTGGGAGTTGCCCTCGACCTTGTGGGGCGTCGCCCATTCGATGTGAAGCTGACAGTCGCCGAAGCCGCGCTTGGTTTTGATGGCGCCGCCTTTGCCCGTGCCCTTCGGCGGGACTTCCATGTAGCCGTTCTGCACGGTCCAGGTGGCGGGTTTGCCGTCGCCCTTCACCCATTCGCTCAAGTCGCTGCCGTCGAAGAGGATCACGGCGTCGGAAGGCGCGGCTCCGGAGACGTTGCCCGGGGTGATGACCTTCGGGCGCGGGCGGGTGTCGTCATGGACGCGCCATTTGCCGCCGGGAAGGAAGGGGGTGTCGGTGTAGCCGGTGGGGTGGTCCTTGTGAGCGGCGGCCTGCGCCTTGGCCTTGCCTTTCTTGCCCTTCGCCTTCTTGTCAGCGGCTTGGGCGGCGTCGGTTCCGAGGAGCACAACGGATGCGGCCAGGGCCGCGCAGAGGATTTTCTTCATGGATGCTGTCGGTTCTTTTGGTTCGAGGTTGAGGTGTCGATGAAACTGATTCGTCTGAAAA
>JAYPGD010000452.1:0-665 GCA_038126655.1 Verrucomicrobiales bacterium
AATGAAATTCGTCCCTGAACGCGCTTTTTTGTTGCAATTATCCACAGGGCATTTATTCCGACCGGCTTTCGCGAAATCAGCAACGCGCATATTTCATGATCAGTGTAGAGAATCTTTCGAAACACTTCGGTTCGAAGACGGCCGTGGATGGGATCTCGTTCAGCGTGGAACGCGGCGAGGTGCTCGGCTTTCTCGGACCGAATGGCGCGGGCAAATCGACGACCATGCGCATGGTTACCGGTTACATCCCGCCGACCTCCGGAACCGTCATGGTGGGCGGCCACAACATGTGGACCGATTCCGTGCCCGCCAAAAAGCTCATCGGCTATCTGCCGGAGAACGCCCCCGCCTACACCGACATGACGGTGAAGGGTTTCATCGGCTTCGCGGCGGAAGTCCGCGGGTTGAGCGGAGCCGACAAGGCCAAGGCGGTCGATCGTGTCGTTGAGATGTGCTTCCTGGAGAACGTGCTGCACCAGAGCGTGGACACCCTGTCCAAGGGGTATCTCCACCGCACCTGCCTGGCGCAGGCGATCGTGCACGATCCGGACATCCTGATTCTTGACGAGCCGACGGACGGTCTGGATCCGAATCAAAAGCACGAGGTGAGGAACCTGATCCGTCGGATGGGCGAGAAGAAGGTGATCATCTTCTCGACGCATATT
>JAYPGD010000452.1:695-5010 GCA_038126655.1 Verrucomicrobiales bacterium
GGTGCTGGTGCGCGTGAGCGGCGGATCGAAGGAGGCTGTCTCACAGAAGCTTGGGGCCGTTCCGGGCGCGGCGACGGCCAAGATTCTGAATTCGGAAGAGGGCCGAGTTGAGGCGCGCGTGCTTCCCGGCAACGATACAAAGAACGGCGAGCTGGCCCGCGGCGTCGCGGACACGGTGTTCAAGGAAGGTTGGAAAATGGAAGAACTGCACACGGAACCGGGGCGTCTGGACGACGTCTTCCGCAGCATCACCCGGCCGGACACGGCCGCAGCCCGAAAGGAGGCCAAGTAATGGGACCGGCCTGCAGAAACATCTACACCATCGGCAAGCGGGAACTCGCGAGTTTCTTCGCTTCGCCGGTGGCCTACGTGTTCATTGTCATCTTCCTGCTCTTGACGGGATTCTTCACGTTCATGGCGGGGGGCTTTTTTGAGGCGGGGCAGGCGAACCTGAACGGCTTCTTCCATTGGCATCCCTGGTTGTATCTTTTTCTCGTTCCGGCTGTCGGCATGCGGCTCTGGTCGGAGGAGCAGCGGATGGGCACGATGGAACTGCTGCTGACCATGCCGATCACCCCTTGGCAGGCGATCGTCGCGAAATTCCTTTCATCGTGGCTGTTCCTCGGGCTGGCCTTGGCGATGACCTTCCCTATCTGGTGGACGGTCAATTACCTGGGCGATCCGGACAACGGCGTGATCGTCGGCAGCTACTTCGGCAGTTTCCTGATGGCCGGCGCCTATCTGGCGGTGACCAGCATGACTTCGGCCATGACCCGCAACCAGGTGATCAGCTTCATCATCTCGGTGGTGATCTGCTTCTTCCTGATCCTGGCCGGTTGGCCGTTGGTGACGGATTTTCTGGAAACCCTGGTGTCGCGGGGCTGGGTTGATTTTGTGTCCTCCTTCAGCGTGATGACGCATTTCGAGGGCTTTCAGCGCGGGGTGGTGGACTCGCGGGACCTGATCTACTTCCTTTCACTGATTTTTTTCTGCCTGTTCAGCACGGGCGTGATTCTGCGCAGCCATCGCGCCGGCTGATTCATTAACCAAGAGGATTTGACCATGACGGGAAAAAAAGTTGAAATCATCATGTCTTCGTTGGGCGGCGCCGTCCTGATGTTCGCGCTGCTTGTCGCCTTCAATTACATCTCCAGCCTCGGCAAGGTGCGCGTCGATTTGACGGAAGAGAAACTCCACACCCTGACCGACGGCACCAAGGCGATCCTGAAGAAGATCGACGGCGAGGTGGAGCTGCGCTTCTACTGCACCCGCGGCGAGGACACCCCGGTGCTGCTGAAGACCTTCGCCTCCCGCGTGGAGGACCTGCTGGACGAATATACCCAGCACTCGGGCGGCAAGCTGGTCGTGAAACGTCTCAATCCGTTGCCGCTCTCCGACGCCGAGGATTCCGCGCGACTGGACGGCGTTCAGGCGCAGCGGATGCAGACCGGGGACCAGTTCTACCTGGGCATCGCGGTCAGCTTTCTCGATGCGACGGAGACCCTGCCGGTGTTGTCGGTGCAGCGTGAGAACCTGCTGGAGTACGACATCTCCCGGGCCATTGCCAACGTGTTGGTCGAAGACAAGCCGGTGGTCGGCGTCATGACCGGACTTCCCGCCATGGGCGGTCCGCCGAACCCGATGGCGATGCGCATGGGGCAGATGCAGGGCACGCAGCCATGGATGGTCGTCTCGATGTTGAAGAAGGACTTCGAAGTCGAGGAGGTCGGCACGGATGTGGAGGAGATCGACGAGAAGGTTGATGTCCTTTTGCTGGCCCATCCCAAGGGCCTTTCCGACAAGACGCTGTTTGCGATCGACCAGTTCATTCTGCGCGGCGGCAAGTTGATCGCGCTGATGGACCCGATGCCGCTGGAAGATCCCAGCGGTGTGCAGCAGAACATGATGGGCATGAACATGTCCGAGGCCTCCTCGCTAGGCAAATTGCTCGAGGCCTGGGGGATCACGTTCGACGGCCAGAAGGTGATTGCCGACATGACCTACACCACGCAACTCGGCGACGGGCGCGGCGGCGTGCAGGTCTCGCCGACCTGGCTTTCGCTCACGGACGAGTCCATGGACAAGGACGACGTGGTCTTCAGTCAGGTGGATAACCTGATCATGCCGTTGGTTGGTCATTTTACCGGCGAACCCAAGGCGGGCCTGACCAAGACCTCGTTGATGAAATCCTCTGAAAAGTCGCAGTTGGTCGAGCGCATCATGGCGCAGATTTCAGCGGATTCCGTGAAGAAGGATTTCAAGGCGGACGGCAAGCAGTATGACCTGGCGATCCGGCTGTCCGGCAAGTTCGCCACCGCGTTTCCCGAAGGCAAGCCGGGCGACGATTCGGCGGCGGCCGAAGGCGAGGACAAGAAGGAAGGAGAAAAGCCCGCGGGCGACTTTCTCAAGGAGTCGAAGGGAGAGAACGCGGTCATCCTGATCGGCGACGCGGACTTCATCGCCGACCGCTATTCCGTGAGGGTGCAGAACTTCTTTGGACAGCGGTTGATTCAATACGTCAGCGGCAACATCAGTCTCGTGCAGAGCCTGGTGGAGCAGATGGCCGGGGACAGCAACCTGATCGGCACCCGCAGCCGGGCGATCAAACGTCGCCCATTCACGGTCGTGAAGGACCTGCAGGCGAAGGCTCAGGAGGAATACCAGGGCAAGATCAAGGAGCGGGAGGACAAGATCGCCGACCTTCAGAAGAAGCTGAACGAGCTGCAGCGCAACAAGGCGGCGGATCAGCAGATGGTGCTTTCCCCCGAACAGCAGAAGGAGATCGAGAACTTCCAGAAGCAGGAGGCGGAGCAGCAGAAGGCGCTGAAGGAGATCCGCAAGGATCTGCGCAAGGATATCGACGCATTGGAGAACAAACTGAAATGGGCCAACATCCTCGGCATGCCCTGCGTGTTCGTGCTGCTCGGCATCGGGGTTGCGGTCTTCAAACGCAAAAGCTCTTCGGCACGATGAATCAGAAACAACTTGGAATCCTGGTCGCGCTGGCCGTCGTTCACGGCGGCATCGGCATTGTCGCATTCAAGAATCAGAAATCGGACTGGTCGCCCGAGGCGGCGTCGTCCGACAAGAAGGTCATCGCGGACTTCCCGTTGAACGACGTCTCGGAGATCGCCATCAAGGACAGCGACGGCGAGGTCAACCTGGCCAAGGGCGAGGGCGGCTGGACGGTCAAGGAACGCGGCGGTTACGCCGCAAACTTCGACAACATCCACGAACTGCTGCGCACGGTCTGGGAGATGGAGCCCGTGCAGAAACCCAAGGTCGGCGAGTCGCATCTCGGCCGCTTGAAACTGCTCGATCCCGCGCAGTCGGATGACGCGGAGAAGGCGGCGACGCGGGTGGAATTCCGCGCGGGCGGGACGTCGCATACCCTGCGGATCGGCAAGGAACACATGCGCAAGAAGCAGGCCCAGGGCCCGATGGGCGGGGGCAGCTTCCCGGATGGACGCTATGTGTTGTTGGGCGACGATCTCGCCTCGATCAGCCTCGTCGAGCCGACCTTCAGCAGCGTGACTTCGGCTGCCGCGGACTGGCTGTCCAAGGACTTCATCAAGATCGAGAAGATCAAATCGATCAAGTATGCCCCGGCCGAGGCGACCAATGCCTGGAGCGTTTCCCGCGAGTCGGACGCCGGTGATTACGCGCTGGTCGACAAGAAGGAAGGCGAGGAACTCGACTCCTCCAAGACCAGCAGCCTGAAGTACCTGATGTCCTCGCCCAGTTTCGTGGATGTGGCGAATGGGAAGCCGGATACGGAGACCGGGTTCGACAAGCCGACCAAGGCGACGATCGAGACCTTCGAGGGATTCACTTACGAGTTGAGCATCGGCAAGCAGGACGACAAGGAGCAGTATTTCCTGAAGTTTGACGTTGCGGCGAAGATTGAGAAGGAACGCAAGGCCGCCGAGGGCGAGAAGCCTGAGGACAAGGAGACGCTCGACAAGGAACACCGGGAGAAGGTCGAGAAGGCGGAAGAGAAACTGGCCAATGAAAAGAAGCTGGCCGGGACCATCTTCGTCGTTTCGAAATACACGGTCGACGCCCTGATGAAGCCGCGCAAGGATCTGCTGAAAGGGCCGGACGACAAGGGCGCCGCCGCCGCTCCCGGGGCGGGGCTGCCGCCGGGATTGAATCTGCCGCCCGGCATGAACCTGCCCAACATTCCTTCGGTTCCATCCGCCCCTCCCGCGCCGCCGGTCCCGCCGACCCCGAAGGCGACGGATTCATCCGCCGTCAAGACCCCGCCTTTGCCGACGACCGATCTGGAAAAGACGGCGGCCGAAGCCGTGCAGAA
>JAYPGD010000453.1:0-2779 GCA_038126655.1 Verrucomicrobiales bacterium
CGCGCCGGGCGTTGGAGAGCTTCTGGGACGGTTCGGACTTTGCTGACCGCGTGCAGGAAAAGGGCGCGATTCTGGAGGGCAAGCTGAGCGATTTCCTGGAAGGCGAGGCGGGGAAAACCATCTCGCTCCGCGGCCGGTGCATGATTCAGGGGCTTGATTTTGGCGCGGGAGAGCGGGCGTCCGCGATTACCCGGAAAGCATTTGAAAAGGGCCTGATCATCGAGACCTCAGGCTCGGAGGGGCAGGTCGTCAAGTTTCTTGCGCCGTTGACGATCTCCGATGAGGAATTGATCCGGGGCATCGACATCGTCATCGAATCGACGGAGGAGTTGCTGGCGGAGGAAACGCCGGCCGAGCAGAAGGAGTTTGCGAGAATCGTCCACGAAGAACCCATCCTGGTGGAAGCATGATAGTCCGAAGGCTCAACGAAGCGGAGAAGACGGAGCGCCGGGTTGTCGCGGAGAACTGGGAGAGCGTTCGGCTCGTCCTGGCCAACGACAACATGGGCTACTCGTTCCACATCACCACCATCTACGCGGGCACGGCGACCGAGATGAAGTATCGCAACCAGCTGGAAACTGTCTATTGCATGTCAGGAGAGGGCACGGTGGAGACCCTGGCCGACGGCCAGATCCAGGCGATCCAACCGGGCACGGTCTACGTGTTGGACAAACATGATCGACACATCCTGCGCGCCCGCACGGAAATGAAAATGGCCTGCGTTTTCAATCCTCCGGTCACAGGACAGGAAGTGCATGACGAAACGGGCGCCTATCCCGCGGCAACCTCCGACTGAATTCTCGCAATGAGCAAGGAAAACGAATTGGGCGCCGGCGCAGGGCGCATCGACCTTTATCCGTCCCGTCACCATTCCGAGCCCGCCATGCTGGAGCGCCGGGATCCGGTGATCCATGGCGGGAGCGGCGACCCGCCTCCAAGCATCACGCCTCAACAGGTGGAAGATTACGCGCGGGACGGCTTCGTCGTCCTGCATGACATCTTTGGCGAGTCCGAGGTCGGTGAGCTGCAGGAGGAATTGGAGCCACTGCGGACGGCTCCGCATATCCGGGTTCTGCCCGAGGCGTTCACGGAACCCGACAGCAACGAACTTCGTTCGCTGTTCCGCGTCCACCAACTGAGTGAGAAGTTCGGCGGGTTGGCGGGCGATCCGCGACTGGCCGACATCGCGCGATACATCCTGAATGACGAGGTCTACATCCATCAGTCCCGGGCGAACCTGAAACCGGCCTGTCGGGGCAAGGGGTTTTACTGGCACTCGGATTTCGAGACCTGGCACGTGGAGGACGGGCTGCCCCGCATGCGCGCCTTGAGCATGTCGATCGCGCTGACGGAGAATACAATCTACAACGGGTCTCTGATGCTGATGCCGGGGTCGCACCGAACGTACGTCGCCTGCGTCGGGGAGACGCCCGAGGAGAATTACAAGCAGTCGCTGAAGAAACAGAGCATCGGCGTCCCGGACGACGGAAGCCTGAAGAAGCTGCACAACGAGTTCGGCATTTCGGTTCCGACCGGGCCTCCCGGAACGGTGACGATCTTCGACTGCAACACGATGCACGGCAGCGCCTCGAACATCTCCCCCTTGCCGCGCAGCAATGTGTTCTTCGTCTACAATGCGATCAGCAACCGGGCCGGGGAGCCATTCTGCGACCAGGACCCCCGGCCTGAATTCATTGGAACGCGCCGGCGGATTGTTCCGATTCCCCATTGAGTTCGCCATGGCCGTTTCGGTTGTCGATCCCCATGACGTCCAATGCGCCAAGGCCGCGTTTGCGGGGTGTCTGCCGGACGCCATCACCTGTCACCCCTACACGCTGGATGGCGATCGAAAGCTGGGACGTTTTTTCGTGCGGTTTTTCTGGGTTCCTCATCGGCGGGCGGTTGATCAGCGGACGACCCTGCTGGAGGCGAGTTGGCAACCGGGGCGGGACCTGTGGATTGCCCGGATTCAGGTGCATCCTTCTGTGAGACGCCGGGAATATGGGCGGGTCCTGGCCGGCGCGGCGGAACAGTTTGCCCGTTCGTTGAACTGCCGCCGTGTGCGGCTTTATCCGAGCCACGAGGCGCGGCCATTCTGGCGCCGCCTGGGGTATGACAAGGACCCTTCGATCACTCGAGCCATGTTCAAACAGCTGGACAAGACAACTTCCGAAGCGCCGTGATTCACCTCAGCTTCTGGTTCTTCCTGCTCGCCTTTCTGGGCATTGGCCTGCTGTCGGCGCGCTACGCGCGGAAGACGACGTCGGATTACCTGGTCGCGGGCAAGTCCGTGCCGCCGTCGCTGGTGGGGCTTTCCGCCATTGCGACCAACAACAGCGGGTTCATGTTCACGGGAATGATCGGGACAACCTAAGCGATGGGACTGCCCTCGATCTGGTTGATGGTGGGCTGGATTGCAGGCGATCTCGCGGTCTCCCTGATTGCCGTGCGCCCGATTCGCGAACGCTCGGGCATTCCGGCGATCGAGTCCTTTGGCGGTCTGCTGGGGTATTGGCAGGGACGTCACAACAAGGCGCTGCAGCGATGGGCGGGCGTTCTGACGATTCTCCTGCTGACGCTCTACGCCTCAGGGCAGTTGACAGCGGGGTCCAAGGCGACGTCGGTCCTGCTCGGGTGGCCGCCGGCAATGGGGGTGATGGTGGGCGGCGTCATTGTGCTGCTGTACAGCGCATTCGGGGGAATCCGGGCGTCGATCTGGACGGACGTGGCGCAATCCGCGGTCATGGTGGCGGGCATGTTCGTCTTGATGGCGGTCGGA
>JAYPGD010000453.1:2789-4985 GCA_038126655.1 Verrucomicrobiales bacterium
CCGCCCTCAGCGCGGCCGGAATCCCACACCGGGCCGGCCCGGGGGACGTGGGGGACGCGTTGGACCGATTGCCGGCTGAATACATGTCCGTGTTCCCGGAGAAAACGGCTGCGGGCATCGTGCTGTTCATTGTCGGTTGGATTTTCGGGGGCGTGGCGGTGATTGGTCAGCCGCATATCGTGATCCGCTACATGTGCCTGGACAGTCCCGAGAATGCGACGCGGATGCGCGTCTATTACTACACTTGGTTCACCTTGTTCTACACCTTCACCATCGTCGTCGGAATGCTGGCAAGGTTGGTGTTTCCCGACGCGAATCAATTCGACCAGGAATTGGCGTTGCCGAAAATGGCGCAGGAGTTCCTGCCCGGCGTGTTTGGCGGCCTGATTCTGGCGGCATTGTTCGCGGCGGCGATGTCGACCGCGGACTCGATCATTCTCTCGTGCTCCGCCGCCATGACGCATGATGTCCTGCGCGACCGTAAACGGAGGGTCGGATTCGCCAAGGCGATGACGGCTTCGGTCCTGATCGTCGCCGGTCTGTTCGCCGTGTATGGCAGTCGGTCGGTGTTCAAGGTCGTGCTGGACGCCTGGGGGCTTCTGGGGAGCGCCTTTGTGCCGCTGGTCCTGTTTCTGGCGCTGGGAGGCCGTTGCACGGAGCGGGTGGCCATCGGCGGCAGCGTGGTCGGACTGCTCGCGTTTCTGGCGGCGGCGAACACCGGCATCGGAGAGGCGGTCTACGCGGCGGCGCCGGGAATCGTTGTCGGCGGGCTGCACTTTGCGGTGACGCACCTGGCGGGGGCGGACAGGCGCGCGTGACTTTCTCCGTCATGGGTGAATTCTTGAAATCCACAATGCTGATGGCGGCGCTGCTGAATCCGTTTCTGGTCATCATCTATCTCGTCGATGTCGTGCAAAAGCTGGACAGCCTTCGCTTTTCACAGACGTTGCTTCGGGCTGGCGCAATTTCCTCCGCTGTTTTCTGCGTCTTTACCCTGATGGGCGATGCGATATTCACGCGTGTGATGCAGGTTGAGTTCGCGTCGTTCAAGATCTTTGGCGGCGCGGTGTTCCTGTTGATAGGGATCCAGTTCGTCTTCAAGGGCCCGACCGCCATTGAAATGCTGCGCGGAGAATCTCAACACCTGGCCGGCGCGATCGCCATGCCTGTCCTGATCGGGCCGGGGACAATCAGCGCCAGTGTCGTGATCGGCCAGCGGCATTCGCCCTCAACTGCCTGCGCGGCGGTCTGTCTGGCCGTGGTCGGATGCCTCGCGTCCATCATGGCGTTGAAGAAGCTGCACGACTGGGTGCGAACAAGAAACGAACCATTGATCGAGCACTATATCGAGATTGCCGGGCGCGTGACCGCATTGTTCGTGGGGACGGTGGCGGTCGAGATGATCATGCAGGGAATTCGCGCGTGGGCGGAGAAGTTCTGAATCTCCCGATTGCGGGGCTGTTTGAAATGGAAAAGGCGCCGCGGGGAATTGCCGAGGGGGACCCCAAAAAGCCCCGCAGGCTTTCGCCAACGGGGCTTTGTGAGAGATATTGAGAACCGCCTATTGGTTTT
The DNA here is from genome assembly GCA_038126655.1 of Verrucomicrobiales bacterium. Lineage (GTDB taxonomy): Bacteria > Verrucomicrobiota > Verrucomicrobiia > Limisphaerales > JAYPEY01 > JAYPEY01. The sequence continues at coordinate 4,362 of JAYPGD010000453.1, forward strand.
CCTTGTCGAAGGCGGCGTCGAAGGCGACGTCGCTGGGTTCGAAATCGACGGCCCTGACGAAGTCAGCGGCTTCGGCGGCGCCGGTTTCGCGGTTCATGCCGATGTCTTCCCATTCGACAGAGAGCGGGCCCTGGTAATTGATGTGGTTCAGGGCGCGGATGATTTCCTCGAAGTCCACCGAGCCACGGCCGAGGGAGCGGAAGTCCCAGGAACGGCGGGCGTCGCCGAAGTTCGTATGGCCGCCGAAGACGCCGGCCTCGGTCGGAATGGGCGAGGAATAAGCGTCCTTCATGTGGACGTGGTAGATGCGGTTGCCGAACTTGTGGATGAACTTCACGTAGTCGACATTCTGGTAGACCAGGTGGGAAGGGTCGTAATTGAAGCCGAATTCCTCGCGATTGCCGATGGCGTTCAGGGCGGTCTCGGCGCTGGCGATGTCGAAGGCAATCTCGGTGGGATGGACCTCCAGGCCGAATTTCACGCCGGCGGATTTGAATTCGTCCATGATCGGGTTCCAGCGGTCGGCGAAGTCGGCGAAGCCGTCTTCAATGGCCGAGGGGCTGACGGGCGGGAAGCTGTAGAGGTAGGGCCAGATGCTGGAGCCGGTGAAGCCATTGACGACGC
>JAYPGD010000454.1:0-4944 GCA_038126655.1 Verrucomicrobiales bacterium
GTGGTTGAGATGCAAACATTGCGATACGGGGATTGTGCAGAAAATGCGCCGGCAGACAACCTTTGGAGCGCCCTGTCCGGCGGCGGATCACCTGCTTCCTGTTGGTTGCTCGCCGATCTCCCGCAGCGCTTCAATGACCATGGGCGACGCCGCTGGGTGTCCGTCAATCTTTTCCAACAGCGGGCGCGCCTCGTTCGCCCGGCCCAACTGAAGCAATGTCATTCCAAGGTATTCGATGACGCGATAGTCGTCGGGTTGGATCCTGGAAGCCCGGGAAAGCAGGGGGAGGGCGGCGGCGGGGTCTTCCGCGTCGAGGCGAAGCATACCCAACTGGAGAAGCGCGTAGAAGTCATCGGGGTCCTGCTTCAGCAAGGTGTTCAGGTAATTCTCGGCCTCGGCATTTCTCCCCTGCAGTCGCAGCACTTCGAAGATTCGGGACTTCATGGGGGCGGCGCTGAGGTAGTTCTTTCCCCCGAGACTGCGGGCCGCCTCCTCGGCGGCCAGGCCAAGGCCGGTTGCCGGCGGCGGACCGGCCGGCGGCGGATGGTCGATGAATTTCCGGAGGGCCTGGGCCGCGAGCGCAATGGCAGGTTTTTTTGGATGCATGCCGTCGGCGTTGGCGGTGTAGAACTTCCTTGGCGAGGCCTCGGAGGCCGTGGTCCGCCAATGACCGCGAAAGGCCGCCGAAAGCCGGATGGTCGGGATCCCCCGCGCCCGGGCGAGCGTCTCGATGACCAGGTCCGTTTTTGACGCGGGCATGAAATGCCGATCGACGATCTGATCGTCCAGAAAGTGCGGCCAGATGGCGATCTGGGGGGCGAAGCGATGCTCCCGGGCGAGTTGGCTGAATCGGTTGAGGCCCTGGACCACGTTGTTTTCACCGACGGCCCTCTTGTTCCAGGACGCGGTGTCCAGTTCGTCGCGAAATTGAAACAGGTTCATCTGCAGACAGATCCGCCGGAAGAGATAAGAGCGCTCGAAAAGGACCTTCACGATCCTGGGACGATCGGTCACGCCCCCGGAGAGCGTGTGTTCGAGGGTGAAATCGATGAAGTCGTTGACCACGAAAACGAGGACAACGACATCCGGTTGAAATCGGGGCGCCTGTTCCTTCAGCGTTTCAATGGCGGCGAGAGTATTGTAGCCGGCCACTCCGAAATTGAGAACCTCCACGGAGCCGGGTGGATAGAGGGATTCCAACTGGCGGTCGAGGGTGTCTTCGTCGGCGATGGAGTTGGCGCCCTCGGGCACGGAATCTCCCAGCAGGAAGATGCGTCTGACGTTTCGTGGTTTGGCGGGCGCGCGTTCGGGACCGCGGAATCCGCTTGAGTTGATGGAGAGACGGCCGGCGGCGGTGCGGTCGGAGAAACCGGGTTTCAACTCGTGTCTGCGCACCGGGTTCCGGGACCGGATGTAGGGGGATTTGTCGTCGTCGAGCCAGATCGCCTGAAGCGGGGGCGCGAGCCTGGCCGCGCGGCAGGTGAACTCCGCGAGCCACAGGGCGAGGAACGTGGAGCACAGAACCAGGACGAGGCGGGGCGGGCCGGGGCGATGGGGGCGCGCGGAAACAGCGGGGAGGACCTTCTTCAAAAAGGAGCGGGCGTTCACTGTATGGAGTTTTATCGAGAAAGAAGAATGTCTGAATGATGGGGCGCACAACTGTTTCATCGCGGCCTCGCAAAAGAATTGAGGTTTGGATTCCAGTCAGCGAACAATCGCGGCGATGAAGGCATTGCTTCTAGAGGAATACAAACAATTGAAGGTCGCCGACCTGCCGGAGCCGGAGGTCGCGGAGGACGAGGTCCTGATCCGCGTGCAGGCCTGTGGGATCTGCGGCAGCGACATCCATGGCTGGGACGGCAGCAGCGGGAGGCGGAAACCGCCGCTGATCATGGGACATGAGGCGGCCGGGGCGGTTGAGCGGTTGGGTTCCGCAGTGGAGGGCGTGGATGAAGGCGCGCGCGTGACCTTCAATCCGATGCTTTCCTGCGGAAAGTGCGAATACTGCAGGCGCGATGAAAGCAATCTCTGCAACGACCGCAAGGTGCTGGGCGTTTCCTGCGATGAGTTTCGACGCGACGGAGCCTTCGCTGAGTTTGTTTCCGTTCCTGCTCGCAACCTTTATGTCGTGCCCGACGATGTGACCTTCGACCATGCGGCGATGACGGAGCCGACAACGGTCGCCATGCACGCAGTGCGGCGAACTCCGATCCAGGGCGGGGAAACCGCGGTCGTGGTGGGGACGGGGATGATCGGGCTGTTGACCGTGCAGGCCTTGAAGGTCGCGGGCTGCGAAAGGGTTGTCGCCATCGATCTCGCGGAGGAGAAACTGGAGTTGGCGAAGACCTTGGGCGCGGATCTGGCGTTGAATCCGAAGTCGGACAATGTCACGGACGCGGTGAACGACCTGACCGGCGGCAACGGTGCGGACATCGCCATGGAGGTCGTGGGCGCGACGCCGACGGTGAAGACCTCGGTGGATGTCGTGCGCCGCGGCGGACACATCACTTTCGTGGGCAATCTGGCGCCGACGGTGGAACTGCCGATGCAGGCGGTGGTGACGCGGGAGTTGACGATCTACGGGAGCTGCGCGTCGAACACGGAGTTTCCGGATTCGTTGCGTCTGCTGGCCGAAGGGAAGATCAAAGTGGAGCCCTTCATCACCGCGCGCGCCTCGCTGGAGGAGACTCCGGGGTGGTTCGATCGGCTTTACAGCGGCGAGGAAGGCCTGATGAAGGTGATCGTGAATCCGGCGGGTTGAGTCGCTTGCCGGGGCGCTCAAGGAAAGGAGATTCCCACCCGGTAGGCCCGAAAGGTTGCGCCGGGGGATACGGTTGCGCTGCGCATGTCACCGGGCTCGGAGGCCAGGGGGGCATCGAGCGGGGAGAATGTCCCGGAGCCCAGGTTGTCGCTGAATTCCAATGTGTAGCTACGCCCCGGAACAACGGGGCCAAATGTGATCTTTCGTTCTGTTGGCGACAAGGGCGGGATGCTGAGATTGAACCGGAATCTGGATGAAGGGTCGTTGGGGTCGAGGCCCGTGATGAATTCACTGAAATTCGTGTCGCCGTCGTTGTCGGGGTCGGCAAGAACGCCCCAGAGGATGTTGCGGCGATCCGGGTGTGCAAGATCGATCATCTGAAAGTTTGCGAATCGGAAGTCCTCGAGCGGGGAGCCTTCTCGGACGGCGTAGATGGCGCCGGCTTCGGTTGCGGCGGAGGAATCGCCCGGAGCGCCGACAGCAAGTGTGTCGAGGTGGGCGGCGAGCGCGAATCCGAAGGTGGCGCCGGCGGAGGCGTCCGGCGCGGCGATCTTCTTGAGAAAGCCCCAATGGCCCGGACTCCCCTGAGCGCGGGAGAACTGATGAACCGATCCGGAGTTGGAACCGCCATCGTCGTCCAGATGACAGCCGACGAAGATGTGGTCGCCCGCGATGGCGACCGCGTAACCGAAGAAATCACCGACCGTGCCATCTGAGGCGTCGAGACGCGCGATCCGACCCCAGTTTCCGGCTCCCCCTTGATTTCGCGAGAAGACGAAGGCGGATCCGGAGTGCTCGCCGTGAATGTCGTCACGATAGGCTCCGACGACGGCGTCACTGCCCGACAAGCCGACAGATCCCCCGAACCGGGCCCCGGCGGCGAGGCCATCGGGGCTGCGTTTCGCGGTCTGCCCCCACTGCTCCGTTCCGCCCTGGTTCCGTTCGAAGATATAGACCGAGCCGGGGCCGTCGGACGGCGAGCCGACGAGCGCTGTGTCCTGATCGATGAAGACTGAGGAGCCGAACTGTTGATCGGCGGACGGGTCACCCGGGACAAGCGCGCGGGTGAAGCCCCATTGATCGGGCGCCGGTTGATTGCGCTCGTAGAGCAGGACGGCTCCGACGTTCTGGATGCCTGCGACCTCCGCGAGCAGGGCGCTCGCAAGCAGGGTGTCGCCGCTTACGGAGACGCACCAACCGAACTGCGCGGCGGTGGAGGCGAGGCGTGTGACCCTTCCCCAGGCGTCGGGGCCTCCGAAGTCCTGCTGGAAGACATGCACGGATCCCGCTGCCCCGACGACGAGGGTGTCGCCTGCGAGGGCGAGGGAGCGGCCGAAGGCGTCACCGGCGGCTGCATCCGGGGCGGTGACGGTCTTTACAGCTTCCCAGGAGTCCTCGGCTCCGGGGATGCGCTTGAAGAGTCGCACGGAGCCTGCGTTCTCCCCAAGTTGATCGTCCTGCCAGGCGCCGACGGCCAACAGGTCGCCGTGGACCGCGACGCTTTGCCCGAACCAGTCCTGCGCGGAGGGCAGGGCGGCGGAAAGGCGGGTTTCCTGAACGTCGTGAACCACCACAAAGAAGGCGGCCTCGACTTCGGCGTCGGACTTGTCAGCGGCCCGGACCACAAGTCTCGAGACGCCGGTCGCAGCCAGCGCCGGGGTCAGGACGAGCGTTGCCGTGGCGGGCTCGATGCGGACACCGTCAAAGAGCGTCGGATGAGTATTGGAGACGATCTCATATTCGAGTTCCTGATCGGCGTCCTCAATGTCGTCAAATGCGGCGCCGAGATTGACCAGGATCGGGGAGGAATCCCGGGGGACGGCCCGGTCGGGAATGCCTGACGTTGTCGGAACGTCGTTGACGGGGGCGACGATCACCGGCAAGTCGAGAGTGGCGCTCATGGGACCGCCGTCTCCTGAGTTCCCGAGGTCGTTGACGGTGATGGTGAGTTTCGGTTGACCGAAGAAATCCGGCGCGGGCGTATAGATGAACCCGCTTTCGAAGGACTTGTTGATGCGGAATTGGGAACCGACGAATTCCAGGGTCCCGTCCGAGCCGTCAAAGTCCGGGAAGATGAGGGCCGTGCCCTCGGTCGGAGCGAGGGTCCCGTGCGGGATGGAGAGGTTGACGCGCAGCGATTCGTTGGAGGCGTCGATGTCGCTGACGACGATGCCCGAAATGGA
>JAYPGD010000455.1:0-4935 GCA_038126655.1 Verrucomicrobiales bacterium
CTCTCGAGCTGTTCACCGCCAAGAGCGGCGATGAGATTGTCGGACAGCTTTACAACTTTGAGGACAAGGGAGGCGACATGATCGCCCTGCGCCCGGAGATGACCCCGACCTTTGCGCGGATGGTGGTTTCCAGCGAACGTCAGTACAAGAAGCCCATCAAGTGGTTCTCGATTCCGCAGTTGTTCCGCTACGAGCGGCAGCAGAAGGGACGCAAGCGTGAACACTTTCAGCTGAATGCGGACATCGTCGGCGAGACCGATCCGGCGGCGGATGCAGAGCTGATCGCCCTGCTCATTGACGTTCTTCGCGAGTTGAAGCTGACCGACGAGGACTTCGAGATCCGCCTGAGCAGCCGGAATGCCTGGGAGGACTTCTACGGGCGGCGCGGCGACGCCGGGCGCGCTTACGAGTTCTATCAGGTGATCGACAAGCTGGAGCGCGAGGATCCGGCCAAGAGCGATGAGAAACTGAAGGACTTGGGCTTTTCCCTGGAGGAGGTGAAGGCCTTCATCGACAAGGCGGAGCCGACCCCGGACCTGAAGGTCATCCTCGACAACCTTGCCGCGCGCGACCTGGCCGGCTTCGTCCGGATCGACTACAACATCATCCGCGGACTGGCCTACTATACGGGGCCGGTGTTCGAGGCCTTCGACAAGAAGGGCAAGTTTCGCGCCATCGCGGGCGGCGGGCGTTACGACGGTCTGCTGAAGTTGCTCTCCAATGGGAAGGTGGATCTTCCCGCGCTGGGCTTCGGCTTCGGCGATGTGGTTCTGGCGGACCTGCTGAACGAGCGCGAGCTCATGCCCGAATTTACCGGCGGTGTGCAGGTCTTTTGCCTGATCGAGGAGGAAGCGTTGCGCGCGGAGACGCTGAAACTGATCAGTGAATTGCGCGACGCCGGGCTTACGGTGGACTACTCCCTGACACCGATTAAGGGCAACAAGCAGTTCAAACGGGCGTTGGAACTGAACGCCGAAACGACCGCGAGGATCGAAAAGAACGACGACGGCGGATCGGAGATCGTGTTCAAGACGCTGGAAACGCGCGAAGAGCAACGGTATGCGAGAGAGGCGGCCGTGAATTCGATTTGTGCCGCGTTCAAAAGTGCCTAACGTCGTTCTTCATGACCTCGTCTTTAGAATCTCCTTCCCCCACGGCCGTGGGGGACTTCTCAACTTTAAGTGACAACAGAACTTGAAACCATGAACATGCGCGCTGCCTGAAACTTGCGCGCCAGAGCCATGACTGATTCAGAGAACACTTCCCAATCCCCGCTATACCTTGGCTTCGACTCCTCGACCCAGAGCCTGAAGGCCACGGCCGTCGACGCGGAATTGAACATCGTCCATGAGACGACGATCAATTTCGAGGCGGACCTGCCGGAGTTTGAAACCAAGGCCGGCGTGCATCATGGCGAGGACGGTCTGACGGTGACCTCGCCCGCAATCATGTGGGTGGCGGCGTTTGACCTGCTGCTGGATCGCATGAAGGCGGACGGATTTGAGTTTGGTCGCGTGGCGGCCTTGTCGGGTTCCGGCCAACAACACGGCAGCGTCTATTGGGCCTTCGATTCCGCCATCTCGCTGCGGCAACTGAAGCCCGAGAAGAGTTTGCGACAGAATCTAGAGGGCTGCTTCGCCATCGGAGATTCGCCGATCTGGATGGATTCCAGCACGAGTTACCAATGCCGGGCGTTGGAGGAGGCTTTGGGCGGACCGCAGGCCGTCGCCGAACTGACAGGTTCCCGCGCCTACGAGCGTTTCACCGGCAATCAGATTGCGAAGATCTCCCAGGTCAAGATGGAGGGCTACAACCAGACCGAGCACATCGACCTCGTGAGCTCCTTTGCGGCCTCGCTGTTTCTTGGCGACTACGCGCCGATCGACGCCAGCGATGGTTCCGGGATGAATCTCATGGACATTCGCAGTCGCGATTGGGCGGACGCCGCCGTGGCGGAATGCGGCGACGGCCTGGCGGAGAAGCTGGGCGATATCGTCCTGTCCCATGCCTGCGTCGGCAATATTCATGGCTGGTTCGTCGAGAAGTATGGTTTTCCGGCCGACTGCCGGGTGATCGCATTTTCCGGCGACAATCCGTGCAGTCTGGCGGGGCTGCGTCTCGAGCATCCGGGCGAGATCGCCATCAGCCTCGGGACCAGCGATACGGTGTTTGCGGCATTGAGCGAACCCAAGCCCTCGGCATCGGAGGGCCACATCTTTGCCAGTCCCGTCGATCCGGAGGGCTATATGGCGCTGGTCTGCTACAAGAACGGCTCCATGACCCGGGAGGACATCCGCAACCGCTGCGCCAACGGCTCCTGGGATGATTTCAATCAGGCATTGGCCGACACCCCGGCCGGAAACGAGGGCAGAATCGGCTTCTATCGCAAGGAACCGGAGATCACCCCGCCGATCCTGACCACCGGGGCCGACCGCTTTGCGGCCGACGATCAGCCGGTTGATTCGTTCCCTGACAACGCTGAAATCCGCGCGGTTGTGGAGGGGCAGTTTCTGTCGATGCGTCTGCATGGCGCCAACATCGGAATTGAGGCTTCGAAGATACTTGCGACGGGCGGGGCTTCGACCAATCCAGCGATTCTCCAGGTCATTGCCGATGTTTTTGGCGTGGATGTCTACACGGCGGACAAGCCCAATTCGGCGTCGCTGGGCGCGGCTTATAGGGCGTTGCACGGAGCCGCCTGCGCGGAGAAGGGGGAGTTCATCCCGTTCGCGGACGCGCTGAGCGGGGAACCCGCGATGACCGTGGCCGCCCGTCCGAACAGCGAGGCCCACAAGGTCTATGACGGCATGTTGGAACGCTATGCCCGGCTGGAATCCGGCCTGCTGGAATCCGCCTGATCAAATTCTGCGGCTGCAATCCCAAGAAACGTGCAGCGAATGGCGATGAAGCGGGCGATCATGCTGGTGATGCAGGATGGACGTTATCGCTGGTCACGCGCGGGCATCGGCGCTAACTTTCCGGCGGTTTTGACGGTTGAGACGGACATCCTACGAGGAAACAAAAGATCCGATTTTCCTTTGTTTCCTGTTGTTGTCGCTTCGCAGCAACCGCTTCACCATCGATAGAAACACTGTTTTATGAAACTGATCATCTCACCCCACAATCTCACCCTCACTGAAGCCATTGAAGACCATGTGCGTTCGCGCATTGAGAAGCTTGAGCATATTGACGGGAACGCGATCGACGCCCAGGTGACCTTGGAGCATGACAAGACCAAGGCCCCGGAAAAGGCGTTCAAATGCGCCATTTTGCTCCGCATGCCGGGACCGGATCTCTACGCGGAGGATCACGAAGACAATCTTTACGCCGCCATTGACCTGGTGACCAAGAAGGTTCAGGCGCAGATCCGGAAGGTGCACAGCAAGCAGAAGGCGAAGAACCATTCTGAAGCCGCCCGTTTGAAGGACGAACAGCAGGCCGCGTTTTTGTGTCCGGAGGGAGGGTTGCGGCTGTCGGAGCCTTGGGCGATCTGAACGCGCCGGCGAATACGCCGGCGCAAGACCTGGGCGAGGTGATCCTGATGCCCGGGTTGGTCAACGCCCATTGCCATCTCGAATACACGGGCATGGCCGGACTCGTTCCGGCGGGCGACACATTCACCGATTGGTTGCGTCGCATCATCCGACTGAAGAGGTCCTGGACGCGGGAGCAATTCCTGAAATCCTGGCGGACAGGCTCGGAGATGTCGGCCCGGGCGGGAATCACCAGCGTCGGCGATGTGCTCTCCGTCCATTCACTGCTGGCGGATGTCTGGGATGACGCGCCGATCCGGCTCGTTCCCTACCTTGAATTGACCGGGTTGAATGCCGGAGCGCCGGCCGGAGACCTCCTCGATTTGGCGATGCTGACGGTGAAGGAACTGGCGCCGGCCGAAAACGAGATGGGGCTTTCGCCTCATTCCCTATACTCAACCGCGAAGGGATTGCCTGAATTGATCGCCCGGACGGCTGAGTATGAATGCCTGATGACAACGATGCATCTGGCCGAGTCGGACGAGGAGTTCGAGATGTTTCACGATGCGCGCGGCGAGATGTTCGATTGGCTGAAGGGGCTTGGTCGCGACATGGGCGATTGTGGCGGCGGATCTCCGGTTCAAATGGCGCAGGAGCAGGGATTGCTGAATCCCTCATTCCTGGCGGCTCATGTCAATCGACTCGCCGCAGGCGATGCCGCCAGACTGGGCTCCCACCTGACCAAGGTCGTGCATTGTCCCGGCAGTCACGCGTTCTTCTCTCATCCGCCGTTTCCCTATCATGAGCTGGTCAAGGCGCGCGTGAAGGTCTGCCTGGGCACGGACAGTCTGGCGTCGATTGATGCCGAGGGCGGGGGAGCAGCGCGCATGAGCATGCTGGATGAGATGCGGCGTTTTTCGAACGCCTTTCCAGACGTGCCCGCGGAGGAGGTCGTCCGCATGGGGACCTTGAATGGCGCCTATGCCATGGGGTTTGGGAGTCACTTCGGTGAATTCCGCCGCGGAGCCTTTGCTGATTGCATGACCCTTCCGCATTCCGGCGGCCTTGAGGAGGCTCATGAGGCGGTCGTTCATTCTTCAGGGCTTCCGGAGAAGGTGATGGTCGGGGGGGAATGGATTGAATGAACGCGCGGCGGTGATGGGGCGTCAGAAACTGGAAAGGCAGAACACAAGAGAACATGGAATCACTTTGGGAATTGATGAAGCACCCCTTTTTCTGGGGGCTGGCCATGGGCGCTGCGCTGGCAGTGGTTGTCTGGCGCGCCGCGTTCATGAAGCAGCGGGCGCTGAAAAAGGAGATCAAGGACCTGAGGGCTGAGATCGAAGACCTGAACAAGCATCTGAACCGTCAGATGAAGATCACGGCCAAAGGCTCCGAGGAACTGGAAAAGGAGCTCACTGCGTTGAAGGAGCAGAATGAAAACCTGCGCGTGAATCTGGGC
>JAYPGD010000456.1:0-4897 GCA_038126655.1 Verrucomicrobiales bacterium
GAGCAGCGTATCCACCAGATAGTCGTCGCCAAACGCCATTACAGGAATCCCGGATCAGAAATTGAAAGATAAATGAACACGTGACAATGGGGCCGCAACGCCGCCGTTCTGTGTGGGAGTTAAAATATGGAAAAAAGTCCCCGCAGCAACAAAAAACTCGGGCATGGCTCCTGCGCAAGGATTCCGGGTCCCGGGTTCCGGACAGTCGATCCTCAATCCGGGGCGCGGCCGCACCGAATTTATGGTCATGGTCGCGTCGAGCGGCGGTTTCTCCTTCTACTTTGACCGGCCATGCCTTAAACAACCGCAATGGACTTGCGCGAACAAATGACGGAGCTGGCAAAGCGGGCCAAAGAGGCCTCTCGCGCCCTCACCCGGCTCTCAACCGACCAGAAAAACGCCTGCCTGCATGCCATGGCGGACGCCATCGAGGCGCGGGCCCCGGAGATTCAGACCGCCAACGCCCTCGATATGGAGAACGGTCGCGCGATGGAGCTTTCCTCAGCCATGCTGGATCGGCTGGAATTGACCGACGCCCGCATCGCCGGGATGGCGACAGGGCTCCGCGAAGTCGCAGAACTGCCGGACCCGGTCGGCCGCGTGCTCGACGAACGCGCCCGCCCCTTCGGCCTCAAACTGCAGAAGGTTTCCACCCCCATCGGCGTTGTGGTGATCATCTACGAGTCACGCCCCAATGTGACCGCCGACGCGGCCGGACTTTGTTTCAAGTCGGGCAATGCCACCATCCTCCGCGGCGGCAAGGAGGCGTTGAATTCCAACCAGATCATCGCGCAGACCATGACTTCGGCGGCGCAATCGGCCGTAACCGACCTCCCCGAACACGCCATCCAGGTCGTACCGACCCCCGACCGCGCCGCCGTGCCGGAACTGCTTTCGCTCGTCGATTACGTGGATCTCTGCATGCCCCGCGGCGGCGAGGGACTGATCCGCGCGGTGGCGGATTGCTCCAAGGTCCCGGTGATCAAGCATTACAAGGGCGTGTGCCACGTCTATGTGGACGGGGATGCCGACGCCGACATGGCCCGCGAGATCACGCTCAATTCCAAATTGCACCGCGTCGGCGTCTGCAACGCGATCGAAACCCTGCTCATCGATCGCGCCGCCGCCGATCAGATCCCCGCCTTGACCCAGGCCCTGTTGGACCGCGGAGTCGAGCTTCGCGTCGATGCCGACACCCGCGCTGTTCTGGGAGAAATCGCCGGAAACGAACTCATCAAGGACGCAACCGAGGAGGACTGGGCCGAGGAATACCTCGACAAGATCCTCGCCGTCCGGGTCGTGGACGGCGTCGCGGAAGCCATCGGACACATCAACCAATACGGCTCCGGTCACACCGACACCATCGTCACGGCCAACGAGGCGCGCGCGAAGCGGTTCCTGAACGAGGTGGATTCGGCGGCGGTCTACTGGAATGCCTCCACGCGTTTCACCGACGGCGGCATGTATGGCATGGGCGCCGAGATCGGCATCAGCACGGACAAGATCGGAGCCCGCGGCCCGATGGGCCTGGAAGAACTGACCAGCTACAAGTGGCTGGGGACCGGAACCGGGCAGATCCGGGAATAGAAGCGGCGCGGCTCAGGACAGCTTCGGTTAACCAAGGCGAACTTCAAACGTTCAACGTCAAACTTTGAACTTCAAACGAAAGACAATCCATTCAGCGCGCAACGCCAACTCCTGGTTGGAAGTTGAACGTTAAGAGTTAAGCGTTTGACGTTCGTCTTCCTTTCTTCCCGTGTCCGATTCCTCCGTCCAATCCCCCGAATCCATCGCCCGGTCCGTCCATGACAATCATCCGGAGGGCGGTCTGTTTGCCAATCTCGATTGGCGCACGGCCCCGGCGCCATTTTCGTTGGGCAAGGCCAACGCCAAACGCATCGAGAAGCTCGGCCGCGTGTTTCTGCAGTTCTACCGCGCGGTCAATCTTCTCTACCGCAAGAGCGTCGAAGGCAAGCAACCCGCCTGGGTCGCCGACTGGTTGGAACGCGGCAAACCCGCCGAACTCATCGAGCTTCAGCGGGCTCGCGTCTTTAAGAACGCCCTGCCCCGCGTCATCCGTCCGGATCTGCTCCTGACCGAGGATGGCTTCTCCGTCACCGAACTCGACAGCGTCCCCGGCGGCATCGGGTTGACCGCCTGGCTGAACCAGACCTACGCGCGCGCCGGAACGGCAGTCCTCGGCGGCGAACGCGGCATGATCGACGGCTTTGCCGGCATCTTCGGCGACGCCGCCAAGGTCCACCTCGTCGTGTCCGAAGAATCAGCCACCTACCGTCCCGAGATGGAATGGATCGCCGGGCAGATTGATCCGGTTCGAATCAAGGTCAGGGACGCGGTCTACGAAGACTTCGCTCCCGGCGACGCGGTCTATCGTTTCTTCGAATTGTTCGACCTGGCCAATGTGCCCAATGCCGCCCGCATCCTTGACCTGGCGCGCGAGGAGAAGATCCGGTTGACGCCGCCGCCCAAGACCATCTTCGAGGAAAAGCTCCTGTTCGCCCTGTTGTGGAATCGGAATCTCGCCGAGTTCTGGCGCCAGGAACTGGGCGGACGTTTCTTCGAGGACCTGAAGGCGCTGACGCCTTATTCCTGGATCGTCGATCCCACACCACTGCCGCCGAACGCCGCCTTTCCCGGGATCAACCTGACAGATTGGCATCAGCTCAAGACGCTCTCCCAGAAACAACGCGACCTCATCCTCAAGGTATCCGGTTTCTCCGAATCGGCCTGGGGCGCCCGAGGCGTCTTCCTCGGCAGCGATCTCTCGACCGAGGATTGGAGCGAGGCTGTGGATCGGGCGATCGATTCAGCCGCGACCTCGCCGTTCGTGCTGCAGAAGTTCAGCAAGCCCGCCCGGGTCGACGCCTCCTGGTTTGACCTGGAGGCGCACGTATTGAACCACATGCAGGCCCGCGCCCGCATCTGTCCCTATTACTTCGTCCACGGCGAAGGCGACGCCGCACGGGCCAACTTCAGCGGAGCCTTGGCGACCCTCTGCCCCGCCGACAAGAAGATCATCCACGGCATGTCCGACGCGATACTCGCGCCGTGTGGGGTGTGAGGGTATGAGGGTGTGAGGGTGTGGGATTCTTCATCCGTGGGTCGGCTTTGCCATCCGTGGGGAAAACCCTCTCTTCACCGCCAATCCGTCGCGAAGACCGTGAACGCCGACAGCCGCGGCTCCAAAAGCGGCCTCAGCCCAGCAGCCCCGCCGCGCGGATGATTTCCGCGGACTTCTCCGGTGATTCATGCAGGTGCGCATCCCAACCGTGCGCCAAGCCAGCCTCGATATTCTCCTGTCGGTCATCCAGGTAGAGCAACGACGCCCCCCCGCAACCGGCCGCTCGTTCAACCGCCTCATACAACCGCGTCTGCGGTTTCATCGAGTGATACTCGTAGGAGTAGATATAACCGTCGAACTCGGCAAAAAACGGAAACTGTCGTTTCACATGCCGGATGGCCAGTTCGTTGGTGTTGGAGAAGATGAAGGTCGGCACGCGGTTCTCGTAAAGCCGGGCATGCAGGTCGATCATCGGCTGTATGGGCGAGAATATATCCGCAAAGGCGTCGGCCAACTCTTCATTCGTCCCGGAATAACCCGCGCGGTCACTGAGCTCGTCGATGAATTCATCCGTCGTAATCAGGCCTTTCTCGTAACGGACCAACAGCGGCGACTGGTCGATGAAGGACTGAAGCTCCGTCGCGGCGACGCTGCTCTTCTCCAGAATCCGCTGCGCCGCGATGGCGTAATCAAAGTCCAGCAGCACCTTGCCCAGATCGAATATGACCGCCTTGGTCTGGCTCATGAATTTTTCCCCATTTGAAATGCTCTCTCCGGCGCCCGACTCATTCCATCGGCCGCCGCCCTTCCAACGCCCGGCTCAGGGTCAACTCATCCGCGAACTCCAGCCCGCTGCCGGCCGGCAGGCCATGCGCCACGCGCGTGACCTGAACGCCTTTCTCCGTCAACCTCTTGGCCAGATAATGACTGGTCGCGTCGCCTTCCACATCCGTGCTCAGGGCGAGGATGACCTCCTTCACGGATTCACGTCCGATGCGTTCCTCCAGTTCAACGATGCGCAGGTCTTCCGGCTCCACGCCATCCAGCGGCGAGATGCGCCCGCCAAGGACATGGTATCGCCCCCGAAAGGTCCCGGCCTTTTCGAGGCTCAGGATATCGGTCGCCTGTTCGACCAGGCAGATGAGCGCGCCGTCGCGTTGCAGATCCTCACAGATGGAACAGGGTTGTTTTTCCGCCAAGGCTCCGCAGTTGTCGCAAAGCACGATGGCCTCGCGGCAACGCGTCAGGGTCTCGGCGAGGATGCGGACAGCTCCGGCGTCGGTCTGCGCCAGATGGAGCGCGAGGCGTTCCGCGGAACGCGGACCGATGCCGGGCAACTGCCCCAACGCCGCGCTCAATTCCCCGACCGGCTGCGGAAGCGCCTGCATGATCTTCCCCCGGCAGCGGGATTCAGAATCCCGGAAAACCGCCGCCGCCCATGCCGGGCAGATTCAACCCCGAGGTGATCTTGCCCATCTCCTCGGCGCTGACTGTGTCGGCCTTCTCCATCGCGTCGTTGACCGCGGTCTTGATGAGGTCCTGCAGAAACTCCCGGTCCTCGGGATCGATGGCCTCGGGCTTGATCTCGACCGACTGGACGACCTTGGCGCAGGTCGCGACGACCTTGACCATATCGCCGCCGGCCGTGGCCGCGACGGTGCGCGAGGCCAGGTCCTCCGGGGTCCGCGCCATGTCGTCCTGCATCTTCTGCTGCATCTGCGCAGCCTGCTTCATGAGTTTGTTGATGTTGGCCATTCCTGAATCTGTTGAGAGGTTGAATGAATTGAGAGTGGAATCTGTTGAGAGATGACAGCC
>JAYPGD010000457.1:0-4895 GCA_038126655.1 Verrucomicrobiales bacterium
TGGCGAACCGGCTGTTGGAGCCTTCGAAGCCGGTGAAGGTCGCAATCGGGTTGATCCTCCTGACCGCGGGCTTTCTGGTGATGGTCGTGGCGGCGAAGATTGCGACGGCCGGAAACAGCGTGGCGCCGTTCTGGCTGATCCTGACCTACCTGCTGCACACGATGGGCGAGCTTTGCCTGAGTCCGGTGGGCTTGAGTTCAGTGACGAAACTCGCGCCAAAGCGTTTTGTCGGTCAGATGATGGGGACCTGGTTCCTGGCGGCTTCCCTGGGCAATCTGATAGCCGGCCTGATAGCCGGCGACTTCAGTCTGGAGGAGGAAGGCGGCGAGCCCGGCTTCCTGCTGGGATGGTGCATGAGGACCTTCAACATGGACGTCCTTCCGGCGCTGTTCCTGCAGATTGTCGTGACGGCGACCGTGTCCGGCGTCCTGTTGCTGATCTTCGCAAAGCCCATCAAGAAGTTGATGTGCGGGGTGAAATAGGCTTGATCTACCTCCGGTTGCGCGCGGGGGCGGCGATACCGAGCGCGCTGCTGCCGGGCGGAGAGTAAGGAATCAGTCGAAACGGATCACCTGGCGGACGACCTCGCCGCGTTCGAGGCGGTCAAAGCCCTCATTGATGTCCTCCAGAGCGAGGAACCGACTCTTCAGGAGATCGACCGGCAGGAGTCCGGCCTGGTACATGGAGATGAATCGCGGCACGTCGCGGCGGGGCACGCAGGAGCCCATGTAGGAACCGCGGAGCACGCGTTCCTCGGCGGTGAGGGACACGGCCTGGATCTCCAGTTTTCGATCGGGGTGGGGCAGCCCGACACTGACGGTGGAGCCGCCGCGAGCGGTGGCAGCGTAAGCCTGGGCCAGGACCTTCTCACTGCCGACCACCTCGAAGGCGAATTCAGCGCCCCCGTGTGTGATTTCGCGGATGGCTTCAACGGCGTCCTCCTTCGAGGCGTCCACGGTGTGGGTGGCGCCGCAACGGCGCGCAAGATCGAATTTGGACTCCAGCGTGTCGACGGCGATGATCGGACCGGCGCCGGCGGCGCGCGCGCCCATGACGGCGCTGAGGCCGACGCCGCCCATGCCGAAGACGACGACTGACGAACCTGGATTCACCCTGGCGGTGTTCACGACAGCGCCCACGCCTGTCATGATCGCGCAGCCGAACAGGACGGCCGTTTCCAGCGGGACCGCCGGATCGATCTTCACGAGGGACTCCGGCATGGTCACGGTGAACTGAGAATATCCGGAAACGCTCTGGTGGTGGTTGATCGGCTCGCCGGCGGCATTTCGGAATCGCCGGGAGCCGTTGAGAAGCGTGCCGGCGACATTGGCTTCGAAACCCGGTTCGCACAGCGCGGCGCGGCCGGCCTGACAGGGCTGGCAATGGCCGCAGACGGGCACGAAGGAGAAGACGACATGGTCGCCCGGTTGGAGATCGGTCACTCCGGCCCCGACCTCGCGCACGGTTCCCGCCGCTTCATGGCCCAGCGCCATCGGCATGACCCGCGGCCGGGAGCCATTGATCACGGAGAGGTCGGAATGACACAACCCGGCCCCGCCGATTTCGACCAGGACCTCGCCGGGTCCGGGGCCTTCGAGATCGAGTTCCTCGATGACGAGCGGTCTCGATTCGGCGTAGGGCATGGGTTTCTCCATCTCGTACAGAACGGCGGCTTTGGTTTTCATGATGATTGGCGTCGGTCTATTGGGGGATCTGATCCGCGAGCTCCTCCGCGGGATAGGTCCAGATCTCGGCGAGGGTGGGATGATAGTGCGGGGTCTCGGCCAGTTGGCGGACGGTCATGCGCGCCTGCATGGCGACGATGATCTCGTGAAGGAGGTCGCCGCCCATCGGCCCGACGCAGGCTCCGCCGAGAATCTCCCCGGTCTCCTTGTGGGCAATGAGTTTCACGAAGCCATGGCGCGCCTCCATGATCAGCGATTTGCCATGATCGTCAAAGGGGTAGCTGTCCGCGAGGAAAGGGATGCCGCGCTCGGTTGCCTCGCGCTCGGTCAGTCCGACCTGAGCGGCCTGCGGATCGGTGAACACAATGCTGGAGATGACGCGGTAGTCGATGGCTTTGGGGCGGTCGGGATGGGCGATGTTGTGGGCGGCGATCTCGCCCTGCTGGATGGCGATATGCACGACCTCGTGAGGTCCCGCGCAATCGCCGGCCGCGTAGATGTGGGGCACGGTGGTCCGCATTTCCGGCGAGGTCTTTATGTGGCCGGACCGTTCCAGTTCCACGCCGATTCCCTCGAGGTTCAAGGTTCCCGTGTTGGGCGACCGTCCGAGGCCGTTGAAGATCTCTTGGGCGGAGAGCTGGACTTCCCGGCCCTCGTGTTCGAAGCGGACTGTCTTCAGGTCGTCCTCCCGGGACGCGGAAAGCAGTCGTGTGCCGGTGAAGACGCGGATTCCCTCATGCTCCAACGCGTCGGTGAGCGACCGGGCGGCGTCGGCGTCGAAGGTCTTGAGGAGTTGAGGGCTTCTTTGGATGACAGTGGTCTTCACGCCAAAGCGCGCGAAGAACTGGGCGAACTCCAGTGCGATCGGACCGCCGCCCAGCACAAGAATCGATTCGGGAAGCCTGGCAAGCTTCAAGGCCGCGTTGCTGGTGAGGCAGTCGACGGCATCCAGTTCCGGGAGAGGGGGGGGAGAGATCCTCGATCCCGTGCTGATGACAAAACGTCGGGCGGTCAAGCGATCGCCGCCGGCGAGTCGGAGCGTGTGTGCGTCCTCGAAGGACGCCGTATCGCGGATGAATTTGAAACGGCCGTCCGTCAGCTGTTCCCGGCGATAATTGGCAAATTCACGGATCATCTCATCCTTGCGCGCCATGGCCTTGGCGAGATCGACGCGCACCTCGGGGATTTTGACGCCCCAAGTGGAGGCCTGCCGCGCGAGATGGGCGATCTCGGAGGCATAGAGCAGGGCTTTGGTGGGCATGCAGCCCCGTAGAATACAAAGGCCGCCGACCTCGTCGCCTCCCTCAATCACGACGGGCTTCAATCCCTCGGCGACCGCGGTGCGCGCGGCGGCATAGCCGCCGCTGCCGCCGCCGATGACGGCGAGGTCGTAGTCGTAGGACGGCGGGTCGTGATCTCTCATGATTGGAGGCGGACGAAAAAGGCCGGACGGGAGTCCCGTCCGGCCGGTGTTGAATGAATGCGTCTCCGGTTGCTCAGAGTCCGAACAGATTCTGGCCGCTGGCCGTGCGGGCCAGTTCCTGTTCGACCGTGCGGACCAGGATGGCGATGACGCGACGCTGGTTCTGCTCGTGCTTGTTCAGGGTGTCGGACTTCGCGAGATAGGCGACATGACTCTGGACGCCCTGCAGCGCAATCAGCGAGAGATCCAGTTTTTCACGCAGGGACTCCCCGTCCGGAGTCTTGTGGTCGAGGTAGCCGAGGATCTGTTCGGAGATCGCCTTGGCGAATTCCTGTCCGGCCTCCGGGTCGTCGGCGGTCTTGAGGAGATCCGCAATGGAATCGCCGTGGGCCTCGAGATAGGCGTCAAGTTGCTCGCCCATGTCCGAGAAGGTCTGTCCCGCGTAGGTTTGCATTGAAGCGACGATCTTGTTCTGGAGGTTCTGGCGGTAATCGGGAAGCGACTCCAGGACCTTGTCGGGGAGCGGCGCCAGCAGTTCGGGGATCTTGGTGTCGACCTGTTCCAGGAGTTGGGAGGTGTAGTTGTCGACCTGAGGTTTGGCGTAACCCAAGGCCAGGTCCGCGGCGGTTACCGGATCGGTGACCTTGCCGATCTGGACCGTGATGACGCTCATGTACGTCAGGACGATCAGGGCGACAACCGACATGGCGATGCGGGTCGATTTGAGGCTCTTGCGCGCCTTGACGAGTTGCTCGTTGACGTAGGCTTCCGCAGTCGCGCCGCCGGCGTTGGCCGCGCCTTCCGGTTTGGTGGTGTTTTCTTCACTCATGGCTGTAGGGGATGAAAGTTCTGTTCGCGATCGGGTTCAGGGCAGTTTGAGTTGGCCGGCGAATTCCTCTTTGACGATCTCAAAGACGAGGGTCGCCACCTCCCAGGGGGCGCCCTGATCGTGGAGATCCAGGTCGTCGCTGTCGTCCTTGATCATCTGGATGTGCTGGACGATGCCGTCGACCGCCTTGAGGTGTTCGATGAACATCTCCTCGATGAGCTTGTTCAGTTCGGCCTCGATCTCGGTCTGCAGGTTGGCGACGGCCGAGGTGATCTTGGCCTCGGTGACCTCGGGATACATTTCACGGATCTTGGCCTCGCGATCCTTGAGCATCTTTTCAAAGGTGTCCTTCATCACGACATCGGCCTCCTCCTGCAGCGATTCGGCCAGCGCGACCGCCTCGGCTTGCGCCTTGGAGGTCAGTTCGGGGAGCCGATCGCTGAGTTTGTCGAGTTCCGCCTTGAGGGCCGCCGTGGCCTTTTCCTTGGCCTGGTTGCCGGCGCGTTTGAGGTCCGGTATGATCTGGTTGTCGATGCCCTCCTTGACCTTGGCGATCAGTTTCTCCTGCTCGGGGCTCTTCTTGGCCAGGGCGGTGACGCCTCCGACGATCTTGCCGACGCAGACCAGAACGATGACAAGAATGGCGAGGGTGCCGCCAAGCTTCCACCATCCGGCCTCTTTCTTGAGCGCTTCCAGCTCCTGTATCTTTTTGTTTACCTCATCAGATGAACTCATGGTTGTTGCTGTATTGTTGGTTGGTTGGTTTTGTTGGTGAAAAGGGAGGAAGGGTTTCGGGGCGGGGTTTGTCACGGGTACACGACAGCCGTTGGTCGGAGGTCCGATTTAATCGGGAGGAATCGAAAAGTCAATTTCGAATGGGCAACCAGCAATATGGCGCTTTTCGCGGGGATTTCCATGGCGAATCTGGATATTCTTTGACGCCGGGGCGGTTCAGACC
>JAYPGD010000458.1:0-4891 GCA_038126655.1 Verrucomicrobiales bacterium
GCGAGCTCTTGCGCAAAACGATCAGGGATTGAGTATAGAAACTGAACTGCGCCCCAACGACCGGGCGTGAACGAAAGTGGGTGGAGGAGCGCGGAATTCATTCCGCTTCGACGCTGGATGAAATCAGAGTCTTCGGCGATTCCCCGGGCTTCGGGTTGTCGGAGATTGAGGCGGAATGAATTCCGCGTCCCGTCTTGATCGTGGTCGCTCATTCTATTTGCTCTCTGGTGGAGCGTTCAGGCATTGATCGACACGCAGAACCAATCGCACGCACAACGGCCGGCGCGACGGGGGCGGCGAAGGTCATGCATTCAGGCCGGCTCCGTTTTCCGGAAGAAAGGCGAACGCTCAACGTCCAACTTCCAACTCAGAACAGAGGGGGGTGCGCGCAGTTTGAAGTTCAGCGTATGAGGCTCGGCGATTGACGTGCGTCCTGGAAAAGCCTTGCGGCGCGTGTTGGCCTCATTCGCTGTCTTCCAGCGGCTCCACCACGGCATCGTGACCGCTGGCGCCGATGATCTTGACGCGGACGCCGGCGTCAATCATGCCGGCGTCGGAGACCACGTTGATGATCTTGTCATCGAAGCGCGCCTTGCCTCCCGGGCGGAGGGGGGAGGTCGTTTCGCCGATCTGGCCGAGGCGGGACTGCTGTTCTTCGTGGAGCAGGACTTCCTCATGCACGCCGCTGGCGGTCGCGGAGACCATGGCTCCCACGGTGGAGGAACTCTCCGCCAGCCTGGGGAAGAACCAGCGATAGAGGAACCACATCAGGACGATGGTCCCGCCGGTGGCCTGAAGCAGGATCATCAGTGAGTTTTCCAGGGCCTGGCCCAGGAAGGAGAAATCGACCGGCGCGCCGGGGTAATAATCCGCCATGGCCATGACGATGGTCAGCAGGACGAGTCCCACGCCAGACAGACCGAGGATGATGGTCCCGGGCAAGATGAAGATTTCCAGACCGATCAGCACGAGGCCGAGAATGAAGATGACCAGCCATTCCATGCCCGCGAGGCCGGCGGCGTAGCTGCCGAAGAAGAACAGGGTGAAGGCGACGATGCCGACAATGCCGGGGAGTCCGAAGCCGGGGGTCTTCATCTCCACCCAGACCCCGCCGATGCCGATGACCAGCAGGATGCCGGATATGGCGTTGAGCCAGCTGGCGACTTTCTCGGCTCCCAGCGGTTGGATCTCCGTGCGCTCGGCGGAACTGTAACCGAGGCCCTCGATCAGGTCGTCCAGGTCCTCGTAGGTTCCCAAAGAAAGCAGCGGCTTGGGCGGGTCGCCGTATTCCTTCTCGGCTTCCAGGGCGGTCAGGCTGAGGAGTTTGCCTTCCTCGCAGATGGTCTCCCCGTCAATGATCAGTTCCTTGTCCATGTCGATCATTGCTTCCAGAACGTCAATGTCGTGACCATTTTTCTGCGCCTGGGTCCGGATCATGGCGAGAACCATCGATTGCGCCTTGGCTTCGACAGTCGGTTCCAGATCGCCGCCCATGCCGATGACAGCGGCTGCTCCAATGATTCCCTTGGAGGACATGTAGATGCGTTGAGTCGAGGCCGAGATGAACGCGCCGGCGGACATGGCCTTGGAATCAACGAACGTAATCGTCTCGCCTTCGAATTTTCCGATGATGTCGATGATCTCCTCGGTCACCGCGACGCTGCCTCCGGGGGTGTCCATGTGCAGGATCAGGACGTCGGCGTCGGCGGCCATGGCCTCCTTGACGCCGCGTCGGACGAGGTAGGTCAGCGGCGACATGATCGCCTCCCGGATCGGCAGGACGAATACCTTGCGGACCGTGGAACCGGCGGTGTCTTCGGCGGCCGCAGACTCCGTTGCGACTTCGGGGGCGTTCGAGGGCTCGGTTGCGGGCGCGTTCGTTTCTTCGGCTCCAAGAATCGGAGAGACGCTCAGCAAGACCCCCAACATTCCCGCAAAAAATGGCTTCATTGGTGGAATGGTATTCCGTGGCCGGCGGCGGCGCAAGCGGAGTCAGTTCTTTCCGGCGTCATCCGGTTTGAACCCGGGGCGGCTGAATCCCTGCTTATCGATTTTCTCCAGCAGGGCGGTCAGGCGTTTGGCGACGTCCTTGTGATTGTCGTAGAGGTTGAGCGTTTCGCCGGGATCGGATTCGAGGCGGTAGAGCTCCGGTTTGTCCGGGCCGAACTGGCCGGGCTTGTAGGGGGCGAGGGGATCGTCGCCGACGGGTTCGCGCACGGAGATGAGTTTCCAGGGGCCCTGCCTGATGGCGAGGTGATTCTGGTATTTGGAGGCGCTAATCGTGGCTTCGCGGATGGGTTCCACCGCAGAGGCCCCGGCCTTGATGGCGGCCTTCAGCGTTTCGCCCTTCATTTCCGGCAGAAGATTGTGGCTGTCAGGGGCGACGTTGGCGGGCAGGTTCACGCCGGCTGCGGCGCAGGCGGTGGCGAGAAAGTCCACGAGGGAAATGATTTCGAGGCTGTCGGTGGCGGCGGGGATGGTTCCCTTCCAGCGCGCGACGAAGGGGACGCGATGGCCGCCCTCGTAGATGCCGGCCTTCTGGCCGCGCAGCCGGGCGTTGGAGGCGTGGCCGTGCTTGCGGCCGGGGCCGGACGCGGCGCCATTGTCGCTGGTGACGATCAGGAGCGTGCGCTCGTGGAGGTTGTGCCTGCCGAGGGCGGCAAGGATCCGCCCCACCTGCCAGTCGAATTCCTGCGCTGAATCCCCGTAGGCGCCGACGCCGGATGTGTCCTTGAACTTGGACATCGGTTCGTGCGGTGAATGCACGGTGCAGGCGGGGTAGTAGAGGAAGAAGGGGCGGTCCTTGTTCTCCTCGATGAACTGCGTCGCGCGTTGGGCCAACGTGGCGCTGATCTCCGGGTTGCGACGCTTGAACTGGATGCCCTTGACCTCCTTGCGGTTGCCCTCGATCTCGATGGTTTCGCCGGGCAGGCGGCCCATGACCTTGAGGTTGTCCACCCAGACGAAAGGCGCCTGGTTGTGGCTGTTGATCACGCCGAAAAACCGGTCGAAACCGAACTGGTTGGGTCCGGGGGAGAGCGGCTTGTTCCAGTCGATCTCCTTGCCGCGTTGGGCTCCGAGGTGCCATTTACCGATGCAGGCGGTGGCGTAGCCAGCCTGTTTGAGCAGGCTGGCGACGGTGGTTTCGCCGTCGCGCAGGACGAGCGTCTCGCCGGCGGTCAGGTGTCGCGGGACGCGATTTTCACGCCAGGGATAGGCGCCGGTCAGGACGGCGAAGCGGGTGGGGGAGCAGACGGCCGAGGGCGAGTGCGCATTGAAGTAGCGACGGCCTTCGGCAAAGACGCGGTTGATGTGCGGCGTGCTGATCTTCTCCCTGTCGGCCCCGTGGACCCCGGTCTGCTGCGCCGCGGGCAGACTGGACAATTTGTTGCCATACATGCCGACATCGCCGACGCCGAGGTCGTCGGCCAGGATCAGGATGATGTTGGGTTTGGCGGGCGCGGCCTTGGTCTCGGGGACGGAAAACGAGGCGGCGAAGGCCGATGCCGTCAGCGCCGATAAGGCGAAGAATCGCAGAAGCCGGAACGGGCGGGGAATCGAAACAAGCGGATTGGAACGGATATTCATGGGCGACGGCCTGGAATATCGATTCTTTGGGCCGGTTTTGCAAGCGGGCCGGACGCGCGAATTTGATTGGAATAATCGGGCGGTTGTTGCATCAAACCGACGAATCGAAAGTCACATCAACCTCACAATCAGCAACTGACATCATGAAGAAACTCATTGCAGCAGTCGCCATGGCCGCCGTGGCATTCACCCTCTCCACCGGAGCCATGGCCGACGAGAAGAAGGCGGCGAAGAAGGAGAAGATGGTCAAGGGCAAGGCGGTCTGCGCCCATTGCGATCTGAGCCTTGGCGGTTCCTGCGCCACGGTCATCCAGACCACCGGCAAGAACAAGGACGGCAAGGAAGTGAAGCGCGTCTACTGGCTGGCGGACAACGACGTCGCCCAGAAATTCGGCCGCGGCAACGGTCGCGAGGTCGTCGCCAAGGGCAAGGTCGAAAGCAAGGGCAAGAAGAAGGATCGCAAGCTGATCCTCACCGCCTCGTCGATCAAGGCGAAGTAACGACGTCTGTATTCAGACCCTTCTCACAACGCCGTCCGGCTCGCTCGGGCGGCGTTTTTTTGTATGAGAAGGGGAGCCGGTTTTGCGCCGCTGAAACGTGGAGGCGTGTCCAGCGGGGTGACAGCCTCATAGGGGCGGGATAATCCATGGTTTCCGCCTTACGGATTGTCTCGCCCCCACAGGGCTTGAGTTTGTTTTGGGCCATTTCCCGGGGCGTTGCCCCGGGCTCTGTTGTCCCGGCCTTTCAGGCCTTGAAAAGCGCACCCGCCTCGTGCGAGACAATCGCGTCAAATAAGTTCGCGCTGCCCTGATTCCGGGGAGTCGCTGTCGTCATCGCTGGACGAATCATCCTCCCCGGCCTGCTCCAATTCCGCCAACTCGGTCGCGACGAAATCGGCCTCTTCGGAGAAGCTCTCCGCTTGCTCATCGATCTCTGCCGCTTCAGCGCTTTCGTCGGCGGGTTCTCCGGCCGCGATCGCGGGTTGGTCGGGGGCGGGCTCGACGGGCGATTCGTCGCTTTCGTTTGATTCGATCGATTCGTCGGGAGTGGGCGCAGATTCCGCAGGCATCGGGGATTCGGATTCGGAAACTTCGGGAGTCGGGTCGTCGGCGGGGGCAGGGTCGGGGTCCGGCGCGGTTTCGACCTGTTCCGGTTGTTCGGGTTCCGGGGCGTCGGACCCCGCGGAAGGCGCGGCCGCGCCGTGGGGTTCGCCCACGGCGGGGCGGGCGGGTTGCCGCTGGAAGGTGTATGCCGGGGCGATGGTGGCGCCGACGCGGGCCTCCGCGGGCGCCTTGGCGGTGGG
>JAYPGD010000459.1:0-4876 GCA_038126655.1 Verrucomicrobiales bacterium
GACGAGATCTTCATCAACTTTGGCGGTGCTGTCGCCAAGAACACCTTCGACCAGAATCGCGCCTACCTCGCGTTCGGACGACAACTGCGCAAGGACATGAAGGTGGAGTTGGGTTTCATGGAGCAGACGCTTCAACATCGAAACGGCCGGGTCATCGAGAACAACCACACGCTGATGTTGTCCCTCTTCTTTCAACCGGCCTTGAAACGCTGACCCGGTCCCGTCGCCCGCCTCACGCCAACCAGTCCCGGATCACCCGGCCATGCACATCGGTCAGGCTGTGATCGCGCCCGCCGTGGCGGAAGGTCAGACGCTCGTGATTCACGCCAAGTTGATGCAGGATCGTGGCGTGGACGTCGTGGATGTCGACCTTCCCCGTCACCGCCCGATTGCCGAATTCATCGGTTTCGCCGTACGCGAACCCGCCCCTGAAGCCGCCACCGGCAAGAAAGATCGAGTAACCGGCGACGTGATGATCGCGGCCGCAACTCGCCGTGATCTTCGGCGTGTGGGGCGTCCGGCCCATTTCGCCCGCCCAGACGACGACCGTCTCATCCAACAATCCGCGCTGCTCCAGGTCCACGATCAACGCCGCGACGGACCGCTCGGTCACCAAGGCGTTCTTCTCGTGGTTCTTCTTCAACAGTCCGTGCTGATCCCAAGGTGAGTTGTTCCCGTCAAAACTCGGGCAGGTGATCTCGACGAAGCGCACGCCCGCCTCCACCATCCGCCGGGCGCGCAGGGCCTGGGTGGCGTAGTGGCGCTGATGCTCGTCCGGCGAATCCACGCCATACAACGTCCGGATATGTTCCGGTTCGCCGGCGACGTCGGTCACCGCCGGGATCTCCGTCTGCATGCGGAACGCGGTCTCATAGTTCGCGATCGCGCCCTCAATGGGATTGGGGTCTGAGACCTTTCCGGCAAACTCTCGATCCTGGCGGGCAAGCAGATCCAGTTTGCGCCGTTGGCGCGCAAGCGGCGAACCGGGCGTCACATTGTCCACCGGCGTCCCCTTCGCCCGCACCATCGTCGCCTGATGCGACGCCGGCAGATAGGAACTGCCGAAATTCTCCAAGCCGCCGTTCGGCACCCAGTCGTTGTTCAACACAACGTAGCCAGGCAGATTCCGGTTCTCCGTCCCCAGTCCATACGAAACCCACGCTCCGAAACTCGGCGCCTGCCCCAGGATGCGCCCGGTGTGCAGCAACAGCGCCTGCTGTCCGTGCAACGGCAACTCGCCCGTCATCGAACGCACCACGCACAACTTGTCAGCCACCTTCGCGATCTCGGGAAACAGGTCGCTCACCCACAGTCCGCTCTGGCCTCGCCGGGCAAACTTCCACGGACTGCCAAACCAGACCCGGTTCGGCGTCGACTGCGATTGCAGCGACATCCCCGCCTGCCCGATCTTCTCCCCCTGACGTTTCGTCAATTCCGGCTTGGGATCGAAGGTGTCCACATGGCTGGGACCGCCATCCATGAAGCAGAAGATGACGTTCCTGGCCTTGGGAGTGTGATGTGTCCGCTTCTCCTCGGCGGCCAGAAGCCCCTGAAGCGCCAGCCAGCCGAAGCCGCCGCCCGCCAACTGCAGGAAAGCCCGGCGCGTCGCGCTTCCGGAAACAGTCTTCGGACGTCTGGAAGATCGGCTGCTCATCTTCACCGATAGTAGATGAATTCCTTCGCGTTGAAAACCGTGTGCGCAAGCTCGGACCAGACAGCGGCGTCCTTCAGCAAGGTGCCATCCCCCGCCATTTGTCGGGCGGCGTCCAGCCATCGCCTGGTCTCTTCGGCCGAGGGCTCCCGCCCGAACGCCGTCCGGAACATGCCCGCGATTCGTTCGCCCGCATCCTGGTTCTCCATGCCGAGCAGCCTCTCCGCCCAGACCCCGGCCAGATGATGCGTCAGCGGATCGTTGAGCAGAGTCAACGCCTGCGCCGGCACATTGGTCTCGTCGCGGCAACCCGTCGGCAGTTTCAAATCCGGCAGGTTGAATCCTACCAGAAGCTCGGGCGGCTGCATGATCGACATCTCCTGGTAAAGCGACCGCCGCCCATGGCTGTCCAAGGGACCGGCAAACAGCCGCTTCTTCGCGTCCTCCGCTCTCCGCGGCGGATTGATCGGACGGCCGTAGAGGCGCCTGTCCAATCTCCCGGACAATGCCAACATGGAGTCCCTGATCGCCTCGGCCTCCAAGCGCCGCGTCGGATAATGATGCAGCAGCCGATTGGCGGGATCCTTTTCCTTCGCCGCCGACTGAACCGCGCCGGATTGACGGAACGTCCGGCTCAGGACAAGCCTGCGGATCAGCTTCTTGGTCGACCAGCCCTCGTTGACAAATCGAATCGCCAGCCAATCGAGCAGTTCCGGATGCGATGGCCGGTCGCCCAGTTTCCCGAAGTCGCTCGGCGTGCGGACGATCCCCTTCCCGAACACCCACT
Source organism: Verrucomicrobiales bacterium (assembly GCA_038126655.1). Taxonomy (GTDB): domain Bacteria; phylum Verrucomicrobiota; class Verrucomicrobiia; order Limisphaerales; family JAYPEY01; genus JAYPEY01. Next base: position 2,439 of record JAYPGD010000459.1, read on the forward strand.
GCCAGACGCGGTTCACATACACCCGCGCCGTCTGCGGGTTGTCCGGGCCGGACAGATACTCCGCGAGCGCCAACCGCCCGCTGCCCGGAGCCTCGCCGACGCCGTGCTTCCCGGCAAAGGCCTCGAGGAAATCCCGCCTCACCGCGTCGCCTTCCTGATAGACATCGCCACGGACATTCAACCGGTAGTTCACCGGCTCCAGATCGCGTTCATCCATGCTGTTGGCGCTGCGGGCAAAACCGATGCGTCCTTCCACCTCGCGATAGCGATCGACAAGATCCGCCACGACCGGCGCCGACCTGGCGTTGTTTGGCAGCAGGCCGACCTGCAACATCCAGTTCAACACCCCGACATCGCCCGAAGTCGATCGTCTCCCGCGCCAACGGTCAACGACGCTGGTCAACCAAGCGGACAGCCGCGCCCAGACCGCGCCGGCCGTTTGCGGCGCTGGTCCGTTTATATACAAGGCTTCAAACTCATCCAGCGTCTCAACCATCGCCGCTCCGGAATCATCCGCCGCGATGCCCGTGACGCTGAACCAACTGCGCTTGTTGACTCCCTCGTCCTTGTCCGGCAAGCGGACCTTGCCCGAGCGGGCCACGCCGGTCCGCGGCGGAAAATTGGGATTCAATGAGGCGGTGACGAACTCGGTCAACACGCGGGTGACGCCATTGGACAATCCGACCGAGGCGTCCACCGGCGTCCACTGTGGGGGCTTGGAAGGATCAAAGAACGTCGGGCCTTCGTTCAACAGGGCATTCTGAGGCACAGCCAATCGCCCCGCCCATTCTCCGCCCGTGATCTTGACCCGCGCCCGGCCACCGGGAATGCGCTTCGGATTGGGCACTCTCAACGCCCCGGGCAGCTTCGACGACAGGGCGTGCGTGTGATAACCGCGCGGCAGCAACTGCGAAACCAAAGCCTCGCCTTCCAGCGCGACCAACAGGCCGCCATCGCGAACGTGGCCGTGCTCCATCCCTTTTCCTTCTACGATCCAGCCGGCCGGAAAGCCCGGCTCCGAAAAATCCGACAAGACAGTGAACCGCTCATTGCGCTTCAGGCGATCCGCGCGCGTCTTTCGCCATTCCTCAGTCAACTCCAACCACCTGCGAACGACTGTCTCGTCTCCCAAGGCTCCGTCGTTCAGGCTTTCGCCGCCGACGCCGAGGCGAAATCGCCCCAACACATGCTGCGTTCCCAGCCGGAAGTCCATGATCACCGTCCACTCGCCGCCCTTGGGCAGCTTCACCGGCTCCGCAAACGCGAACCACGCAGTGCGATCCACGTTGCCGCCAAGCCCCACGCCCCAGCCCTTCGCCGAGGAATTCAGCGCGCCGGACACGGGATAGTTCGGCTGCGAATAGTCGGCCTTCGCGGAGACCAGCTTCACCCCACGCTCATCGCCTCCCTCCGGCTTCACCTTCACGCGCACCTGCGACAACACAAAATTCCCATGCGCCGTGCGGCCCGGCCCGCCGCCTCCCAGGCTCTCGTGCGTCAACGCCTCCAGTCGAATCCGATCCGCTTTCCCCGCGCCGGTCCGAAACTTGACCGTGTAGACATCAGTCTCTGGAATCCCGCCCCGGGCGATAACCCTCCGCCCGTCCCCCTCGACATGCAGTTCCCCGGAAGCCGCCTTGACGCTCAGTCCAATCGGTTCCAGTTCCCGCCACGCTCCGCTCTTCAGCAATTCCCGGAACGGGCGCGCGATGTCTTGCGCGCCTTTCGAAGCCAGCGCATCAGGATGTTCCGCCAGCCATGCGCGAAGCTGCGCCGGCTCGAGATCCACGCCGCTCCAGACATCTCCGAGTTCCTTCCGAATCCCCGCCCGCAACCGCTTCAACTCCGCGATCTCCGACTCATACCGCTCCGGCGCGTCAATGGCCCGCGGCATCCAGCGCGGCGTCATGAACACGCCCGCCAAGGCGTAGTAATCCCGCTGTGAAATGGCGTCCAACTTGTGATCGTGGCAACGCGCGCAGGCGACCGTCATGGCCAGGAAGGTCTTGGAGAAGGCGTCGATCTTGTTGTCGATCATCTCCTGGTGAATCCCGTTGAACGCCAGACTGCTCCCGTGCCGGTGTTCGCCCAGATGATAGAACATCGGACCGATCAGGCTTTCATTCACCCCGGCAGCCCGGTTGATTCGGGGCTTCGGCAGCAGATCCCCGGCAACCTGCTCCCGGATGAGTTGATCGAACCCGATGTCGTCGTTGAATGCGCGGATCAGGTAGTCGCGGTATTCCCAGGACCCTTTGGCTGGAATATCCCATTCGTAGCCATAGGTGTCGGTGTAGCGCACGACGTCCATCCAATGCCTCGCCATACGCTCGCCAAACTGCGGCGAGGCCAGCAGTTCCTCCACGAGACGCGCGAGCGCCAGATCGGGATCCCGGGCATACTCCGTGGGAAATGTCGTCACCCGCCCAGGATCCGGA
>JAYPGD010000460.1:0-4836 GCA_038126655.1 Verrucomicrobiales bacterium
GTGATCGGGGCGTTGGTCGTTCACGGCGTCCTGGGTGAGGAACAGGCGCTGATCATCGGCAGCGTGGCGGATCTGGATTGGCGGGTGTATCTGCTGATTCCGCTGGTTGCCGCGGTGGCGGCGCTGGTCGGAGTGTTGTTTCAGAAATGGACGCTGAAGCTGCGTCGTCGTCGGAAGACTTTCCAGCGTGTGCCGACCTGGGCGCGGCCGGCGATCGGCGGTTTCATCACCTGGGTCATCGGTTGCGCGGTGTTTGTCCATACAGGCAGGCTCGGCGTGTTCGGATTGGGCTATCTGGACCTGACGGAAGGGCTGACCGATCCGGGCAGCCTGGGTTGGAAGATTGCCGGGGTGTTGCTGGTGGCCAAGTTCACCGCGACCTATGCCTGCTACGGATTTGGCGGCTGCGGCGGCATCTTTTCCCCGACCCTGTTTTTCGGAGGCATGACCGGAGTGTTTCTGTCCGGGATCTGCGGGGAGTTCCTCCGTCTGGGGCAGTCCGATCAGGTCATGCTGGCGGTGGTCGGGATGAGCGCCTGCCTGGGCGCTGTCGTGCATGCGCCGGTCACCTGCATCCTGATCGTCTTCGAGTTGACGCATGAGTTCGCGCTCGTGCCGGCTTTGATGCTTGGGACTCTCGTGAGCCAGGCGATCGCGCGCCGGATGTCGCACGAGAATTTCTACGAAGGCATCCTGAAGCAGGACGGCCACAAGCTGGAGCACTTGATTCCGCCGCGGGACCTCCGGAGTTGGCGGCAGTTGCCCGTTTCCACCATTGCGACCTTCGAACCGGTCATCCTGCGCAGTCTGGACGATCAGGAGATCTGCCAGACCCTGGAGGATTATCCCTATCATTACTTTCCCGTTGTGCGCGAAGGGAAGCTCGAAGGCGTTCTGAGCCGCCAGAAGGCGGAAACGGCGGTCCGGGAAAAGAGCGAGCCCATACTGCAGCCCGCCATCGCCTGCCTGCCTGTGGAATCGATCGGCGACCTGCAATACAAACTCATCGAATCGCCGACGGGCGTGGTCATGCTCTGGGATAAACCGGACGGCAACGTCATCGGCATCATCACCCTGCACGACCTGCTGCGACGGGAGGTGGCGGCGTCAGAGAACTCGGCCTGACGCCGCTGCGGCCGTTGTTGATTCAGTTCGCCGGCGTCTCCCTGCGTCGGGCGAGGAATTCGATGAGGTCGCGGAGTTCACGCTTGCTCAGGATCTGGCCCATGCCGGGCGGCATGCCGGAGAGGGAACTGGTCTGCCGGAGGAGAATGTCGGACTTGGAGATCTTCGCAATGCTCCCGTCGGCGAGATTGAGCTGCAGTTCCTTCGCCGTTTCCTTCTTCACCGTGCCAGAGAATTCGTCGCCGTTTTTCAGTTCGACCGAGACGCTGGCAAAGCCTTCGGCGATGGCCCGGCTGGGCGCGACAATGGACTCCAGGAGATACTCACGGGGGTGTCGGGCGCCGATGCCGTCGATGCTCGGGCCGACGTCGCCGCCGCGGCCATTGAGGCGGTGGCAGCGTTGGCAGGACACCTCGATCTTCTCCTGAAAGATCCGCAGACCCTCCTGCTCGTCGCCGCCGTGCAGGGCGGCCTGGAAGGGGGCGAGTTCGTCATCCTTGGGCAGGGAGCCGGTGTAGGCGCCCAGCTTCTTCCGGACCGCGGGCTCTTTCCGCGCTTCGGCCGCTTCGAGGACTTCGAGGCGCATCGAGACGGGAACCTTGCCGGCCATGAGCCGATCCAGCCACTCGCGGATGAGGTCGGCCGCTTCAACGCCCGGAGTCTCCGCCAGGACGCCCAGCGCGCTCTTTTTCTCCGCGTCGGTGGAGCCCTCGAGGATCGACTTCAAGGCCGCGAGGGTCTTGTCGGGCGGCAGGACGCCGAGATGCCTGATGGCGCTGCGGCGCAGTTCGATCGAGGCGTCGCGAATGGCGGCGGGCAGGATTGAGGCGAGACGGTCGGGGGCCAGCACGGCCAGGACTTCCATGCTGGCGGCGCGAGCCTGATGGGGCAAGGCGCGGTCGGAGGCCATCGACGAGAGGCGCGTCGCGGCGGACTTGATTCCCAATGAGCCGGCTGCGGAGATGGCGGCCAGCTTCACCGGAAGCGACGGCGACTTGAGCAACGTCGGCAACTCCTGCTCAAGCACTGCGGCCGCGGTGGCGGCGTCGCGCTGCGGCAGGGGGCGATACACCCCGATGATCCGGTCCCTTGCGGGCGGACGTTCCCAGGATGCGAGCGCCTGAAGCGCCTCGGTGCGGCCCTTCTCGTTGGCGGCGGCGCTCGAGGCGATCCGCGCAAGTCGTTCCGTTGAGGCCGTATCGCCCAGCCGGAAGTTCGCGTTGACGGCGCGGATGGAAAGCAGCGTGGGGATGTCCACGTCAATGCCTTCGACGGATTTCAAGGCGGCCATCCGCCCGGCATCGTCCGCCAGAGCCGCGAGTTGTGGGAATGCGCCCGGGATGGGAACGTCGTTGATCGCGCGGGCCGCCTCCAACACGAGGAGGGCTTCCTCGTCGGTGAGGAACTGAGCCACAGCCGGGGACTTCAGACGACGAAACGCCAGCAGGGCGGCGCGGCGCACGGCGGTGTTCCCGTCGGCCGCCGCGGCGTTCAGCGCTTCCGTGTGATTCAACCTTGTCAGGGCGACGACGCCCGCATGGCGGAGGTAAAGATCCTCGTCGAAGTTGTCGGCCAGCATTTCCAGAATCGGGGCGGTCGCCTTCGGATCGCCCAGTTTGCCGAGACTTTGGGCCGCGAAGAAGCGGACGCGCGCATTCGGGTCGCGCAGTCGCGCGATCAAGGGCTTGCCGGCGCGGGTGTGGCCGGCGTCGCCGAGGACTTTCGCCGCCTGCGCGCGCACTTCCGGATCGGAGTCTTTCAGCAGATTGACGAGGGGTCTGGCTTCTCCCGGATGATGCGCGGCCACCTGTCCCACGCCCCAGATGCCATGGAGCCGCGCGAGGCGGTTCGCGTGTCCACGGGCGGCTTTCAACAGCCTGCCCACTGCGGCCCCGTCGGGATTCGTCCCGTTCCCCAGGGCCTTGTCGACCAGCGCGAACTGCGCCTCCTGCCGCACGCGTCGATCTTCGTGCGCCATCAGTCCCGCAAGCTCATCCAACGCGCGCTGGGCAAATCCCTTGGCAAAGATCTGACGCGTTTCCTGAACCGGGGCGAGTTGAACGGCCTGCGGATCATAGACGCGATAGATCCGTCCCCGGCTGGACTTGGGCCAGTCGTGATGCCAGTCCGTGAAATACATGCTGCCGTCGTAGCCGAAGTCGACATCGGTGGGCAGGCAGTTCCAGAGGAACTTCTCCTGCTTCTTCATCTCGAATGAGGCTCCCTTCGGCGCGAGCTTGATGGCGCTGATCCCGCTGATCGAGGCCTGCCCCTTGAAGTGCGTCAGGAAGAAATGTCCGGCGTATTGGGCGGGGAACCCCGTGCCTGGATTGTAGGTGAGACCGGAGGGGCCGTCGAAAAGGTTGGCGATGGGGGGGAGGATGTAGGCCGCCTGTCCGGGGAAGCGCGGCTTCCAGAGATCCTCGCTCATCCACTGACCGGCTTTGCCGAGCGGCGAGTGTTGGTAGCCGACCCGCCACCCGCTTTCGCCGCCTTCCACCACGTGCACCCAGCGCTCGCTGTCGCCGTTGTCGCAGTCGTTGTCGCCGGTGAAGAGGTTGCCGAAGTCATCGAACGCCAGTTCCTGGGGATTGCGCAGGCCGCTGTGCACGACCTCCAGGTCGGAGCCGTCGAGATTACAGCGGAAGACTGCGCCTTCATCAGGGAACTCCAGACGGTCGCCTTCCAGGGTGCGGACATTTGCGCCGCGGTCGCCGAAGCTGAAGTAGAGTTTGCCGTCGGGGCCGATGGCGAGCCCATGCATGTCATGTCCGGTGTAGCTGAAGCGAACGCCGTAGCCGTAGCTCAATGACTTGCGCAGCTCCGCGCGGCCGTCCTTGTCGAGATCGCGCAGTTCCCAGAGGTGGGGGATGTTGGTGAAGTAGACCTTGTCCTTGCGCGCCAGCACGCCGGACGCAATCCCGTCCAGAACCGTGCTGAATCGATCCGCAAAGACAGTGGACCTGTCCGCCTTGTGATCGCCGTCGGTGTCCTCCACGAGTCGGACCAATTCGCTCTCCACGGCCAGGTCGTCCGCCGCGTCGCCGAAGTGTTTCTTCGTCATGGCGATGCGCTCCTCGACCGTGCGCAGGGCGAGGTCGTCCTCCAGCATGTACATGTAATGCCGGATGTCCAAAACGCTGGAACGATAGCGGTGCGTTTCGGAGATGAGGAAGCGGTTGTTCCAGTCGATGCAAAAGGCCACCGGATTGGCCAGCATGGGTTCCGCGGCGACCAGTTCCACCTTGAATCCAGGCGGGACCTGGAAGGTCTTCAGGTTCTCCAAGGCCTCCTCCGAGGCGTCGGCGACAACGGGGTCGGCGACGCGCAGGCTGGGGCGGGGGAAGCGCGTTCCAATCTCCGCGCCGAATGACTGGAACACAAGCGCCGCACAGAGGATGGCGACGCGGGGAATGGCGGATGGGATCTTTGACATGCGCGGGAAACCGTACCGCCGCCGCCCGCGAATGCAAGACGTAGAACAGGGCGGCTCGGGCGGAGGGCTGTGGAATCGATTGGTTCTGCGATGGAAACGATTTCATTTGGCGCAGATTGCCACCGGATGAAACCGGCGGTTGTTGCGGAGCGGCGCTTCGGGGGGGGACGAAAGTGGGTGGCGATTGAACGGGCGCAAAACCCAGGCATAGGCAGTCCCAGCGGGACGACTGAGAATAGCCCGGCGATTCATCGCCGGGAAGATCGCCCATCGAT
>JAYPGD010000461.1:0-4767 GCA_038126655.1 Verrucomicrobiales bacterium
GGTCCTGCGCCGCGTTGATGTCCTGGTATTCGTCCACGAACACGGCGTCGATCCGTTCGCGCCAGGCCCTGGCGGTCTCGGTGGGCGCATTTGCTTCGCGGTCCCAGAGCAGGCTGAGCGCGAACTGTTCGAGATCGGAGAAATCGACGGCCGCCTGTTCGCGTTTGGCGCGGCTGAAGGCCGTCTCGAAGTCGCGGGCGAGATCCACCAGCGCCAGCATGCGTCGGCGCGACCAGTTCCAATCCTCGGTCAGGGCCTCGGCCGATCCGGCGACGGATTGCAGGAACCGGGCTTCATCGAAGATCTTCTTGATCGGTTCGCGCAGGCGGGTCTTCTTCCTTGCCGGCCATTCGAGATCGATCTCCAGGATGCGGGCGACGGCGGCCGCGATCATTTCCCGGGACGGGGCGGAGCCGGCTTCGCTCAAGGTTGCGGAACATTGCTCCGCGTTCGGGTTCTCCTCGCGATGATGTTGGAGGACCTCGAGCCAATGCCGCCGCCATTCGGTGAAACCTTCGGTCAGCAGCGCCAGCCAGCGCTCGGCCGACTCGTTGTCAAAGGCGCGGCGCTGATCGAGCAGCCAACCCCCGGGATCGGGCAGGGATTGGGAATGCGCGTGGAGATTCAGGATGAGCGAGCGGATGGGCCGGTCGTCGCCGCGCGCGAGATCCTGGATCAGCGCCCGGACTTCCGCGGCGTCGGGCGTGCGGCCGGCGTAGCGACGGTCGAGCAGTTCGTCCAGGGTCTCGGAGGCCAGCAGGCGCGAATCCGCCTCGTCCATCACGATCACCAGCGGGTCCAGCTTGAGTTCGTGAAAATGCTCGCGGACGAGTTGCAGGCAGAATCCATGCAGGGTTCCGATCGGCGCGGAATCCAATAGCGCGAGTTGCTTCTCAATCGCGGCGTCCGCGGTCCGGATCAGGCGCTCCTCCAATCGCTCCCGGATTCGCCCGCGCATCTCGGCGGCGGCGGCCTCGGTGAAGGTCGCCATCAACAGCCGGTCGACGGGAATGGGATTGTCCTTCCGCAGGGTCAGCGCCAGGGCGCGGTCGACCAATGTCCGCGTCTTGCCCGCGCCGGCCCCGGCCACGACCAGGGTGTCGCCGGTCGCGTCAATCGCGCGCTGTTGGTCCGGGGTGGGGGAGCTCATTCTTCGTCCTCCATCAAGGCCCGGTACGCATGGGTCCAGGGATCGACGCGGCAGACCGCGCGGAACTCACAATAGTCGCAGGCGGTCTTCTTTCCGTGCTGATAGGGATCGACCCCGGCCTCGCCGCGGAAGATGGCCTGCCCCATCTCGCGCAACCGTGTTTCGACGCATTCCAGCATTTCGCGAAAGGCGTTTGCCTCCATGACCGTGTTGGAATTCTTGTAGGGCGTCCCGTCCCTCTTGAGGCGATAGGCGAATTGGCCGCTGGGACGGCCTTCGCGGGCGTGGCGGCGATCCAGGTCGTTCAGGGCCTCGAGGCTGTAGCGGCCGGCGTGTTGGTAGGCCTGCCGGCGGTCGGCGTCCATGTCCGCCAGGGCTTCGTTCCGCGCGCCCGCCGAGCTGAACTGTCCGCGCAGGTTGACGTAGAACGCGCCGAGCGGATTGATCTCGCCGACCTTCAGATCCGGGAACAACGCATCCGGATGCGGCGTCCGCCACAGCGCGGCGAGGTAGGCCGGCAACTGGATCTGGATGCCGTTGCGCAACAGCGTCAGGTCCATCTTGCGACCGCTGGACTTGTAATCGATGACCACGCAGTTCGCGCGATGGGTCTCGGGATCCACGGCGAGATCCACGCGGTCGATCTTGCCGTTGAAGGCCATCTTGTGACCTTCGCCGAGGTCGAACTCCCAGGCCGGCATGGTCGCGCCCTCGCCGCCGAAATCGAGCTCCACTTCGACCGGGTCGAACCCGTAGTCCTCCATCCAACCCACGACCGTCTCAATGAAGCGGCAGAGGTCCTCGGCCAGGCTCTCGACGACGAAGAGGTTCTTGTCCGAGGCGCGGAACAGGCCTTCGCGATATTCGTCCGCAAATTCATCGGCGAGTTTGCGCACTCGCTCGGATGCCTCGGTCGGGGTGAGGTCGCGCCAACGTCTGCCCTCTTTCCGCAACTCCTCGTGAAAGCGCTCCAGGATCTCGTGCTGGAAATTGCCGCGTTCGCGGGCGTCGACCTGGAACACGCGGCGTTCCTCGGCCCGCATCCCGGAATCGGCGAAGAAGCGGAAGGGGCAGGCCGCAAAGCGCTCGATCCGGCTGACGGAGGAACGAAGCGTCGGCCCATAAAGCTGCGCGGCGAGGGCCGGTTCCAGGTTCTCGGCGGGATCGGGTTCGTCGGCCGGCGTGGCGCGCTCGCGAAGTGCGGCGACGCTTGGCAGCGCGGCGAGTTGCTCCAGGGCCGCGGGTTTGTTCTTGCCCCGCATCAGCGGCGCGGCCAGTTCGGCGACATGCTCGCTCGCCTGCCAATCGGGCGGGAGATCCGGCGATTCGATTTCCAGATCCGGGAACAGGCGGCGGATGCGGTGAATGAACGGAGAGGGGTTCAGGTCGGAATCGTCCAGGTTTCGTTGCGCGAAGGTCACGATCAACTGTTCGCGCGCCCGGGTGCAGGCGATGTAGCCGTAGTAGCGCTCCAGGCCGATCAGGCGAAACCGATCCGGGCCCAGTCGCGCGCCCAGACCGGCCAGCTTCTCGCGATCGTGATCCGAAATCAGGCCCGTCGGTTTCGGCGCGGCGGGAAAGACGCCCTCGTTGACGCCCAGCAGGATCGCGAGGCGGAGATCGGGGTTGCGTGAACGGTCGATCGCGCCGACGAGGACCTGGTCGATCGCCGGCGGAATCGCGCCCACGCTGAGTCCGGACAGCCCCGCCTCCAGAATCGGCAGCCATTCGCGCAGGGGGATGGGCTCATCCGGGAAGGCGCGCTCCACATTGCCGAGCCACTTCAGCATCTCGTTCCACACCGTGCCGTGGATGGGCGATGGCGCGTCGGCATTCCAATCTTCGAGCTTCGACTCGATATCCAGGGTCTTCCACAGGGATTCCAGGGCCGCCGCGAGTTGGACGCCGTTGGGGGCTCCGTCCATCGGCGCGAAGGCGTCCACGAACCGCTCGAATCCCGGGACGGCATGGGAGCGGAGATCCTCCAGTCGTTGGCCCAGTTCCTCGTCATTTCGAATCACAATCGGCGAGCGCCAGAAGTCGCCCTCCCAGCCCCGCGCCAGCGCCTCGTTCTCCAACCGATCAATCGCGAATTCATCCTTGGACACGAGCCCGCTCTTCAGCGCGCAGAACCAATCCTCGTGTCTCCAGCCGAACGCCGCCATGCGGATCGCGGCGCGGGTGAGTTCGGCCAGCGGGTGATGGCCGACCGGTTCGCGACGATCGATGAAGAACGGGATCTCGAAGCGTTGGAACACGCGGCGGATCGTGTGACGATAGTCTTCGAGCGAGCGGACGATCACCGCGCAATCGCGAAAACGCGCGCCGTTTTCCCGCACGAAACTCCGGATGGCGCGCGCGGCGAACACGGCTTCGGCCTCCGGCGTCGCGCAGCGGACCACCCGCACGGCGCTTCCGTGTGGAACAAGGTTGGCCTGTTCCGATTCGCCCGCCTCGGAGGGCGGCGCGATGGGTTCGGACCACGCGGATTCCAGGCGCCGCAAGGCGGGACTGTGATCGAACCGGCCGGTGTCGGGAAGTCGCTTGAGAATCTGGACGCCCGGTTGATCGCAGCCCGCGGATTCCAGTTCTTCGCAACAGCGCTGAAAGGCGTGTTGGATCGGCGACCAGGGTGAATGCCAGGGGCGTTTCTCCTGTTCCGGGTCATCGAGGCAGAAAGCCAGCGTCGCGTTTTCGGAGCGAGGGAGCAGGGCGGCCAGCAGGCGGAGCTGCTTCGGCGGCAGTTCGCCGAAGCCGTCCATCCAGATCCCGCCGAAGCGGAGATCGGAGGCGTCGCCGGGAAGCCGTTTCAACGCGTCAATGGCGGCGTCGAAGAGATTGTCGGCGTCGTTGAGTCCGCGCTCTTCCAACCAGCCCAGGTAAGCCTCCAAGGCGATGGACAGGTCGTGGAGCTTCCGGCCCAGGGTGGCGCCGGTTCCGAAGCGCTCCGAGTAGTGGCGCAGTTGCGCGACATCGACATCGTGTTGCTGAAACTCCCGCAGGATCAGGCTGGCCTGCCGCGCAAAGCCGGTCATGCGGGCGTTGGCGTGAAAGACCTTCAGTTCGGCCTGCCGCTTCGCCAGCAGCGCCCGCAGGACCATGAGGCGCCCCTCTTCATCCAGCAGCGACGGAACCGGCGCGCCGAGCTTCTCCAGGACATGCAGGGCCAGTCGTTCGAAGGAGAGAATCTCAAGCCGGGTGTAGCCGCTGACTGATTCGTCCGCGAGCAGTTGACGTTCGATCTGGAAGGTCGCCTGTTTGGGCGCGATGAAAAGCAGGGGCGAACCGTCCGGCGAGGCGGCGAGTTCCGAACGGATTTCCTCCAGGCAGCGGTGGGTCTTGCCGCTGCCCGCGGGTCCGAGAAGAAATCGCATGGCCACGCGGCATTGTTAAACGGAACGAGGTCGCGGCTCAAGAAGCGGCGATCGGGAGAATTCGTCGGCGCGATGGCATGGCCCGCCTTTCTGGCGCCCCTTCAGGGCGCGAATCATTGTCCTTGGTTGAGTCCGGTGGTTCCGGTCGCTGCGCTCCCTCCACCGACCGGCTGCCATCGGATCATCCCTCCGGGATTTCAATGCAATTGCCATGAATCGCCCGCGGTTCGCGCAGCCCCGGAG
>JAYPGD010000462.1:0-4724 GCA_038126655.1 Verrucomicrobiales bacterium
GCAGGTTGCGGAAACCGCAGCTTCTGGAATTGTGTTGTCAATCTGCCCATGAATGTGAGTTTCCCAATGCGGCGCGCCTCCCGGCGTCTAGCCGCAAGGTTTGTCGCGGCCGGCCTCCTGTTTTCCCTTCACCCCGCGCTTCACGCCGGATTTGAGGAGCGTTTCGGTGAAATCAAGCCGATCCTCCAGAAACACTGCAACGACTGCCACGCCGGCAAGAAACGCAAGGGCGGCCTGAACTTCGACGACTACCGCTCCGAGAAGGATGTCCTGATCCATCTGCAGAAGTGGTTCAGCGTCATCGACCAGGTCGAGACGGGCGTCATGCCGCCGGAGGACCAGGAACCCCGGATGACCAAGGGCGAGATCGACAAGCTTATCTCCTGGGTCCGGCGGACGATCGATGAATTCGACTACGACTCCGTCAAGGACCCGGGCAAGCCGACCCTGCGCCGCCTGAACCGGGCCGAGTACAACAACACCATCCGCGATCTCACCGACGTGGATCTCAACCCCGGACGCTACTTCTCCGGCGACGGCGTGGGCGGGGAGGGTTTCGACAACAACGCCGAGGGCATGTCGATGCCGCCGATGATGGTGGAGAAATACTTCGAGGCCGCCCGGGAGGTTTCCCGCCACGCCGTGGTGAGTTACACGGACGGCGTCGCGTTCGGCCCCGATCCGGTCCCCACCTACAGCCCCCGCGCCTATCTCATCCGCGCCGAGCGCAAGCTGACGAACTTTTACAACGACTTCTACGATCGACTGCCGCGCTACAATCCCCGCACCCAGTACAAGCCCTACCTCCTGCCGGCGATGAAACTGGCCTTGGCGAATCCGGAGTGCAGCCACAAGGAGATCTACGATCTGGCAATGGAGAAGGAACTGATGCCCGGCGTTTTTTATCGCTGGGTCCTCGCCTTCGTCAACGCGGACGAGGACATCAAGTCCAGCCGCTGGAACACCCACTACGGGCATTGGGTCCTCGACCCCTGGCTGGAGCTCATGTCGCGCCGCGAGAGCGTCACCGACGAGGAACTGCAGGCCTTCCACGATGACTTCGCGGCCAAGGTCGAGCTGGCTGTTCCAGCCACGCGCTACACGAATCTGCCCGGCCTCGACGTGAAGACCGCCATCAAGGAGGGCGCGGAATCGCTTTACCTCAGCGTCGGCGACATGGACGACGGCAATGAGTTCGACCACATCGTCCTGCACGATCCGAAGGTGACATTGAAGGATGGGAGCGTCGTTTATCTCGGCGACCTGGAATTGACCGACAAACAGGGGGACGGCGCGATCCACAGCGACAGATTTCCGGACGGCAAGGAATTTGCCACCACGGCCTCAGGCAAGGAGCCGGTCAAGCGCGGTTTCTACATCGAGGCGCCGGCGTTGTTGACCTTCAAGCTTCCGGCCGCCGCCAAGTCGTTCGCCGCGAAGATGGGATTTGAGAAATCGGCCGGAGACAAGGGCTCCGTGCAGGCTTACGCATCCACCGAGGAGATCCCCTTTCCCAAGGGCAAGCACACCCATTCCCATTTCTATCGCGGCCCGGGCCACCACGGCGTCGAGGAGGCGAAGAAATGGTGGGGCGTCTATTCCTCGCTCGTCGGCTATGGCAAGGGCGCCGGCGCAAAGGAGATGATCGACGTCTCTCTCAGCGACGAAAACCGCGCGCGGTTGGAATCCACCAAGCGCGAGATCGAGTTCGCCAAACGCCAACCGATCAAGGACTTCTTCGCTTTCGTCAAAAAGAAGAAATTCGGGCATCTGCTGGAATTGAAGGAAGGCGAACTGCCTGCGCTCGCGGACATGAAGGAGGGGCTCCGCAGCGCTCCGGAAAAGCTTTCCGAGAGCGACCGGAAGCAATGGAGCGAACTGCGCCGGGCCGCCGAGGCCTTCCAGTCCGAAATGGACATCCGGATCAAGGACGCGTTGATGGAGTTTGCGGGCCGCGCGTTCCGCCGGCCGGTTTCCAAGGAGGACGCCCGGATCATCGAGGGCGTCTACGACAAGTCCATGGCCGCGACGGACGACTTTCAGAAAGCCGCCCAACTCACGCTCCAGGGCATGCTCACCCATCCAAAGTTCCTGTTCCGCATGGAGACCGAAATTCCAGGTTCCAGCGCGAGCAGGGTGGACGACTACGCCCTGGCGAGCCGCTTGTCCTACTTCCTCTGGAGTTCCACGCCGGACGAGCAGTTGTTGGAACTGGCCCGGGAGGGCAGACTGCAGGACGACAAGGTCCTGGAGGAGCAGGTCCGCCGCATGCTCAAGGATCCGAAATCCGTTTCCCTCGCCGAGGAATTCGCCGCCCAGTGGTTGGAGTTCCGCAAGATTCTCGCCGAGAAGAAACCGGACACCAAGCTGTTCCCCTCCTACACCAAGGAGCTGAAGGACGCCATGTTCCAGGAAGCCGTGCTGGCCTTCGACGACATCGTCAAACAGGACAAGAGCGTGCTGGAGGTCATCGACTCAAAGACGATCTTCCTGAACGAGACCCTCGCCAAGCACTACGGCGTTCCCGGCGTGAAAGGCGAGAAGATGCGGCGGATCGAACTGGCCACAAACCAACGCGGCGGTTTCCCGACCATGGGCAGCGTGCTGGTCGCGACCTCCTGGCCCGAACGCACCAGCCCCGTCGTTCGCGGCAAATGGCTGATGGATGTCCTGATCGGCGGCAAGGTCCCGCCCCCGCCTGAAGGCGTCGAGGTCGATCTCAAGAAACTCAATGACAAGTCGCTCACCAAAAAGCAGCGCCTCGCCGTCCACAGCACAGATCCGAACTGCGCTGTCTGCCACGACCGCATCGACCCCCTCGGCTTCACGCTGGAGAACTTCGACGCCATCGGCCGCTTCCGCAGCAAGGAAGACGAACTGGACGTGGACGCCACCGGCGACCTCAAGGGCGGCCCCAGCGTGAATGGCTTCGCCGGCTTGAAGAACTACCTCAAGACCGACAAGCGCGACGCCTTCCTGCACCAGATGTCGCAGAAACTCCTCGGCTTTGCGCTCGGGCGAGGCCTCGAATACTACGACGAAAGCGTCATCCGGCAGGCCGTCGCGGAATTGCAGGCCGGCGACCATCGCTTCTCCGCGCTTGCCGTGGCCGTCGTCAAGAGCTACCCCTTCAGATATCGCAGAGAGACCGGATACCTCGCACATGCAGAGTGAGAAAGACGAACACCCAGCGTTCAACTCCAAACGTTAAACATCAAACGAAAGACAAAGCCCCCGCGCGAAGCGCGCATACCCCAGTTTAAAGTTCAAGGTTTGACGTTTAACGTTGCGTTTCCTTACACCGCCCCAATTTCACCAGAATTCCCCCATGAATCCAAAAACCTGGACCCTCAACCGCCGCACCGCCCTCAAGGGCATCGCGGGCGTCACCCTCGGCCTTCCCTGGCTGGAAACCGCGACCTGGGCCGCCTCCAAGAAGGAAGCCGCGAAGCATCCCCTCCGCTTCGGCGTCATCTACCAGCCCAACGGCATCAATCCCTACGAATGGACGCCGGAAGGCACGGGCGCGGATTACAAACTTTCCAAGACCCTGCGCCCCCTCGCGCCCATCCGCGATGAGGTCCTCGTTCTGACGAATCTCAACCACGACCTCAAGAAGGGCCGCGACCGCCCGACCAGCGGCCACTACGGCGGCACCTCCAACTTCCTCGTCGGCAATGGCGTCAAGCGCAGCATGGGCTCCGACATCGAATGCGGCGTCTCCGTCGATCAGATGGCCGCCCGACACGTCGGGCATGAGACCCTCCTGCCCTCCCTCGAACTCTCCACCGAGGCCGAGTGGACCGGCGTCGACACCGGCGAGCGCATCACCCAACTCTACGGCAACTCCATCTCCTGGCTCACGCCCACCACGCCCCTCGCCCGCGAACGCTTTCCCCGCCTCGCCTTCGACCGCCTCTTCGGCAAGTCCGGCGGCCTCGGCGACACCCGCAGCGTCATCGACCTCACCCGCGACAGCATCCAGGGCCTGAAGAAGAAGGTCTCAACCGACGACAAACATCGCCTGGAGGAATACCTGACCTCCGTCCGCAGCCTGGAGAAGAAGCTCGAGTTCAACGAACAGAACCAACGCCCCGTCCCCGAGGACTTGCTTGAGGGCCGCGTCCCCGAGCCCGGTCAGGCCAAGTCCCACGACGAGCATCTCACCCAGATGATCGACATCATGACCCTGGCCTTCCAGACCGATCGCACCCGCATCGCCACCTTCATGATGGGTCGCAGCTCCAGCGGCATCAACTTCTCCTTCGTCGACAAGATTTGCGGCGGCCTCCACGGCATGGCCCATCACGCGCAACGCCCGGCGAAGCTCAAGGGCTACCAGATCGCCAACGAATACTGCGTCGGCAAATACGTGGAATTCCTCCAGAAGCTCCACGCCATCAAGGAGGGCGAGCGCTCGCTTCTCGACAACTCGATGATCCTCTTCGGCAACAACATGCGCGACGGCAACTCCCACACCAGCGCCAACCTCCCGATCCTTTTGGCGGGCCGCGCCGGCGGCCAACTCAACCCCGGCCGCCACATCGAGTACGAGGAGGACACCCGCCTCTGCAACCTCTACCTCGCCATCCTCAAACGCATGGGCCTCAAGATCGACAAGTTCAACGAAAGCACAGAAGAACTGCCGGAGTTGGGCTGAGGCAGGATTTCCTCCCAGCCCCAACGGGGCGTGACAACGAAGCCCGGGGCCAGCGAAGCGCAGC
>JAYPGD010000463.1:0-4722 GCA_038126655.1 Verrucomicrobiales bacterium
TTCGTGGTGCGTGGCTTGTCACGACGAAGTTCCGGCTTTGCGGAACGTAGGCGGATGCGTGTTTCGTGGTGCGGGGTTTGAGAGGGCGGACGTTAGGCGGGCGAAAAGGAAAAATCAAACCTGTCGTGGGGAGGAAACGAAAACGCCTCGTGGCGCGGCCGTCCCGGCTGCGGGTTCCTGCGGCGTCCCGCCGCAAGGACCGGGACTTCAGGCGAAGACGCTCGCCGGGCCCGCAGGCGGGGCCTGCGCTGCTCTGCGATTTCTTTGGACTTTCTTCCCGCGAGGCCAACTCCCACACTGCGCCGATCATGAAACGATCTGTTTTTCTGTGCCTCGCAGTCACCGCCATGTTCTCGTTTTCCCCGCGCCTCCACGCCGCGGCAAAGCGGCCAAACATCCTGTATTTCTACGTCGATGACATGGGCTGGGGCGCGATCGGGCCGAATGGTCAGGCCGAGCGCAAGGCCAAGGGACTGCCCCATGTTCTCACCCCCAATCTCGATCGCCTCGCCGCCGAGGGCGTCAACTTCACCCGTTCCTATGGCTGCACCGTCTGTTCCCCCGCGCGGTCGTCGCAACAGACCGGGTTTCACCAGGGCCACACCTTTGCCGACCGCAATGATCCCAACAACGCGAAGAAGGCGATCCGGCGTGAGGATCTCACCATGGGCGACATGCTTTCGAAGGCCGGCTACACGACCGGCTATTGGGGCAAGTGGGGCTACGGCGGCTCGAAAAGCCAGGAGGATCCGACCATCGACAACATCCAGACCTTGCCGACCTCGCACGGTTACCAACACGTCGTGGCCGAGCTGCACCACGTCCGGGCGCACACTTTCTTCCAACCGACGCTCTGGAACGCCCCCGCCGAGGCCGGCGCGGTGGGCGGCCTGGAACTCAAGCCCAATTCGATGTCCCGCTACAAGGGCGACAAGAAGCGCCCGAACACCCCGGCCCTGCAGGATCACCCGGACTACCCGGAAACCGCGTATTGCGACGATATCTACGCCTTCGCGGCGCTGGATTTCGTCCGCGCCGGCGCGAAGAAATACAGAGCGAACGGGCAGCCTTTTTTTGGATTGTTGGCAGTGCAGGTGCCGCACGCGCCCTTCGATGAGATCCAGCAGCTGCCCGAATGGGACCGGGCCTATCGCGACAAGCCCTTCTTCAACTCCTTGTCCAAGCAGGCGCAGGAATGGGCCGCCATGGTGACGCGGATCGACGCGCACTTCGGCAACATCCTCGACGCGCTGGAGGATCCCAACGGCGATGGAGACAAATCGGATTCCGTCGCCGCCGACACCCTGGTGATCTTCCAATCGGACAACGGCGGCCCGCAGCATCCGGCGAGGAACGAGTTTCGCGCGAATGGCGGACTGCGCGCAGCCAAGGGCAAGATCGAGGAGGGCGGCATCCGCATCCCGACCATCATGCGCTGGCCGGCGAAGATCACCTCCAGCTCAAAGCTCCGCGCTGGAAGCAGCACGGATCGGATCATCGATGTCACCGACCTGTTGCCGACCTTCTGCGAACTGGCCGGCGTCGCGGCGCCGCTCGGCATCGACGGCGTTTCGCTGGCGCCGACACTGACCGGCGAGGGGCGACAACGTCCGCGCGAGTTCGTCATCCACGAAGCGGGCAATGGCCAGTCGATCATCCGCGGCCGGCACAAGTTGATCCGGCGCAAGAAGGGCTTCGAGCTCTACGACCTCGTCGCCGATCACGCGGAGGAAAAGGACATCGCCGCCGAGCGCCCCAAGCTGGTTGCGGAATTGAAGGAGCTTCTGCTCGACGAACGCGTCGATGAACCCCGGGGCTTTGCGAATACCTACCACCAATGGACGGGGGACAGTCGCGGCGACCTGAACTCCGCCAAGAACTGGTCCGACTACGAGTATGCCAATGCCGGCGTCACCTACATGACCGACGACGGCGCGCCCAGGGAATCGTGGGTCGCCTCGCTTCGGAACACGGGCGACAAGGGAATCTCCGCGTCGGTCGGCAAGAGCCGGGCGGCCTTCCTCGCCCTGGAGGTCGGAGGCGCCTCCAGCTCACGCGGCAAGCAGACCCTGTTGATAGACACGGATCAGGTTGTAAGCGGACGCAACGAGATCCGGATCTCAGCGCTGGGCGCTGTCCACCTCAAGGGCGGCAAGCTGCAATCACAGCGTTGGGTGGACATCCAGAAGGGCGGCCTGCTCTACGGCCATGGAACCGTGGATTGCAGCGTCTACAACTCCGGCGCCATCAGTGCCAACCACGGCCCGGGCCAGACGGTCCGCGGATTCAAGATCACCGGCGACTACATCGGCTCCGAAAAAAGCCGATTGACGGTCGATCCCGCGGCGGCCGCGCAGCGCGTCGAGATCGCCGGCGCGGCCCACCTGGGCGGGGAGTTGAGTCTTGAACCCGTAAGGAATTGGAACCCCAAGAAAGGCGAGGTCTTCACCGTGCTGACGGCCAGGAAGATCGAGGGCCGATTCAGCAACAACGGGAACGTGGTCAAGGCGGGCGAAGCAACGTTCAAGATCAACTACATGTCAGACTCCGTCACGGTGACCGTGGAGTAGTTGAGGGGTTGATTCCGTTGAATCGGGGCAAATGTGCAAGGTGGAGACGTGAAACGGAATGAAGATGATACGACCAGCGTAGTTTGGGCACCCAAGCCCAAAAGGTCGCGCGGTTGAAGAGCAACGAGCAACTCCCTCAGAATCCAATGATGAATCGTAGACAAAGCCTCGAGGCTCAAGGGTTTTCAGTGCAGATGATTGATCTCTGCGAGCAGGCGACGGGGCTCGATCTGTTCTCGTTTCGCTGTAGCGACCCCACGGGCTACACCGATGGGGCCACCACGGATGGGGCTCTGACATTCCTTTGGTCATGCTGTGATAGTATATTTGCTTATCGATCGGATGAATCAGGAAAAGAATTCGTCGAGTTCGATAACGAGACCCCAGATGACATCACGGTCATTTCAACAAGTGAGAAGGGCCTGCTCTACCATCTGTTCACGTACCTAATTGAAGATCAGGACTGGGAGAATGAAGAAGACTCGATGAGAAAACTGCGCGAGGGCGCAGACCGGTTGGGGTTCGATCTCTTGGCCGATGCCCTTGATTTCCAGTCTGAGAATGGCTCGGCTGTCGACTTCGCAGACAGGTTGCTTCAGAGGACGCAACAAATCGTGTAGAATGGCGATTAGAATGGGGTCACGCCTCCACTTTCGAGATTTGGAGCGTCCCGCAATTCAGGTTTCAACCAATCCGCGATCGTCGTCGTCGAGATCGAGGCCCGTTTTTCAACACGGAGTTCACGGAGAACACAGAGGGCCACGGAGGTCTGCCTTCTTCTCTCTGTGGTTCTCCTTTCCTCCGTGTTCTCTGTGTTGAAGAACACGCCCCAGACGCCCCCCCGATCGTTGCTACTGCCCGCGGCGCCGCGCGAAGCGGTTTGGATCAGGCGAGAGCCAAGAATCGGGGGGGTGAATCTGGCGCCCTCACTCCCAGCCCCAAAGGGGCGAGACAACAAAGCCCAGGGTAGAACCCTGGGAACTCAATCAGAGTGGCGACAAGCCCTGTAAGGGCGACACAATCTCAAGATTGAATTCCGGTCGATTGTCCCGCCCTTACAGGGCTCACGTGGCTTCTGCCCTATTCCCAGGGTTTCACCCTGGGCTTTGTTGTCCCGGCCTTTCAGGCCTGCCTCCTATGCGAGGATCTCCTTCGCGACGGTTCCATGGACGTCGGTCAGGCGGAAGTCGCGGCCGGCGTGGCGGTAAGTGAGCTTTTCATGGTTCAGGCCGAGCAGGTGCAGGATGGTCGCGTGCCAGTCGTGAATGTGGGTGCGGCCGGAGACGGCCTCGTAGCCATGCTCATCGGTGGACCCGTAACTGAAGCCGCCCTTCACGCCGCCGCCGGCCATCCAGGTGGTGTAGCCCTTGTTGTTGTGATCGCGGCCGTCGCCGCCTTGCGCGTGCGGCGTGCGCCCAAATTCCCCGGCCCAGATGACGAGGGTGTCCTTGAGCAGACCGCGGCGCTTGAGATCGGTAAGCAGCCCGGCGATGGGTTTGTCGATCTTGCCGCAGGATTCGACCATGCTTTCGCGGAGGTCGCGATGATGATCCCAGCCGCCGTTGGTGAGTTCGATGAAGCGGACGCCGGATTCGACCATTCGCCGCGCCATCAGGCACTGTTGCCCGAACTCATCGGAGTCGCCCTCGCCGATGCCGTAAAGCTTCTTCGTCGCGTCGGTTTCCCGTGAGACATCGAGCAGCTTGGGCATGGTGGTCTGCATGCGGAAGGCGAGTTCGAAGGATTGGATGACGCCCTCGACCTGCGGTTGATGCCGGTCCCGCGCGAGCTTGTTGCGATTGAGCTGTTGAACGAGGTCGAGCTGCGCGCGCTGGGCCTTCGAATCGAGCAGCGGGTTCTTGATGTTGGGGAACACCTCCTGGTTGCCGCCGCCGAATCTCCTGCGCCCGCCGCCGCCGCTGCCGCCGGCCACCTTGGTTCCCTGATAGACTGCGGGGAGAAAGGCGCTGCCGAAGTTGACGGCGGTCCGGGTGTCGCCGAGCACGCAGAAGCCGGGGAGGTCCGCGTTCTCCGTGCCGAGGCCGTAGAGCGTCCAGGCGCCCATGGAGGGACGCACGAACTGGAAGCTGCCGGTGTGCGTCTGCATGGCGGCCTGGCTGTGGTTGGGCTGGTCGCAATGCATGCCGCGCAG
>JAYPGD010000464.1:0-2231 GCA_038126655.1 Verrucomicrobiales bacterium
GCCTCGACCACAAACGCCTCACCTTCAACTACGGCGGAAGGGATTTCCGACTGACCGACGTTTACGGGAATGTGGTGAAGGGGATTTTGGCTTGAATCATTCCCGATCCAATCCGAACGATGGATCGCGTCGATTGTGACGAACGACCAAGCCCCGGACTTGGTGTTCTGCGGCGGCAGATGATTGCGCGCCGGGGCGGAGTCGGGCGATTCCGCCGGCTTTTTCACGCGGAGAAGTTCAGGAAAGAGCTCTTCACGCACTTTCACATGGAGTTCAATCTCCGCCCCTTGCGCTCCCGGACTTCCCGATTATGGTTTTGACGTGAAACTTGCGGAGCAACTGCCTGCCATGGTCCTGCCCGATTGCGTTCTATTGCCTAGGGAAACTCTGCCCCTCCATATCTTTGAGCCGCGCTATCGCATGATGCTTCAAGATGTTCTCGAGGGCTCCCGCAGTTTCTGCGTCGCGCGGATTCGGCCAGGTTCCCTGACGGAGGAGGCTGAGGAAATTGCCTGCGCCGGCTATGTCACGCTCGCAAAGAAGCAGGACGATGGAACGTCAAACCTGCAGATCGAGGGCGCCGCCCGCGTGCGCTTGAAACCGGCCGTGGAAGAACAACCTTATCCCTTCTTCGACATCTCACCCATCGAATCCGATTCCGTTTCACGGGAATCATGCGCCGAGGAATTGAGTCTTCTGGATTCCTTGTTGCGAAAGAATCTGGAGTCCGGCATTGAAGCCGCGATGGCCGTAGCTTCGGAATCCGGCATGAACGCCCGCGATCTGGCAAAGACTCGCCGCGAACTGGAAAACGGCGTCGCGGCATGGATCGATTCAATTGCGCAGGAGACAGACCCCGGGCTTGCGGCGGATCGCACGGCCGCAAGGATTCTGGGCAATGCGGATCATCGGCAGGCAGTCTTGGAGGAACGAAATCCCGCGCAACGAATGAAGCTGCTCATCCACCTGCTGGGCGGCCATGGTGAGGCGTGAATCGGGTTTCAGGCAGTCGCTCCAAACCATCTTGCGGGAGTCACAATCTTCCTTCACGTGTTTGGGCGTTCGGAGCCCCCGCGATTTGAGATGCCCGCTCTGATCCGGGCCTGCTATTGTCCGCGCATGTTTCAGCGTTTCCCGCTTCGCTTGGCTGTTCTGTTCTCGTTGGCTCTCGGCGCCGTGACGTCCTTCTCGGCCGAGCTTTCCTATTACCTTCCCAAGGCCATCCAATACGATCCCGCGATACCCAAGCCCAAGGAGACGCTGGGTTGGACCGTTGGGGAATGGCACGTGCGGCATGACCAGATGGTTGCCTACATGAAGCGGCTGGCCAAGGCCAGCGACCGGATCCAGATCGAGGTCATCGGACACACACACGAACAGCGGGAATTGCTGGTTCTCACCGTTTCTTCGCCGGCCAACCTGGGGCGGTTGGAGCCGATTCGTCGCGAGCATCTCAAACTGAGCCAGCCCGGTGCCGAGTCCAAGCCGGCGGCGGAACAACCGCTGGTCCTGTACATGGGCTACAACGTGCATGGCGATGAATCCAGCGCCGGGAATTCTGCGCTGTTGGTCGCCTATCACCTGGCCGCCGCGCAGGGGCCGGAGATCGAGCAACTGCTCGCCAACGCCGTGATCCTGCTGGATCCCTGCCTGAATCCGGATGGTTTGAATCGCTTCGCCAATTGGGCCAACTCGCATCGCGGGAAGAACCCGGTTGGCGATGTGAATCATCGGGAGCACAACGCGGTCTGGCCGGCCGGGCGGGGCAACCACTACTGGTTCGACCTGAATCGCGACTGGCTGTTGCTACAGCATCCGGAGTCGCGGGCCCGGATCAAAAAGTGGCACGACTGGAAACCGAACGTGCAGACCGACTTCCACGAAATGGGCGGTCATTCCACCTACTTCTTCCAACCCGGCGTGCCCGGGCGCAAGAACCCGCTCACCCCCACGCAGAACGTCCGCCTGACCGAGGTCATCGCCGGCTATCACGCGCGGGCCCTGGACGCCATCGGCTCCCTCTACTACACGGAGGAGCGCTTCGACGATTATTACTACGGCAAGGGCTCCACCTATCCGGACATCCATGGCGCGGTGGGCATTCTGTTTGAGCAGGCGAGTTCGCGCGGACACCTGCGGGAATCGCCGCACGGGGAGTTCGATTTCGCCTTCACCATCCGCAACCAGTTCCTGACCTCGCTTTCCAGTTTCAAGGGCGCCCTGGCGAACCG
>JAYPGD010000464.1:2241-4721 GCA_038126655.1 Verrucomicrobiales bacterium
GGGTCCGCTTGCTGGAGTATCAAAAAGATTTCTACGAGAAGGCGTTGGAGGCGGGGAAGAAGCACGAGGTGAAGGGCTTTGTCTTCGGCGCGGACCGGGACGCGACCCGGACCTGGTTGATGTTGGAATCCTTGTTGCTCCACGACATCGAGGTCCGGCAACTCGCGAAGCCGATCAAGGCCGGCGAGCGTGAGTTCCAACCGGGCGCCGCCTACTACGTCCCCATGCGGCAACCCCAGTATTGGCTCGCCCGCACGATCTTCGAACGGCAGACCGACTTCCCGGACAACATCTTCTACGACGTCTCCGCCTGGACCTTTCCTTTGGCCATGGGCATTCCCCATGCGCCGCTCAAAAGTGTTTCCCGGGGAGTCATCGGCAAGCGCGTGAAAGAAGCCGTCTTCCCCTCGGCTTCGAAGCCGGCGGGCAAGGGCGCCTATGCCTTTGCCTTCGAATGGAACGAGCAGTTTGCGCCGCGCGCCCTGCATCGCCTGTTGAAGGCGGAGGTCCGCACGCGGGTGGCGACCAAGCCCTTGAAGATCCGCCAGGGCGACCAGGAGGTCGAACTGGCGCGCGGGACGATCATCGCGCCCCTCGGCATCCAGGACGTCGAGCGCGCTGAGATTCTCGACCTGTTGAAGACCATCGCCGTCGAAGACGGGGTCAAGGTCCACGCCATCTCCTCCGGCCTGACGCCGGGCGGCATCGACCTGGGCAGCCCGAGTCTCGATCCGCTCAAAGAACCCAAGCCCCTGCTCGTGGTCGGCAGCGGCGCCAGCGCCTACGAGTGCGGCGAGGTCTGGCACCAGCTCGACCGACGCACCGACCTCAAGGTCACGATGGTCGATGGCGAACGTTTCAGCGGGCTCGACCTCGCGCGCTACACGCATCTCATCCTCGTCAACGGCGCCGGTTCGAAGATCACTTCGAGCGGCGTCGAGAAGATCGACCGCTGGATCGACCGGGGCGGGGTGTTGATTGCGACCAAGAACGCGACGCAATGGGCCGCCAAGAACAAGCTGACCCAGGCGACCTTCAAGAAGGAGGACGAGGAGGAAGCCAAGTCCGATTCGAAATCCGACAAGGACGCCGACGCAAAGGACAAGGAAGACAGGAAGAAGGAGGAACGCAGGCGCCGTAATTACGGGGACCACGACAAGATCGAGGACGCCAAGATCCTGAGCGGCGCAATGTTCCAGGCGGATCTCGATATCACACACCCCTTGGGTTACGGCTACGACTCACGGGAGGTCGCCATGTTCCGCAACAGCCGCATCTACATGCATCCAAGCAAGAACCCCTACGGCACGGTGGCGCAATACACCGACGATCCGCTGCTCAGCGGCTACGTCCACAAGGACGAGTTGGAGAAGCTGAAGGGCACGGCGTCGATCATCGCCGAGAAGCGCGGCAAGGGGGCGGTCATCCTGATGGTCGACAACCCCAACTTCCGCGCCTACACGCACGGCGCGAGCAAGCTCTTCCTCAACGCCATCTTCTTCGGCGGCATTCTGGAGAAGACGAGGGAGTAGACGGTCACCGGGCGTGATTGAAACCGGGATAAGGAGCGCCAAAGGCCCCAGAGTCCCGCAGTCTCTGCGTCTCATCCCAATTGCAACCGCGCCGGCGATTGCCTCCCCCGACCCGTTCCTGCTTTTCACCGGTCGTGATTTCGAGGATGCTCCTCTGCCACATCAAGAACCTGAACCATGAAGATTCTCACACTCATCACTTTCACCCTCGCGGCCGCCACGCTCACCCTCGCGGCCGCCAACCTCGAACCAACGATCGGAAAACGCGGGAAGAAGACCGTCGAGGATGATTTCGCCGGCGGCTCCCTGGGCAAGGGTTGGACGGTTGTCAAAGGTGACTGGCGGGTCGAGGACGGCGCCCTTTCCGGGGCGGAGTTGGCGGCGGACAAGCACGCCGCGGTCCTGCATTACGCGAAGCCGAACACGGATTCCATCGTCGGGCTTCGCTTCAAATTCGACGGGGCTTCGGCCTTTCATCTCAGCTTCAACCGCGCCAAGGGCCACCTCTTGCGCCTTGTCGTCAGCCCCGATGGCCTTGCCCTGATCAAGGACAAGAACAAGAAGGATCCGAAGTCCAAGCCGCTCCGGATGAGCGAGGCGAAAGGAAGCTTCGAAGCGGGTCGCTGGCATTCGCTGCTCGTGGAGGTTGTCGGCGAGAAGGTCGTCGCGAGGACGGACAACAAACTGGTTGTCACGGGCAGCCATCCGGAGTTCCGCACAAGGAAGCCGAACTACCGATTCATTTTGCAAGGGGAGCGGATCTGGATCGACGACTTCAGGGTCTGGGGCGGCGCCAAAGGCGACACGCAGCGACCGGCCTCGAACTGAGGGCCGGCCGGCGAATGGCCCGGTCGGATCCGCCTTTCACCGTCTCAACCGCCGCCCCGGCTCCACGGGCGGGATTGAAAGTGCGGTGAGAGGTTTGCTAATGATTGCCATTAAAGCTTG
>JAYPGD010000465.1:0-4713 GCA_038126655.1 Verrucomicrobiales bacterium
CGATCTGACGGACTTGGACGATGAAGATGGCGTTCAGTTGGTTGGCGGCGCGCTGATTCCCGGACAGAACGCCGACATCAAGGTGGAGATGATGGGCGGCGACCAGGCCTTTCTCAATATCTGGATCGATTTCAACCAGAACGGTGATTGGTCGGACGCCCCCGACCACGTCGTCGCGGATGCGACCCTCACCCCGGGTGTTCGCACGTTTACCGTGAGCGTGCCAACCGGCATTCCATCAGGGATCGCCTTCGCGCGCTTCCGACTCTCCACACAAAAGAATCTTGGCGTCAAGGGTCCGGCGGAGGATGGTGAAGTCGAGGACTACGCGTTCAATGTTTCCAGCGAAAAATCCGGAGAGCAGGATTTTGGCGACGCCCCCGACTCTTATCGAACCACCCTTTCCAAGGACGGCGCCCGTCATTCCCGCCTCCAGGAGTTCCACTTGGGCCCTGCCATCGATCTGGAGCAGGATGGTCAGCCATCCGTGGGCGCGACCGGAGACGACCTCCTGCCTTCCATCGGACCGGATGACGAGGACGGCGTCGAGCTTCCCGGCGGCTCGCTCCAACCCGGCCAGATGAACACGGTCAAGGTGACGCTGACCGGCTCCGTGGGCCGGCTCGACGCCTGGATGGACTTCAATCAGGACGGCATGTTCGATGACAAGAGCGAGCGCATCTTCTCCGCTGCGCCCTTGGGCGGCGGCGGCAACAACCTTTCATTCCACGTCCCGCAGGCCGCCAAACCCGGCTCATCCTACGCGCGCTTCCGCCTGAGCCAGGAGGGCGGCCTGCCGCCTTTTGGGGACGGCGGAGCCGGCGAGGTGGAGGATCATTACTTCGACATCGCCATGCCGCAGGGACAACTTGATTTTGGCGACGCCCCGCAGTCCTATCCGGTGACGATCTCCCAAAACGGCGCGGCCCATGTCGTGGTCCAGGGCGTTCACCTGGGCGCGCTGATTGATGCGGAAGCGGACGGCCAGATCGACGTCGGCGCCTTGGGCGACGACCAGAATCCGCCGGGCGCGGGCGACGACGAAGATGGAGTCGCCTTGGTCGCCGCGCCCCTGAATCCCGGCTCCGTCGAGCAGGTTGATGTTGTCCTTTCCACCGGCAAGGGACGGTTGGACGCATGGGTGGACTTCAATGGGAACGGAAACTGGAATGACGCCGGCGAAAAAATCTTCCACGCCGAAGCGATTGTCGCCGGAAACAACCGCCTGAGTTTCTTCGTGCCGGGCGACGCCAAACGCGGCGCGACCTTTTCGCGCTGGCGGCTGAGTCAGGACGGCGGACTGGACGTGACTGGCGTTGTTACCGGCGGCGAGGTCGAAGATCACGCGTTTGTGATCGGACCTCCGGAGCAGGGCGAATGCGACCCGCGGACGCACCGGGGACTGGAATTCTGGCTCGCCTTTCCCGGGAATCTCACGGCGGGCCAAACCGACGGCCACAGTGTGGAATTGTGCATCACCGGCGCCCGCGGGACGCAGGGCCTCGTCGAGATGCCCGGCCTGGCCGTGCCCTTCTCCAAGCCCTTCTCCATCGGAGCGGCAAACTTTGTCATCGTGACGTTGCCCCTCGAGGCCGATATGGCGGACCAGGTGGACGTGACGCTGCCGCATGGCATTCATGTCACGGCCGATCGGGAAGTGGCCGTCTACGCGTTGAACCGATTTCCGTTCACGACCGACGGCTATCTGGGTCTGCCCACGGACATCATCTCGGGCGACTACATCGTGCAGTGTTATCCCAACGTGCAATCGGGAGTCAGCGAGCTCAATGGTTCGCAATTCGCCGTGGTGGCGACCCAGGACGACACGACCGTGATCATCACGCCTTCTGCGTCCGCTGCGGGCTATGCGGCGGGAGTCCCCTACATGAAGACCCTCAATCGGGGCGATGTCTATCAACTGCGCTCGGACAAGGACACCCCCGCCGACCTGAGCGGATCGCTCGTGATGGCCAACAAACCGGTTGGCGTCTTTGGCAGCCATCAATGCGCCTTCATCGACAGCCCTTCCACGTTCTTCTGCGACTATCTTGTGGAACAGATGCTGCCCGTTCACCGGGCGGGAACCTATTTTCTCGCGACGCCGCTGGCCACCAGGACCGGCAATATTTTGTGCCGCGTCACGGCGATCGCCGACGGGACCGACGTGTTGGTGAACGGCGTGTATCAAACGACCCTGATGCAGGGCAAGACGCACGACATCTCGCTGGGCGGCGCGGCGGCGATCAGCACGACGAAGCCGGCGTTGGTCGGGCAGTTCTCGCCCAGCTCCGATCACGATGGCGTCGTTGACTCCGATCCGTTCATGGTCAATCTCCAGCATACCGGGCAGTTCCTGGATCGCTACGAGGTGTGTCTTCCCGGACACGGTTTCATGGGGGGATACGTAAACGTGATAACGACCGGCGCCGGGGTCGGGTCCATCACGGTCGACGGCGCGCCCATTCCGGCGGGCAATTATGTGGCGATCGGGGCCAGCGGCTATTTCTACGCGCGGCCTGCTGTTTCCGCCGGCCTGCACGTCCTCGCGGGCAATGTTCCTTTTGGCGCGTTCGTTTACGGCTGGATGGAATATGAGTCCTTCGGTTATCCGGCGGGGTTGTTGATTGGCGACAGCCAGCCTCCCGTGTTGACGTGTCCGACGGAGGAGGTGCAATTGCAGGTGAGCAGGGGCACGGCGAACGGCGCCTTCTGCCGGGCCGTTCTCCCCGATTTTCGCAGCAACATCGCCGTCACCGACAATTGCCCGCTGCGCCAGGAGATCGTGATAACGCAGTTCCCCGCGCCGGGAACGCTGCTGGCTCCGGGCGCCCACAATGTCTTTGTCACTGCGGAGGACGACGCGGGCAACACCGGTTTCTGCGTCATCCGGGTCGTGGTGGTCGACCCCGAACCCGGCGATCTCTTATTCTTGTGCCCGCAGGACATCATCGTGAACTGCAAGACGCCTCATGGAGCCGTGGTGAACTACCAAGTCTCGGTCAGCCAGGGTTGCGCGGACAACCTGCCCGTGACCTGCCATCCGCCCTCCGGCAGTCTGTTCCCGCCGGGAACGACGGTGGTGACCTGCGTCACTCGGGACATCAACGGCAACACCCACACCTGCACGTTCAAGATCACCGTCAACTGCGATCAGAATCCGCCCGGCATAGTGAAGATTCCGGATCGCGTGCGACATGTCTTGGGCGAGGCCTTCAACCTCCAGGCGCAGGTCGGCGAGGTGGCGGAAGCCCAGTTTCAGTGGTTTCACAACGGCAATCCGGTCGAGGGCGCCAATTCATCAACCCTGTCCATCGACAGCGTTGACCCGACGCATGCCGGCCTTTACTGGGTCTCGGTGAGAAATCCGTACGGCGTTTCCTTCAGCAATCGCTCGCTGCTCTTGATCGGGTCTTCGGTCCTTGAGAACCGGCGCACGGCGGAAATCGTCGATCAATTGCGGAACGAGGGCTTTCCCTTGAAGTTTCGGCTGCGACCTGACCGCCAATTCGACGTTCAGGTTTCGACGGACCTGGTGAGTTGGACGACCATCGCGACCGTTCAAGGAGCGACCACCGAATTTCTCGACAGCGCCGCTCGCGGCAAGCTTCGACGCTTCTACCGGATCGTGGAAAAGTAGGCGCCTTTCGCCTGTAATGGCGTTCCGTGTATCTGGCGCCTTTCGTGGTTGCTCACTTCAGGCGCGCCTTGATTTGCTGCGCCAACTTGCGGGCGAGGTCGGGCTGTGACTCGGCGAGGTTCCGGGGCTCGGCGTCGGGTTGGCGGTGGTCGTAGAGTTCCAGGTGACCGTCCTTGTGGACGATGAGCCGATGTGTCCGCGTCCGGATGGTTTGACCATTGCGGAAATAACCGAAGGAGGGATGGCCCGGCGCTTCGGGGAATTCCAGGATGGGCCGCAAGGAGACGCCATGCGCTCCTTGGGGCCGGGTCAGACCCGCCAAGTCGGTCAAGGTGGGGAAAATATCCAGCGTCTCCACGAGCGACATTGTCTGGCGGCCGGGGTTGGGGATGCCGGGATAACTGATGATCAATGGCGAACGCAGGGATTCCTCAAAGAGCGCGTGTTTGCCCCAGATCGAGTGTTCGCCGAGGTGCCAGCCGTGGTCTCCCCAGAGCACGACGATGGTCTCGTCCCGGAGGTCCAACTCGTCCAGGCGATCCAGCATGCGTCCGACTTGGGCGTCGGCGTAGGTGACGCAGGCCGCGTAGTGTCGTCGGACCTCCAACGCAAAATCCGCATCGGTGTTCGGATTCCGTTTCCAGCAATTGTATTTCATGAATTCGCCGGAGCCGTGCCAGGTGGTTTTGCCTGTCGGTTTGGCGGGGTGAGGAAATTTGGCGTTGCGGTAGGGTTCGAGGTATTTGGCCGGCGCGCCGAAAGGCAGGTGGGGCCGCAGGATGCCGAAAGCCAGGAAGAAGGGATTGCCGTCCGGGTCGCGCGCCAACTGTGTCAATTGCCGCAGGGCCTCGTCAGTGTTGGGTCCGTCGGGATAGATCGTGTCGGGCCCTTCCAATGCCTGGAAGACGTCCATGTCCTTGGCGTTCTTGCGGATTTCGCCGTGAGCGAGCCTGTGCATCCAACCGCGCGGGTGTTGCCAATCTCCGGCCGGCAACAGGCGGCGATTCCAGAAGTGAGGCATCTCGGGATCCTGGAGGTCGTTCCAATCCTTGCCGCCCCAGCCGCCGGTATGGTGG
>JAYPGD010000466.1:0-4702 GCA_038126655.1 Verrucomicrobiales bacterium
TGCAGGCGGTGGGGGTCGTGCTGGTGTCGGCGATGCTGATCACGCCGGCGGCCTCGGCCTATCTGTTGACGGACCGGATGCATCGGCTGCTGACCTTGTCGGCGTTGTTTGGGGTGGCGACGGGGGCGATCGGAGCCTTCCTTTCATTTCTGGAATCGGGGCTTCCGACCGGCCCGCTGATGGTGTTGGCGGCGACGCTGGTGTTCGGAATGGCATTCCTTTTCGGGCCGCGACATGGCGTGCTGATTCGGTGGTGGCGGCAGCGCTCGCGCAGTCACCGGGTGCAGCGGGAGAACACCTTGAAGGCGGTCTATCAGGCCTTGGAGCGGCGGGACTTCAAGGGGGAGAGCGTGACCTTGCTGGAACTGGCCCAACGGCGGAGAGAGACAGAGGAGGAGGCGCGGCAACAGGCCTCGGCATTGATACGGAACGGCCTGGCGACGCGCCACGGCACGGGCGAGCAGATCGTTTTGACGCCGGAAGGCTGGCTGCGGGCCTGCGAGATCGTGCGCAATCATCGTTTGTGGGAGCTCTACCTGACAAACGCCGCGCATATCGCGGCGGATCACGTGCATGAGGATGCCGAGAAAATTGAGCACGTTCTGGGCGAGGATGTGGTCCGGCAGATTGAGCGGCGCCTGGATTTTGCGAAGACCGATCCGCACGGACGGCCCATACCGAGCATTGACGACATGCGACGCGGAGCGGGAGGCTTGTTTGGACGCGACGAATTGGTGGGCTACGGAAAGACGACATGAACGAGCTCGTTCCCCCCTTTGATTGGCAGTACGTCGTCGTTTCCACGTGGACGGAAAGCGGCGGCTACTACGGCTGGATGGCCCTGATGGGGTTTCTCGTCGCAGCCACCTGCGGGCTGGTCGGGAATTACCTGATTCTGAGGCGGATGGCGCTGGTGGGGGACGCGATCAGTCACAGCGTGCTTCCGGGGCTGGCGGTGGCGTTCATTTTTGCGAACCTTGGCGGGGAGGCGGAGGTCGGGCATGGCGTGCGTTCGCCGATGGTCATGTTTGCGGGGGCGTTGGGCGCGGCCGTGGTGACGACGATCATGATCGAGGTGATCCACAAGAAGACCCGGGTGAAGCAGGACGCGGCGATCGGGATCACGTTTTCGAGCCTGTTTGCGCTGGGCGTGGTGATCATCAGTCTGTTCGCCGGCGAGGCGCATATTGATACGGACTGCGTGCTGCACGGGGAGATCACCTTTGTGCCGGACGACCTGTTTGTGATGATCGGGGGGCGGGAGATCGCGCCCGGGCCAATTGTGAGGATGGCCGGCGTGGCCGGTGTGACCGTGTTCTTGATTGCCTTGTTCTACAAGGAACTGCTGGTGAGTTCCTTTGATTCGGGCTTGGCCGCGTCCTTGGGCGTGAATGCGACGGTTGTGCACTACGGGTTGATGAGCTGGTTGTCGGTCGTCGTGGTGAGTTCCTTTGAGGCGGTCGGCGCGATCCTGGTGATTGCGATGCTGATCATTCCTGGAGCCACGGCGTCCCTGTTGACGAGGAGGCTGCCGTGGATGATGGCATTGACGGTCGTGCATGCCGCCCTGAGCTCCGTGCTCGGGCTTCACCTGGCCATCTGGTTGGAGTGCTCCGTTTCGGCTGCGATGTGTGTGGCGGGCGCCGGTTTGTTTGCGGCGGTATGGATATTCAGTCCCACGGAAGGTCTTGTGCGCCGCTGGGCGGCCAGACGGGCGGGGCCGCCTTTGGAGGAACCCGCTGCGTAGGCGGGGCAATTGCGGACCCAGACCTCAGCCCCGCGATGCGATGCGATCGCCTGAACCCGGGGAGAACAGGGAGGCGCGGCTGGTGTCCACGTGGACATGGATGGCGGCGCCAGGGCAGCATTCCCGGGTTGGCTCGGTCCGGATTACCAGGCCGGTTCCGGTCGTGACGTATTGCGCGTCGCCCGAGAACTCGCTGAAGCGGATTGAATCTTT
Source organism: Verrucomicrobiales bacterium (assembly GCA_038126655.1). Lineage (GTDB taxonomy): Bacteria > Verrucomicrobiota > Verrucomicrobiia > Limisphaerales > JAYPEY01 > JAYPEY01. Next base: position 1,961 of record JAYPGD010000466.1, read on the forward strand.
GAAGGCATTGTCTGAATCCGGGAGCGGTTCCTCGCCGGGGGGCAGAATGGCGAAGGACTCCGGGCGCAGGCCCAGGAGAACGTCCCGGCTGTGCAGTGCTGTCCAGGGGGGATTTGAGGGCAGGCTGAGTTGGGCGGGGATCTCGCCGTCGCGTCGCTGGAGGTGGAGGTTTCCATCTGAAGCCTGGAGCGTTCCTTCCAGCAGATTCATCGGTCGCGACCCGAAGAACTGCGCGACGAAGGTGTTGGCCGGGGCGTCATAGATTTCAGCGGGCGGCCCGATCTGCTGGATGGTTCCGTGGCGCATGACGGCGACGCGATCGCCGAGCGACATGGCTTCCGCCTGGTCGTGGGTGATGTGAATGAGGGTCGTTCCAAGGGCCCGGTTGAGATTCCTGATTTCGTGGCGGAGTTGCTGGCGCAGGCTGGCGTCCACATGGGCGAGAGGCTCATCGAGAAGGAACAGATCGGGAGAAAGAACCGCCGATCGTCCGAGCGCGACGCGTTGCCGCTCGCCGCCGGAGAGGGCTTCGGGGAGCCGGTCGAGCATCGGGCGCAGACCGAGACTCCCGGCGATCGAATCGACCTTGTCTGCGATGGTCCCGGGTTGGGAGCCGCGCCATTTGAGTCCGCTGGCGAGACTCTCGCGCACGGTCATGTGGGGATGGAGCGCTCCGCCTTGAAACACCATGGTCACATTCCGCTCTTCGGGAGGCAGGCGGTCGATGCGCCTGTCGTGGAGGCGGATGTCGCCATGGTCCGCGGAATCGAGTCCGGCGATCAGCCGGAGAAGGGTGGTCTTGCCGCTGCCGGAGGGGCCGACGATGACGAGCAGTTCGCCGTCCCTGGTTTCGAGGCTCAGGTCCTGGACCGCGATGACGGACGGTTGTCCGTGGGCGGAGGGGAAGCGTTTGGAAAGATTCTCAATGACGAGACCGGCCATGACCGCTGGGTGGGGGCGTCGCTGCGCTTCCGAGGCAGTCAGGCCGCGGGAGAGGGGCGGCCGTCCTGCGAGGATTCCTTGTCCTTGAGGTAACCCTCCAGCATTTGTGTCGCGCAATCGGGGCAATAACCGTGCGTGAAATCGGCGTCCGAGTGCTCGCTGATGTAGTTCTCGACCTCGCTCCAATAGCCGTTGTCGTCGCGGATCTTCTTGCAGGAGGCGCAGATGGGCAGCAGACCGGAAAGCAGCTTGACGGCGTTCAGGGCTTCCTTGAGCTCGGCGACGAGCCGGTCGCGCTCCTTTTCCATGGCGTGCTTGTAAAGCGCCATCTCGATGTTGGTGCGCAGTTCGCGTTCCTCGAAGGGCTTGAGGAGATAGCCGAAGGGTTCGGTGATCTTGGCGCGTTCGAAGGTGGCGTCATCGGAGTAGGCGGTGAGAAAGATGACGGGGATGCCGAAGTCCTCACGGACGTGTCTGGCGGTTTCGATGCCGTCCATGTCGCCCTGGATCATGATGTCCATGAGCACGAGGTCCGGCTTGGTCTCCGCGATCTTCTGCAGGGCCTCGGCGCCGCTGGAACAGGTGGCGGTCACCTGGTAGCCGAGGCTTCTCAGGCGATCCTCGATGTCCGTGGCGACGATCCCCTCGTCTTCGGTGACCAGAATCTTTGCGCTCATATTGTCCGGGCGGAGGCACCCTCGTTTTCTTTGTCCTGGAACTGTATCTTGAACTCGGTCTCGTCGTCGCTGCGGAACTCCAGGGCGCCCCCGATCTGTTTGGTCAGGATCCGGACTAGGCGCAGGCCGAGCGAGTTGGAGGTCTCGACGTCGAAGTCGTTTGGAACGCCGACGCCGTCGTCTCGTATCGAGAGCGTGTATTCATCCTTCGAACGGGGCTCGAGGTCGATGAAAATCGTGCCGGGGCCGCCGGTCGGAAAGGCGTGCTTCAGCGAGTTGGAAACCAGTTCGTTGAGCATGAGGCCGACCGGCTCGGCAGTGTCGATGTCGAGGAACACGGGTTCCACCTGCGACTTCAACTGGATGTCCCCGCGCGTGGCTCGATAGGACTGGAAGAGCATCTGGGTGAGACTGTGGACGTATTCGGAGAAGTCGATGCGGGCGAGGTCCGTGGACTTGTAGAGTTTCTCGTGGATCAGCGCCATGGACTTGACGCGGTCCTGGCTTTCGCGGAAGAGCTCCTTGACGACCGGGTCCTTGATGTAGCCGGACTGCAGGTTCAGCAGGCTGGAAATGACCTGGAGATTGTTCTTCACCCGGTGGTGGATCTCCTGCAGCAGGACCTCCTTCTCGCGCAGGGAGTTCTTGATCCGTTCGTCGGCCCGCTTGCGTTCGGTGATGTCGTAGGCGATCCAGACGACGCAGGGTTCGCCGCTGAGTTCGATCAGTTCGGCGCTGATCAAGGCGTCGCGCTCCTCGCGGCTCTTGGTGCAGAAGGTCTTCTCAATCCCGGTGATGGCGCGTTCGTCGCTGAGGCGGCCGGCGATCTCCATGCGGTCGTCGTAGTTCTGCCAGAGGGACAGGTCGAGGGTGGAATGTCCGATCACCTCGTGGCGTTGATAGCCCAGCCAGGCGAGGCAGGAGTCATTCATGTCCAACACGATGCCGGTGTCGAGGGCGCTGATGAAGATGGCGGCGGGGCTGGAGCGGAAGATCTTGGCGAAGCGCTCTTCGGATTGGCGCAGGGCTTCCTCGGTGCGTTTGCGTTCGGTGATGTCCTCCTGCACCGAGATCCAGAAGGTGGAGCCGGAGACGTCGAGCTTGGAGATGCTGGCCAGGGTTG
>JAYPGD010000467.1:0-3279 GCA_038126655.1 Verrucomicrobiales bacterium
GGGCAATCTCGTCCTTCAGGTCGATGATGACGTTCGGATGGAAACCGTGGTTGACGATGGCGATGACAAACGGCCCTCGAAACCGACCGTCATCCGGGCGGGGGCGTTGCGTTTTGAACAGAAGACCGGAATGGCGTTGTTCAAGCGGAACGTGCGGGTGGCCGGAGCGGATGGCATGACATTGCGTTCCGGTCGACTGCGGGCTGAATTGGATGGGGAGACAGCCGAACTGGGCGAAATCGAGGCCGCGGAGAACGTCGTGATCGAGATGGACACGGAGCAGGGACGGGTGGTCGCGCGCGCGGCGGTCGCCATCATTCACCAGGCGGAAAAGCGGGTCGTGCTTCGCCGGGAGGGCGGCGCGCAACCGGAAGTTCTTCAGGGCGGGAATGTCCTGCGCGGAAACGAACTTGAGCTCGTCGCGTCAAATCCCGAGGACATCCGCTTCAAGGCGGTCGGGGACACCTTGTTGAAAGCGGTCGATTTCGGCGAGGACCTCAAGTCGCCGGTGGAGCTGAAGGCGGACCGCTTCTCCTATGGCCGGCAGATTCTGTTGGCGGAGGGGCGGGCGGAGATTTCGTTTGTCGTGCCCGAAAGTGAAAAGGCCGCGGCCAAGCCGATGAAGGCGCGGGCCGAAAGCGTGATTGTGGATCAGAAGTTGGGGACCGTGACGCTCGACGGCTCCGTGCGCGTCCGCGACGAGCATGGGTTGAATGTGAGCTGCGATCACCTGGTTGCCGACCTGCCGGATCCGGAGGCGGCGGACGGGCGGCTTTCAGACATGACCGCGCGGGGCAACGTGGCGGTCAGTCTGAAGCGCGAGGGCCGGCTCTACCGGGCCACGGGGGACAAGGCTGTGTATTCGGCGGAGCGGGACGAATTGGAGCTGACCGGGGACGGGCATATTGAAAGCGGACCGCATCGCGTGTTTGGGGACCGGATCCTGGCGAGCATTGCGGACCCCGAGGCGACCGTTGTGCGGGCGCTGGGGCGCGCAAGGATGGAGGGGGTTGTGGAATCCATGGAGGGGCCGAGGAAGATCTCGGCGGGCGCGGACGAAATCTCGGTGGACCAGAAGGCCGGTCTGGCGAAACTGCGTCGGAACGTGCGCATCATCGATGACACCGGCGTTGACATCCAATGCGAGGAACTGGACGCAGGGCTTCCTTCGGGCGATGCGAAGATCGCGCTCTCTCCGGACAAACGCAGCGTGACCGGCATTCCGGACTTCATTGCCCGCAAGAACGTGGTTGCGCGCATGCGGCATGAACTGGGAGACTATGATGTCTACTGCGACGAGGCTGAATACACGGCCGACACCGACACCCTGGAGTTGCGCGGCAATCTGAAAGGGTTGAGTCCGGAGGGCGTGATCCGGGGCAGTGTATTCCGCTACAGTCTCAAGACGCGGACAGGCGCCGGACAGGCCCGTGTGGAGATCGATGTGAACAAGGCCATGGAAAAAATCCGGAAGAGCCGGAAGAAGAAGACCGAATGAGCGAGTTGGAAAGCAGGACCCTGGAAGCCGGCGACGGGAATGGCGAATGCCTGATCTTGACCGAGAACCTCGCCAAGGAATACAGCAAGCGGCGGGTGGTCAATGGCGTGTCGATCGAGGTGAAGGCGGGCGAGGTTGTGGGGCTGCTGGGGCCGAACGGAGCCGGGAAGACCACGACCTTCAACATGGTGGTCGGCCTGGTCCGCCCCGACGACGGGCACGTCCGTTACCGCGGCGAGGAAATCACGGGACTGCCCATGCATCAGCGCGCGCGTAAGGGCATGGGCTACCTGACCCAGGAACCCTCGGTTTTTCGGAAACTCACGGTGGAGCAGAACATTCTTGCGATCCTGGAGACCTGCAAGGTTTCGCGTTCGGAAAGGAAGACCCGACTGAAGCATCACCTGGAGGAGCTGGATCTGACGACGGTGGCCAAGAGCAGGGCCTACACCTTGAGCGGCGGCGAAAAGCGACGCCTCGAGATCACCCGGGCGTTGGTGACGAGTCCCAAGGTCCTGCTGTTGGATGAGCCCTTCAGCGGCGTCGATCCGATTGCCGTCTATGAGGTGCAGAAGATCATCCGCCGGTTGAAGGAACGCGGGTTGGGCATCCTGATCACGGACCACAATGCGCGGGAGACCCTGAAGCTCGTGGATCGGGCCTACCTGATCTGCCATGGCAAGGTGGTGCGGGAGGGGACGAGCGACTTTCTGGCGAACGATCCCAAGGCGCGGGAGATCTACCTCGGGCCGGAATTCAACATGTGATTCATTGCGTCCGCCGGGCGGGGCGCGCAGACCAGGCAATGCCATGAAGCGAACGACGGTGTCGGTGAAGAAGTTCTATGAGGTCGAGGCCGAGGCTTTGGGGTTGAAGCTCCTGGCGGGCGAGGACGGGCTGGACCGGTTGATTCGCGAACCTACCGTGAATCGTCCGGGACTCGTGTTGTCGGGGTTCACCCAGTATTTCGCCAGCAAGCGGATCCAGGTGATGGGCTACGTGGAAACGACGTATCTGAAGACCCTGGATGAGGATACGCGTCGCGAGCGCTATGCCGCGATGTTCTCCCACAAGATTCCCTGCGTCGTGTATTCACGCGGGCTGCCGCCGGATCCGATGTTGCTCGAGGCGGCGGAAAGGAGCGGCGTCCCGGTCTTTGAAAGTCCCCTGATCACCATGAAATTCATCAACCTGGCGACCTTGGCGCTGGAGATGATGTTCGCGCCCAAGGGGTTGGAGCTCGGCAGCATGGTGGACATCCTGGGGGTCGGGGTGATCATTCGCGGCGACAGCGGGATCGGAAAGAGCGAATGCGTGCTCGCCCTGATCGAACGGGGTTACAGCCTCGTGTCCGACGACGCGGTGAAGGTCACGGTCATCGATGGCAACCAGGTGGTCGGCTCGGGCGACGAGATCATGCGCGAGCACATGGAGGTGCGGGGCATCGGCATCATCAATGTGGCCGCCATGTTCGGCGTCAAGAGCGTCCGCAAGGAGAAGCGATTGGATTTGATCGTGACCCTGAAGGAGTGGCAGGAGGTTGAGGACGTCAATCGGGTCGGCATCGACCAGGAAACCGTGAAGGTCCTGGGGGTCAACATTCCCCACACCCTGATCCCGGTGCGGCCGGGGCGGGATCTGGCAAGGCTGGTCGAGGTTGCGGCGTTCCAGGCGAAGCTGAAGAACTCCGGTCGCAATCCCGCCGAGGAGTTGAACAACCGTTTGATCGCCAAGATGACCCAGTCCGGCGCGGGCCGGGAGAAACGCTGAGAGCCTCGGTC
>JAYPGD010000467.1:3289-3862 GCA_038126655.1 Verrucomicrobiales bacterium
TCAGTCGAGCCCGCGTTGCCGCAACTGATCCAGCGTCCACTCGTATTCTCCGACGAGTTGGTCGACGACACTTCGTTTTTTCATATCTCCGGGCATGACCTCCCAGGTGTAGGTCTCCATCTCGAGGTGCGAGCAGAGCGCGGGATGGTCCTTCAGCAGATCCATGACTTCGATCAGGTGGTCCGAGGTGTTGTCAAAAAGCTCCGTCGCGGGACTATGCAGCGGGATGTGGAAATGGATGCGCCATTCCTCGATGCCCGGAGCGCGAAAGGCGGATCCCTCAGCCAGGGCGATGTCGAGATCCTTGGCGCGGAGGAGGGAGCCGTCCGCCTTTCGGGCGATGACCTGGTGGAGGTAGACATCGTCGCCGAAGGCCTTGAGAGCGGCCAGGGTCTCGGGAGTGGGCCGCACCTTGAGCGCCGAACTGAGATGAAGCTTGCTGATGAAGATGTTGGCCGCCCGGAGCGCGCCGATGGCCTCGCGCGCGGCCTCGTATTCGACCGCCAGATGACAGGTGTCGTAGTTGATGCCGATGAACCGATTGAAACGATCGTCGTTCGGACGGGCCTGGTT
>JAYPGD010000467.1:3872-4690 GCA_038126655.1 Verrucomicrobiales bacterium
GGGCTCGGGCTCCAGCCCAAGGTGGAGTCGTCGGCCGGTTCGTTGCGAAAGCGCGTCGATATGCTCCGCACATTTCCAGAGGTTCCCGTAGATCGGCTCGAGTTCGGATTCGTCCTTGATGAACTCCTTGAAGGAGCCGGGCAGGGTGCTGACGCTGCCTTCGACGCCCTCGGGGACAAGCTCGGCCAGGATGTCGAACAGGCGGTTGGTGTAGTCGAGGCGTTCCTGTGCGCGCCAGTCCGGCGCGTAGACCTGTTCCTTGACCCGGGTGTTGTGGAACCGGCCATAGGGGAAGCCGTTGATGGTGAAGACGTAGCAGTTCTTCTCGTCGAGCCAGGCCTTGAATCGGTCGAGTTCGCCGGGGGCGAGAAGTTCGCGGGAGGCCTGGTCGCTGAGGCGGAGTCCGATGGCGTAGGGTTTGTCCGGGCAGACGCGCCCGCGGACCGCCATGACGTCGGTCTTGAGCGATTCCAAGGTCTGCGGCCAGTCTTCGCCGCGGTGGATGTTGGTGCAATAAGCCAGATGGAGGCCGTGATTCAATCGCATGGTCCGAGGAAGGAACTACGAGACGGGTCCGTTGACAAGAAGGAATGAATCCCGTTGACACGCCTTTTGCGGCTGGTATTTTCTCCGCTCATTTTGCCCGGCAACGGCCAAATTGGACCCGATTTCAGAACCAACAACCCAAGCAAAAAACACATGGCCAAAAAAGCGAAGGCCGCGAAGAAGAGCGGCAAATCCACCAAATACGTTTACACCTGGGGCGCCGGCAAGGCGGACGGCAACGGCACGATGAAGCCGTTGCTCGGCGGCAAGGG
>JAYPGD010000468.1:0-4688 GCA_038126655.1 Verrucomicrobiales bacterium
GAAGGCAGGACTGGAGTTTCTCCAGTGTGACGCCGGCCGCGATGGACACCAGCAACAGCGCGCTGTCGAAATGATCGCTGACGCCGTTCAGCACCTCCTCGACCTGGTGGGGCTTCACGGCGAGAAACACGACATCCGCGGCGTTGACGACTTCGGTGTTGGACTCGGTTGTCCGGGCTCCGACGGAATCTGAAAACGCCTTTCGCGCGCCTTCGAAGACATCGCTGGCGATCATCTTCTCCGGCGACGTCATTCCGGCTTCGATGAAACCCTTGGCCAAGGCGGCCGCCATCCTGCCGGCGCCGAGGAATCCGATGGTAAGGTCCTTTGACATGCGAGGCTTTTAGCAGTCGGCAATCGGGAAATGAAGGGAAAAGCGGAAGCTCGAAACGTGAATGTCGCGAAGCTGATCGCCTTGTCGTAACACGATTGACAAACACGACCAATCCCACACACTCCCCGGTCTATGGCCAAGAAATACAACGTCGGTGTCATCGGTTATGGCTGGGCTGCGACGGCCCATATTCCCGCCATCAACGCCTGTTCCAACGCGCAGGTCACAGCGATCTATTCGTCGCGCCCCCAGGACGACAAGGCCCTGAGCGCGCAGTATGGAACGCCCATCAAGACCTATACGGACCTGAAGGCGTTCATGAAGGATGATTCGATCGATGTCGTCGATATCACGAGCTATCCGGATCAGCACGCGGCGCAGGCGGTCGCGGCGGCCAAGGCTGGGAAGCACATCATCCTGGAGAAGCCGATCGCCATGAACCTGAAGGACTGCACGACGATCAAGAAGGCGATCGACAAGGCGGGCGTCCAGTCCTGCGTCTGCTTTGAATGCCGTTTCTCAAGCCAGTTCCAGGTGACCAAACGCGTCATCGATCAGGGGCTGCTCGGCAAGCTGCACTACGGCGAAATCGACTATTACCACGGCATCGGCCCGTGGTATGGGCAGTTCCGCTGGAACGTGAAGAAAGAGGCCGGCGGCAGTTCGTTGCTGACTGCGGGTTGCCACGCATTGGATGCGCTCTTGATGTGCATGGGCAGCGATCCGGTGGAGGTCACGAGCTACGACACGCGGTCCGCCAGCAAGATCTTCAAGCCCTACGAATACACGACCACCAGCGTGACGATCATCAAGTTCGCCAACGGCGCGGTCGGCAAGTGCGCGGCGGTTGTTGACTGCATCCAGCCCTACTACTTTCACACCCACCTGGTGGGCAGCGAGGGCAGCCTGCTGGACAACAAGTTCTACTCCACGAAACTCAACGCCCTCGAGAAGGGCGGCTGGGATACGCTGGACATGACGATGCTCGATTCCGGCGATGTCTCGGACCATCCGTATCAGACGCAGTTCCAGGAATTCTTCAACAGCCTGTCAAAGGGGAAGAAGATGGCGCTGACGAGCTACGACGAATCGTACAAGTCGTTCCAGGTGGTCTTCGCCGCGGACAAGTCCGCCGAGACCGGCAAACCGGTGAAGATCTGAGCCGTGGCCGACAAGAAGGCAGCTCCCGTGCGCAGGTCCGCGCTGGCGATCGCCGCGCATCCGGACGATATCGAGTATTACATGGCGGGAACGCTGATGATGCTCGGGCGGGCCGGCTACGAACTGCACTACCTGAATCTCTCGCGCGGCAATTGCGGCAGCGTGCAGTTTGATTCAGCGACCACCGCGCGCAAGCGCCGGAAGGAGGCGCAGGACGCCGCGAAGATTCTCGGCGCCACGTGGCACGCGCCGATGTGCAACGACCTGGAGATCCTCTACAATGTTCCGACCTTGCGGAAGGTCGCCTCGGTGATCCGGGCCGCGCGGCCGGACATCGTGCTGACCCACTCGCCGCAGGACTACATGGAGGATCACATGGAAACCTGCCGCCTGGCGGTCACCGCGGCCTTTTCCAAGGGGATGCCCAACTTCAAGGTCACGCCGCATCGCGAACCGACGAATCAGGACATCACGGTCTATCATGCCATGCCTCACGGCTTGCGGGATCCCCTGCGCGGCCGGATCGAACCGGGCGCCTACGTGAACACCGCTCCCGTGCATCAAACCAAGATCGAGTCCTTGGCTGCGCATAGGAGCCAGCAGGATTGGCTCGGGGTCAGCCAGGGCATGAACTCTTACCTCAGGACGATGGACGACTATTCACGCGAGGTCGGGAAGATGTCCGGGAAGTTCAAACACGCCGAAGGCTGGCGTCGTCACCTGCACCTGGGTTTCAGCGGGGGAGAGATCGATCCTCTGAAAGACGCCTTGAAGAAGAACTGCAGGATCAACAAGAAATACGAACGAAGCCTGGGCTGAATCCGAAAACCGAATCCCGAAATCCGAAACAAATTCGAATGTTCAAAAATTCAAAACGGCATACCGGACGCCGTTCGAGCTTATTGCGCGTGACCGGAGAGTTTTCGGATTTTGAGATTCTGATTTCGAATTTGTTTCGATTTTCGAGGTTAGTATTTCGAAATTGATTACCCCTGACCGATCCTTCGGCCCTCAACCAACCCTCAAAACATGCCACGCAAACTCAGCACAATCGCCCCCGACTGGTGGGACTACACGACCCTCGACGACGACATCATCCGCGACGCCGCTTCGTTGTCGGCGGATGATGTCCTGCAACTTTCGCGCCCGGGCTTCAAGGTCGTTTTCTACGATACCCTGGAGGACTTTTATCTCGCCGAGGCGTTGGAGTACATCAACGCGTGGAAGCAATCGACCGAGGACAATCCGGTGGGCATCTGCGGGCCGATCGGGCCGACTGAGCAGTTGCCGTTGGTGGCGCGTCTGGTGAATGAACTGGGGCTCGACATCAGGTCCGCGCATTTCTGGGGCATGGATGAGTGGTATGACGGAGAGCGAGAGGTTTCGACGGAACACCCGTTGTCGTTCGAGAAGGCGGACCGCGAGCTTTGCTTCAACCGGATCAATCCCGACCTCGTGATGCCGGATTCGAACCTCCATTTCCCCACCGCAGACACCAGCGCCTACATCAACAGCTGGGAGGGGGCGCGCTGCGCGGTCATGCAGGGCGGGCAGGGCGACATCAAGCATTGGGCGTTCAACGATCCCTTGCGTCGCGAGGGCGCCCACCAGGATGCGCCGCCGAGCCCGGAGGAATACCGCAAGCTGGGCACGCGCATCGTCGAACTGCATCCGATCACCCTGGCGCAGAATGCGCGCACCTCAGGCGGCGGCAACATCACCATGGTGCCGCAGCAGGCGATCACCGTCGGGCCGCAGGAGACCTGGAAGGCCGAGAAGGTTTCCATCTGGCACGCGGGCACGCATGACAACCCCTTCGGCCAGCGACTGACCCCGTTCATGATTTCGAAGGGGCTCGCGGATTCCGCCGTGCCGATGTCGTTGCTCGCCGATCACCCGAACGTGCAGTTCAATTACTACCGTCCGGGCATCGGCGTCTGCGACGTGGAGATGCACTGAGTCAAAGCTCGTCGCACTTCATCAGCGCGAGCAGGGGATAGGCCGTGCCGCTGTAGGTGATGAAATGGAACTTGTCGGTGTTCAGGGAGCGCGTCCACCAGCGCCCGGATTCCCGTTGGTTTGATTTGATCCATTTCACGGCCTTGCGGAGGCGTGGATCGTCTGCGGAAACACCGGCCTCCCGAAGAACGAGAACGGCGAGTCCGGTCATGTGGCCGTCGCTGGGGGGATTCTTGAATTCCGGCTCCTTGCGGAGCTTCTCAGCGCGGTTGCCGCCGCCCCATTCCTCCGGTCTGGCGAATGAGCGGATGGACCAACCGCCGTCGTTGTTCTGATGTTTCCAAAGGACGTTGATCAGCGCCTGTCGTTCGCCGGGGCGGACGATGGACGGATGCGATGTGGCTGCCCAGAGTTTGATTACGCGGGCGTAGTCGTGGGGAGGCGGTGTGGAGGCAAGGAACTCCGCAGTTTGTTCGATCCTGCGTCGGACGTTTGGATCCAGATCGGATTGCAGCCATCCGGGCGCGGCTGAGGTCGCCATGATTGCAACGGTGGCCTCCTGATAGGCGCTGGATTCGTAGGGAGGCCAGCAATCAAGCGATTGCCAGGCGCCGTTCTTCTGCTGCAGTTCGAACATGAAACGCAAAGCCTCGTCGGTTTCCGGGGACAACTTCTTGGACACATGCTTGTCCCATTCCGCGAGACCGGCCGCAATATAGACCGCCTGGGCCGTGCGCGTGCCGCCCTTGAACTTGGAGCGATCGGTTGCCTTCAACTTCCTGAGTTCGGAGACGAAGAAGCCGCGCATGGCTTCGTCCGGGCTGCCGAGTTGTGCGGTCAGGGCGGGGCGATATCGCAGGTAGGCGCCGGTGGTGTGGCAGGAAACGCATTCACGCTGCCCGGCCCATGCCTTGGCGGCGTCGTCCAGATAGGCGGAGGCCTTGGGCGCCGAAAAGGCCTTGGCGATCGGTTCGTCGGCGGTTGCCGCGGGAATCCGGATGTCGTTGTGGCTGTATTGGAGCCTGGCCGGAGCGGCGTGAACAAGGGACGCGCGCGCGCAAAGCGCGGCGGCGAGAAGGAACAACGGACGGAGGCGGACGTTCATGGCTGACATTGAACGGCAGTTAACGCCATCGCCCCCATTTCGTCACGTCGGATTCCTTGGCCGGGATCGGGGTCTCAAGGCAGCCACACGATCGAAGCTCGGAACCGCGCAAACGTTCATCGCCGCGCG
>JAYPGD010000469.1:0-4677 GCA_038126655.1 Verrucomicrobiales bacterium
GTCCCCCCTTTCCGTCGCGAACCGCCACTGCCCGGTTGCTTTCTCATCGGGGTCGGTTAACGTCGGCGCGACATTTGACTGACAAAAACAGACTCCTACGACATGAAAGAATTCCCGCCATTCGACCTGAAACGCCTGATTTCCACCGTCTTTGAACCCGTCGAGGGCAGGCGTGTCTGCATCCTGATCGACCTCGATGATCCGGCCGACATCAAGGGCTTCGGCTTCTTGAAGGACGAAAGCCTGACGATCCAACGACACGCGCACGACAAGTTCTACCAGGGTTTCAAGAACGGCGCGTTGGAGGAGCTCGGCATGACCGGCGGCGAGATCTTCGCCTACAAGACCACCGGCGGCAGCAACCTCGACATGGAGGACGAGGCCTTCGACATCGAGGGAAACCAGCTCAGCCTGGAGAAGGACATCTACCCGAACTACGACATCATCCTCTGCATCTCCACCTTCTCCGCGACCGCGCCCCTGACCGCGCACGCCAAGGCCATCGGCTTCCGCGGCGCCACCCTACACGGCCTGAACGACATCATCCTGAACAGCGGCCTGGCCGTGGATTACAACGAGGTCAGCGCCGAGGCCGAGAAGCTGAGGCTCGCCATGACCAAGGCGGATGAATTCGAAATCGATTACACCGTCGGCGACGAGCTGTTCACGCTGAAGTTGATCTGCGACAAGCAGGACGCCCAGAAGAGCCACGGCCTCTGTCAAGGCGACGCGCCGGACGTCGCGAACCTGCCGGCCGGCGAGGTCTACTTCGTGCCGAAGGGCGCCGAGGGACGCTTCCCGATGAAATACTCGGACGGCACGATCGGCGTGATGCACGTGCGCGACGGCCGCATTCAGAACGCCAACCTCATCAGCGGCGACCCCGCGGTGATCGACGCGCACAACCTCAAGCTCAAGCACGATCCCGTCACCGGCGAGATCGGCGAACTGGGTTTCGGCACGCAGGAACTGCCGGTCTCCGGACGCGACATCCAGGACGAGAAGATCCGCGGCACCGTCCATGTGGCGACCGGACGCAGCGACCATCTGGGCGGTCATCTGACCCCCGCTCTGTTCGCCGAGAAGATGAACGCCACGCACGACGACATCCTCTTCTCTCCGAGCAAGACCCCCGAGATCAACATCCCCCAGGTGCGCATGGTGAAGGACGGCGAGTGCATCGTGATCCAGGAAAACTTCCAGGTCACCGACTACCTCGCCAAGGCCTTGGAGGCGTAGGGCAAACCACGGACCGCCTTAGCCTGGCTTCGTCGCGTTGATATGAACACGCCCCCCCTTCGCCCCGCTTCGTCGCGCCGGGATGAACTCGGATGGATCTGTCGTTCGGAGCGCCGAGCATTGCTCGGCATGGGCGCGCGGGAGCTGACGAATTGCCGAGCAATGCCCGGCGTTCCAAACGCGCGCCTGATACCATGAACTTCTACGACACGGATCGCGCGGTTTCGGAATACCTGCTGTTTCACTACGGCGACGAGAAGGAACTGCTGCCGCATACAGTCGGGCCGAGGGACGCCTTGAACTACCCCGTCCGCTGCGTTTCGGAATGCCTCGATGTCGCGGCCCTGCCGGCGGACGCGCGGGCCTTGGATCTGGGTTGCGCCGTGGGGCGGTCGTCCTTCGAACTGGCGCGGCATTGCGGCGAGGTCATCGGCATCGACTTTTCCCAACGCTTCATCGATGTCGCCAACCACCTGCAGCGCCAGGGGACGTTCACCTATTCGTTCACCATCGAAGGCGATCTTCGGCAACCGGCGGTCGCGACAATCGACCCCGCCATCGATCGAACGCGCGCCGGCTTCGAACAAGGGGACGCCATGGACCTCCGCGACCACCTGGGGCAATTCGATGTCGTGATGGCGGCCAATCTCCTCTGCCGTCTGACCGAGCCCCGCAAACTTCTGGACCGCCTGCCCGGCCTGCTGAATCCGGGCGGCCAACTCCTGCTCATGACGCCCTGCACCTGGCTGGAGGAATTCACCCCCAGGGAGAACTGGCTCGGCGGCTTCGAGCGCGACGGCGAGCCCGTCCGCACGCTGGATTCACTGAAGGAAATCCTCGGGAAGGATTTTGAATTCCAGCAGGCGAAGGACCTCCCCTTCCTCATACGCGAACACGAACGCAAGTTCCAATGGACCGTCGCCCAAGCCAGCGCCTGGCGACGGCGGTAACGACGGGTCAATCCGGAAACTCGAAGCCCACCTTCTTGCCGCTCTTGGAGTCGGCGAGGACGAGGCGCGCCTTGAAGGGCTTGCCGTAGCGGGAGACGAACTTCTCGAGGACGTCGGACTTGCCCTTGGTGAGGATCTTCACCATCTGGGCGCGCTCGACCTCCTGTCCGGCGATGGTCTTGCCGGACTTGAACTTGCAGGGGCGCGAGTCGGCCTGCGATTTCTCGCAGATGTAATACTCCTCGGTGTCGTAAACCTGGCCGCCGCAACGAGGGCACTTGCCGATGACATCCCTGCCGGTGAAGTCGATCTTCTCGGCCGGTTCGTCCTTCTTGCCCTTGGCTCCGGCGCGCGGCTTGCGCTCCTCGAACTCGAACCCAACCTTGCCCTTGTTGTCGACCACCAGGAAGGCGTTGAACGGACGTCCGCGCTTGGAAATGAATTTCTCGATCAGATCGGTCTTCTTGTCGGCCAGCAACTTGCGGACCTGGTCCGGCTCGATCTCCTTCTGCAGGATCGTCATCCCGGTGCGGAAGTCGCAGCTCTTCTCCGGGCCCGTGGATTTCTCGCAGACGTAGGCCTTGTTGTGCGGGTAGACATTGGCCGCGCACTTCGGGCAGGCGCCAAGCGACTCGTCGCCGCTGAAATCGACTGGCTCCTCCGACTCCTTCTCGTCGTCGCCGAAATCAAATTCCACCCCCTTCTCGTCGGACATCTTGAGTTCGGCGTCGAACAGCCGGCCCATCTTGCTGCGGAATCCCTTGAGCGGCCCGATGCGGCCGTTGGCGATCAGCTCCTCAACCTCCTCAAGGTCGAACAGGCGCCCGCAGAGGCTCTTCCAGATCGAGAAGTCGCAGTCCTCCTTGGAGCATTGAAAGGTCTTGTAGGTCTCCTTGACGAGACCGCCGCATTTGGGACAGGGCGTCTTGAGTTCGCCGAAGTCGCCGGGGACCGTGTCGCTTTCGTATTCCTTGGCCTGCTGGACGATCTTCTCCGTCATCGTCGCGATCTCGCGCATGAACTCCTCGCGCGTCAGCTTGCCGGCCTCCATCTGCTTGAGCTTGAACTCCCAGTCGCCGGTCAATTCGGGCGCGGTCAGTTCCGCGATGCCCAAGCCGCGCAGCAGGGTGATCAGTGAAAAGGCCTTGGGAGTCGGAACGAGTTCCCGCTCGTCGCGCAGGAGATACTTTTCCCGCAGCAGGTTCTCAATGATCGCGGCGCGCGTGGCCGGCGTGCCCAGGCCCTTGGCGCTCATCGCCTCGCGCAATTCCTCATCGTCGACCAGCTTGCCCGCGCCCTCCATCGCCGTGAGCAGGGTCGCCTCCGAGAAGCGGGCGGGCGGTTTGGTCTGGAATTCGCGTTGTTCGATCGCTTCGGTCTGGACGGTCTCATTGTCCTGCACCGCCACGAGATCCGCGGCCTCGCCGCCATCCTTGTCCTTCTTCGGCTTGTCGCGTCCGTAGACCGCGAGCCAGCCGGCCTTGACCAGCACCTTGCCCTCGGTCTTGAAGGCCTCCTCCTCCACCCGCGTGATGCGCGTCGTGATCCGATGCTCGGCCGCCGGATGAAACACCGCCAGGAATCGCTTCACGACCATGTCGTAGATCTTCTGCTCGTCGTCGCGCAGCTTCTTGATCGCGCCGGTCGGGATGATCGCGAAGTGATCCGAGATCTTGGAGTTGTTGAAGATCCGCTTGTTGCCGCCATTGACCCAGTTGTTCTCCAGGATCGCCGAGGCAAAGCGCGCGTAGCCCGGCTCGTTCAACGACTCCAGCGTCGATTTCACCGTGGCCGGATAATCCTCGGGCAGCGCGCGGGAATCGGTGCGCGGATAGGTCAGGACCTTGTGACGCTCATAAAGCGCCTGCGCCAGCTTGAGGGTGCGCTCTGCCGGAAAGCCGAAGGCCTTGTTCGCGTCGCGCTGCAGGCTGGTGAGATCAAACAACAACGGCGGCGCCTGGGTGGAGGGCTTGCTCTCCTCGGTGACCACCCCGGGCTTGCCCTGGCATTTCGCCAGAATCTCCTCGGCCTTCGCCTTCTCCCAGATGCGCTCGGCGCGCAGGCCCGCGTCCGCAATCTCCTCCTTGGTCTTGTCCTTCGGCTTCTTGTAATTCTCGTCGATCCAACGCCCCTCGTAGGTCCCGGCCTCGCACTTGAACGTGCCGTGCAGTTCCCAGTAATCCTTCGGAACGAACTTGCGGATGCGTTCCTCCCGCTGGACCACGATGGCCAACGTCGGCGTCTGGACCCGCCCCACGGTGGTGAGCTGAAAACCGCCTGACTTGGAGTTGAACGCCGTCATCGCCCGCGTGCCGTTGATGCCCACCAGCCAGTCCGATTCCGAACGGCAGGTCGCGGCCGCGGCCAGCGGAAGCATCGTCTCGTCCTCCCGCAGATGCTTGAATCCCTCGATGATCGAGTTCTTCGTCATCGACTGAAGCCACAGCCGCTTCATCGGCTTCTTGTTCTTCAGATACTGGACGATGTA
>JAYPGD010000470.1:0-4656 GCA_038126655.1 Verrucomicrobiales bacterium
GCCGGATCCCAGCCTGATCGAATACATCGAGGAGCCGATGGTCACGGCCTATGTCATGTGCCCGAATGAGAAGATCGGCGATCTCATGGCCCTGATCAGTGAGAAGCGCGGAACGGTCGACCACACGGAGACCATCGATTCGCGACGGGTCATGCTCACCAGCAAGATGCCGCTGAATGAGATTCTCATCGACTTCCACGATCGGATCAAAAGCATCACCCGCGGCTACGGCTCGATGGACTACGAACACGCCGGTTACATGATCTCCAAGATGGTGAAGCTCGACATGCTGGTGAACAGCGAGTCGGTCGACGCCTTTTCCTGCATCGTGCACGACTCCAAGGCGGAGACGCGGGGGAGGGCTCTGGCGTCCAAACTCAAGGAGGTCATTCCGAAACAGCAGTTCAAGATCGCCATCCAGGCCGCGGTCGGAAGCCGCGTTGTCGCGCGGGAGACCCTCGGCGCGCTGCGCAAGGACGTGACCGCGAAGTGTTACGGCGGCGACATCACCCGCAAACGCAAACTCCTCGAGAAGCAGAAGGAGGGCAAGAAGCGCATGAAGTCGGTGGGCTCGGTGCAGATTCCCCAGGACGCTTTCGTCAAGGTCATGAAAGCCTGAACGCATATGAAGGGGTATCTCAGATGGCTCATGTCCGCGACGGTTCGTCACGCCGTCGACATGCGCAAACAGGTCGAGAAGTTTCTGTATCATCAACGGGACCTGCTTTCCGCGGAATCGATTGCGAAGATTCAGGAGGCGGTCGATGAATTGAAGGCGGCCCTGAAGGAGCATGCCGACAAGAAGACCGTCGAGGCTTGCATGAAGAAGCTCGAGGAAGTCGCCAACAAGAAACTGATCCCGTATCCGAACGCCTCCATCCGCGAGAACATCGACGTGATCCTGGTCGCGGTGGCGGTGGCATTGGGCATCCGCACGTTCTTCCTGCAACCGTTCAAAATTCCGACCGGCTCCATGCAGCCGACGCTGTATGGGATCACCTCGGTGAATCTGCGGGACAACCCCGAGGAGGAAATTCCGGGGCGCATCCAGCGTTTCATCGACACCTGCTTCAACGGCATCAGTTATTATCACGTCACCGCGCCCGAAGACTGCGTGATCGAATCCGCGTCCTCGCAGATCCACAGCAACCTGATCTTCAACAAGTGGCAGGAGATCGGCATCGTCACGGCCTCGGGCGAACGGAAGACGCTCAAGGTGCGATTCCCGACGGACGATCTCTTCGGCTACAAGCGCGGGCATATCCGGCCCGGACAGCGCTACGCCGCCGGCGACGACATCCTGAAATTGAAGGTCGTCAAAGGCGATCATCTGTTCGTGGATCGCTTCACTTATAATTTCCGGCGCCCCGAACGCGGCGAGATCATCGTGTTCAAGACCGCCGGGATCGAAGGACTGGATCAGTCTTTGTTCTATATCAAGCGACTCGTCGGACTTGGGGGCGAACGGATGCGGATTGGAAATGATCAGCACGTGACGATCAATGACGAGCGCCTGGATGCCGCCACGCCGCGCTTCGAGCATGTCTACACCTTCAGCGACGAATGGAGCGACTCGGGGCACGTGCACTTTGGACACGTGAACGGCACGGTCAGCCTGGCTTTGCGACGCCAGAACCTTTCTCCGATCTTCTTTGACGACAATTCAGAGTTCGCGATCGGCGAGAATCGTTACGTCGTCCTGGGAGACAACACGATGAACTCGCTGGACTCGCGCCAATGGGGAGATTTCCCGCGGGAGAACGTCATCGGAAAATCGGCATTCGTTTACTGGCCGTTCAACAAACGTTTCGGCTGGAGCCACCGTTGAGCGAGGCAGCCATCGAGGGCTCGGTAGCGTCACGGCAGGTATCCGGCGCTGGCGCGGGAACAGCCGGCTTAACTGTTTCAGAGATGTATTGTGGACTGACTCAGGCGCTGAAGCGGAAGCAGTTCAAACCTCGGATCTTCCTTCGACAATAAGTGTATTCCGGGCGACTCAAACCAATACCTAAATTACGCACAATGTTTGTTAGCTTTAATTTAAGTGTCACGAAATAGGTGAAACTGGTTAAAAACAGCGATTCCCGGGTTCCCCTTCGATCCGGCGTTAACCGCCCAGAATATCTGTATACAAGGTCCGATACTCAGTGGCGGTTCGATCCCAGGAATGATCGGCCTTCATCCCCGCGACGCGCAGCCGCTTCAACAGCTTGGGATTCTCGAATACAATCAAGGCCCTCCTGATGCATTTCGCCAGGGCCTCCGAGCTGTACTCCTGGAACTTCAAACCGTTGGCGCGATCCGGATCCTCGTGGAGTTCGACGACGGTATCCTCGAGACCGCCGACGCCGCGAACGATCGGCAGCGTCCCATAGCGCAGGCTGTACATCTGGTTCAATCCACAAGGTTCGTATTTCGAGGGCATCAGGAAGAAATCGCAGCCGGCCTCAATGCGATGCGCCAAGGGATGGTCATATCCGATCCGGCAACCAATACGGTCCGGATTCTCAGCGGCGAAATCCTGGAAGGCCTGCTCGAAAGTCTTGTCGCCGCTGCCCAGGAGCACGAACTGAAAACTCTCGCCGAGACTTTCCTTCAAGGCGTCCAACAGGATGTCGATCCCCTTCTGATTCGGATCCAGGCGTGTGACGCAGCCAAACAGCGGGAGCTTCGAGTCTTGCGGCAGACCAAATTCCTTCTGCAACGGGCGCTTCTGCAGCCCCTTGCCCCGCAGATTTGCAGAGTTGTAATCATGGGCGATATGCGGATTCCCCTTCGTCCGCCACTCGTCGTAATCGACGCCGTTGAGGATTCCGCTGAGGCGATGGCGGCGCGACCTGAGCACGGCGTCCAAGGTGGCGCCGAACTGAGGCGTGCTGATTTCGCCGGCGTAGGTCGGGCTCACCGTGCAAATCCAATCGGCCAACGCAATGCCGCCCTTGAGGCAGTTCATCTGCCCGAAGTATTCCAGTCGATCAAAGTGAAAATAATGGTCCGCCAAACCTGTCCTCCGGAAGTCCTCATACGGGAAGATCCCCTGATAAACGAGGTTGTGGATGCTGAAGCAAACCTTCGGCCGCTTGTCCCAACGCCCTTCATCAGCCTGCTGCTCCACCATGGCCGGAATCAATCCGGTCTGCCAATCGTGCGCGTGGATGAGATCCGCCTCCAGCCGCCTCGCCAATTCAACGACGCATTTCGAAAAGAAGATGTAACGCTCGGCGTTGTCCTCGAAGTCCACGCCCTCCGAATTGTAGATGCCGTCGCGATCAAAATAACCGGCCTCATCCACGAAATATACATTCAGGTTCGGCCCCGCCTCCAGTTTCAGGATGCGTCCCGTCCGGGAACTCCATCCCATCGGGATTTCCAGACTGCCCCAATCCGCTAGTTCCGGAAGCTTCTCATGAATGCCGCGGTACAACGGCGTCACCACGTCCGTCGATACGCCGTCCGCCGCCAGGCCTTTTGACAGCCCCGCGACCATGTCCGCCAATCCTCCGGTCTTGGAATAGGGAAAGACTTCGCTGGCGGCCTGTAGAACTCTCATGGGTCTTGTTGAGTCATGCGGGGATCTTGTCCGCGTTGATGAAGGGACGCAGTTTCTCTGGAATCTCGATGGAACCGTCGCCCTGCTGCCAGGTTTCCACCAAGGCGACAAAGATCCTGGCCAAGGCCGTCCCGCTGCCATTGAGCATGTGGGGGTGGGAAACGCCCTTCTTCGTGCGCTGCCGCAGCCCCATCCGTCGCGCCTGAAAGTCCTCGCAGTTGGAGACGCTGGAAACCTCCAGGTAGGCGTCCTGCCCCGGCGCCCAGACCTCGATGTCGTAGGTCTTCGCCGATGCAAAGCCCATGTCGCCCGTGCACAACAACACCACCCGGTAGTGCAGCCCCAGGGCCTGCAACACGGCTTCGGCGTTCGCGGTCATGGATTCCAGTTCGTCATAGCTGCCCTCCGGATCCACGATCTTGATCAATTCCACCTTGTCGAACTGGTGCATCCGGATCAGGCCCCGGGTGTTGACGCCGGCGGCTCCGGCTTCCGCCCGAAAGCAGGGACTGTAGGCGCAATAACGGATCGGCAGCGCGTCCGCGTCGAGGATCTCCTCCCGGTGAATGTTTGCGACCGGAGCCTCGGCGGTCGGGATCAGGTAGCTCTTGCCCAGGGTTTCGCCGTCCTCGCCTTCCTGGACGGCGTAGGCCTGGTCGCTGAACTTGGGCAATTGTCCCACGCCCACCATGCAGTCGCGGCTGACCATGAACGGCGGGGATACTTCGGTGTAGCCATGGGCGTTGGTGTGAAGATCGAGCATGAACTGGATCAATGCCCGTTCCAGCCGGGCGCCCCAGCCTGTATAAAGCGCAAAGCCGCTGCCGGAAAGCTTGGCGGCCCGGGCGAAGTCGACCAACCCTAGGCTCTCGCAAAGGTCCACGTGCGACTTCGGCTCAAAATCGAAATTCCGCTTTTCACCCCACGCACGAACCTCCGGATTGTCGTCCGCATCCGCGCCTTCGGGCACGCTTTCGTGCGGCGGGTTGGGCAGGCGGATCAGGATGTCATTCCGCGCGTCCTCGGTCTCCCGGGCCTGCTTGTCCAACGCGGCGATCTGCTCGTTGACTTCGCGCACCTCGGATTTCTTGGCCTCTGCCTCATCC
>JAYPGD010000471.1:0-4644 GCA_038126655.1 Verrucomicrobiales bacterium
TGAGCGGGCTTGCCTCCTTGATGGCGAGGCCTGTCTCCGCGTAGACCTCGCAGGGCATCGAGGCGATTGCCAGGTCTCCGAGCCGGATGACCTGGAGGCGCACGGGGAGGGTTTCCGGATACTCGCTCAACCAGAGCGCGCTCTGCGCAAACTTGTTCTTCCATCGGTGCGCGGGTTTCTTCCAGGACCCGTCCAGTACCGCCTTCGCCCATTTTACGCGTTCCGCGTCGGGGCGCCGCACCTTGATGGAAAGTTCCGATTCGCGGACGGTGATCGCCGCCGACTTGCGATGATCGATGCTGCGGACCAGCTTAACCGCGGCGTCGGCGAGCTTCCGGCCAAGGGAGTCGGGTTTGCCGCCGGGGGCGATGTCGCCGCTCGTGCCGTTGGACATCATGGCGACTATGGGTTTTTCCTTGGAGGCGCCCAGGGCCTTCTCCGCCGCGCGCGAGAAATGCCCGAAGTAGTCGGCGCTCACGCCGCCGCCGCCGGCCCCGTAGTGAATGCTGAAATTGGCAAACAGTCCGATCTGGCTGCCGTCCGGTCGTTGGGCGGAGATCACGAACAGTTCCGGATCGACCGGGCCGACCGTGCGAATGCCGTTCTTGCCGGGACCGCCATACATGGCCGCCTTGTCCGTGCGTTCGCCAAACGGATTGGGCCCCAACGATCCGGGCTTCATCAGCCAGCGGCGATTGCGGCAATGTTCGGGTTTGTCGACGGAAGCCCAGCCAATCCGCGCGGGTTCGAGTCGTCCCAAGGCCTCGGTCGCCGCCTGCGCGATCTTGTCGACCAGGCCGGCGCGATAACGATCGTGCGCCGGTCCCAGTCCCAGTTCGACCGCCCGCGGCGCGCGGTGAGTGTGCGTGGTCGAGACCAGCAGGCGGGTCTTGGGCAATCCGGTCTGTTGATGGACCCGGTCGCGGATCCGGTCGTGCAGGTCCGAGGCGATCATGGTGACGTCGCACACGCACAACACGATGCGTTCGTCGCCGCTTTGGATGGCCAGGGCCCGCGCATGCAGGGGGTCGTGAACCCGGGTCGCCTTGCCGGCTCCGCCAACCGGTCCGGAAAGCGGCACATCGGGGCCGGGGGTGATGTCGACCCTGGCGGCTCCGGCCAGCAGGGGAGCGGCATTCAACTCAATCAATGCGCCGCTCAGGCAGGCGCCGGCGATCGCGATCGCAGTCCACGTTCTCATGGTTCCGCATTGAACACGAGCGGGAGCCGGTGACAAGGCGGGAACCGGGGGGGCGACATTCACAGCCGCGGTTTGGGCGGCTTGACCGGGGCTTTGCAGGCGATGACGCCCCTGGCGTTCAAGCGGCGCTTGAAGACGGCGTCGCCGCAGGTCGCGTAGAGGATGTTTCGATCGGGCCCGCCAAAGGCGACATTGGACAGCCAGGCGTCCTGGGGTTTTGCGATGACGCCATGCACGCGGCCCAACTGATCGCAGACCTGGATGCCGAACCGGGTGGTCACGTAGAGGCGGCCCTGGTCGTCCATGGCCATGCCGTCGGCTCCGCTGTTGGGGGCGTCGATCGGGACGTGCAGGATGTGATACTTCTGTTTCTCCGCGAGGGTTCCGTCCTTTCGGATTGCGAAGGAGTAACCGAAGCGGCCCTCTGTGTCGGAGACGGAGAGCAGTGTCTGGTCGGGCGAGAGCATGACGCCGTTCGGTTTCTCGATGCCGCGATCCACGACCTTGGGCTCCCGGAACTTCACCCTGCCCTTGCGGGAGGCCTTCGCGTCCTTCTCCAGAAACCAGACGCGTTTGTTCGCGGGGTCGGTGAAGTAGATGTGGCCCTCGTGCGTGACGACGAGGTCGTTTGAGCTGACCTTCTCCGCGACGGTCTCGGCCTTGCCCTCCCTGTCATAGGCCACGATCTCGCGCTTCCGGTTGGCGCAGGCGTAGAGGCGTCCGTCGGGGCCGAAGTGCAGTCCGTTGGCGCCGCCGGTGTTCCGGGCGAATTCCACGGCCTTCCCGTCC
Organism: Verrucomicrobiales bacterium; assembly: GCA_038126655.1. Lineage (GTDB taxonomy): Bacteria > Verrucomicrobiota > Verrucomicrobiia > Limisphaerales > JAYPEY01 > JAYPEY01. The sequence continues at coordinate 1,991 of JAYPGD010000471.1, forward strand.
TTGCCGACCTTGTGGATCCTGTTGTTGGGAATGTCGGTGAAGAACAGATTGCCCTCGTCATCGATCGCCGGCCCTTCGGTGAACTTGTATCCCTTGCTCACGAGTTCCCAATCCTCGCCTTCAAGGTAGACGTCCAGCGCGCGATCGCCCCTGGCGACGGGTTTGGCGATGGGCTTCGGATAATCGCGCCAGAGCCAGCGGAGGGCGTCCGGCAGGATTGAGGCGCCGTGTCTGGCGTTGTGGCCGCCGTCGCCCCAGGCGTGGTTCACGTCGTAGCCGGCGAATTGGAACGAGGCGAGCATGTCTTGGTTGGCCACCCACCAGCTGCCGCAGTAGAGGTTGTTGTCGTTGGAGCCGTCCTGCAGGAAGACGCGGATCGGCTTCGGTTCGAACTTGCGGATCATCCAAGGATAGTTGTTGCCGCCGCGGAGGCTGACGAAGGTGCCGACGGAGCAGTAGACGCGGCTGAATTCCTGCGGGCGCTCCCAGGCCGCGGTGAAGGCGGCGATTCCGCCCGAGCTAGAACCGATGAGCATCCGGCTGTTTCCATCCGTCTTCAGGTTGTGGTCCCTCGCCACGGCGGGAATGATTTCCTCCAACAGGAAGCGCGCGTAATGGTCGCCCATGCCGTCGTATTCGAAGCTGCGGTTGAAGCGGGGTTGCGCGTTCTCATTGGCGGCGGGCACGACGCCGGGATTGACGAAGATCCCGATTGAGACCGGCATTTCCTTTCTGTGGATCAGGTTGTCGAAGACGATCGGCATCCTCCAGGCTCCCTTGTCGCGCACGCGGCCGCCGCCGTCCTGCACCACGATCACACAGGCCGGTTCGTCCGGTTTGTATTGCGCGGGAACGTAGACCCAGTAGTCGCGATGCGTGCCCGGAAAGATCCGGCTCTGGTTCCATGAATGCTGCGTGACCATCCCTTGGGGGACGCCCGGCTGCCGTTGCGAATCGGGCCCCAGCTTGTAGTCGTCCGCCGCCTGGAGGGACGCGGCGAGGCAGAGGAACAGGGCGGGGACGGGGAGTCGGAATGCGCTATGGATCATCTTCGGATTGTGCCGGGCGCGGGCCGGCTGTCAACGAACACAACGGCGTCCGGACATCCCGGTCCCCCGGACCGCAACCCGGGACCAAACGCCGCCAAGGCCGGGTTGGCGCGAATTGCGGATTCGGGTCCATGATGAATCAGAGATGAAGGGCGACGCCAAAAAAGAGGGAGCCTTGATCCGGACGAGAAGCCGCCCCTTCCGGCGCGCGTTGATCATGGCCGCCCTGCTGGCGGGGCTGCTTTCATCCTGGAGTTGCGCGAAAGCCGCGGCCGCCGACGATTTCCAGACCTGGCAGTGGTTGACGATTCGAGTCTGGAAGACCAACGACTTCCGCGTCGTTCTATACGGCGACAACCGGATGGGCGGGAACAGCGGCCGGCAGAGCCTGTACATTTTCGGGCCGCGCGTCGCCAATCGCGTCACCCCGAACTGGAACCTTGGCGCGGGCTACCTGTTCCTCGATATCCAGGATCTCGCCGCCCGAACCTGGAGCCACGAGCATCGCCTCGACTTCGCAGTCTCGCCCAACCTGCCTCTCTCGGAGAGGCTTTCCCTTCATTCACGCAATCGGATCGAACTGCGTTGGTTGGAGGGAACCAAGGGAGCCATCCCGCGATCGCGACATCGACTTCAACTGCGCTACCGGATCAACCGGGGGGCGGTTGAAAGCGTCTACTGCAACAACGAGTTCCTCATCGATCATCGGCAGGGCAGATACACCGAGAACCGCCTCGTGCCCGCGGGAATCGGATTCCGGCTGAACGAATATGCGTCGGTTGATCTCTTCTACATGTTGCAATCGATTCGGAAGCCGGTCGGAGGCTGGGATATGAATCATATCCTGGGCACGCACCTGCGGGTGAGGTTCTGAACCGGGGCGGCGGTCATGAAGGGCTGAAGCTCCTGCCCACCCGTTCCAACGCCGATTTCAACTCGGTCTCGTCCTGTGGTTTCATTGTGGCCGCGCCATAGCGCGTGGAACAAAACAGCCGGGTGATGTAATCCACATCGCTGAAGGCGGGCAGTTCGCGTCGGCGCAGGGACTCCAGGAATTCCAGCGGCGTCGCGCTGGGATCGCGGTCGATGCCGCTCTTGGCGAGCAGCTTCAAGAGTCGGCCGTAATAGTGTTCCGCGAGGATGCGGGTCCGGCGGCGCGGGTCCGCGTCGGCTTCCTTTCGGGCGCGCAACCCACCGCGAAAGCGCCACGCGAACATCGCTGTCAGGAGGAGGGCCAACGGCGTCAGCAGGACGGCGTTCCGGCCCGCCCAAACCGCCATGGCCGCCAGACCTTCCAATCCGGCGGTCAGCATGGTCCGTTGGGCCGTCGAGTCGAGGTTGACGATGTTGAAATACCAGACGACGTCGAGCGCATCGATGAGTTCGCGCAGCGGTCCGATGGTGAGGTCGATTTCGGATCTGGGCGTCGCGTCGAACTTTACCCAGCCGCGGTCGGGGAACCAGCCCTCGGTCCAGGCGTGGGCGTCGCTGGCGCGGATGTTGATCCAGCCGGTCAGCCAGTTGGGGCGTCCGGGCACGTAGCCCAGCATGACGCGGCTGGGAATGCCGCGCATGCGAAGCAGGAGGCCCATGGCCGAGGCGTAG
>JAYPGD010000472.1:0-2831 GCA_038126655.1 Verrucomicrobiales bacterium
ACGCGAGCTGGGTTCAGAACGTCGTGAGACAGTTCGGTCCTTATCCTCCGTGGGCGCAGGAAACTTGAGGGGTTCATTTCCTAGTACGAGAGGACCGGGAATGACGCACTTCTGGTGTGGCAGTTGTTCCGTCAGGGGCAGCGCTGCGTAGCCATGTGCGGACGAGATAAGCGCTGAAAGCATCTAAGTGCCAAGCTCATCCCAAGATAAGGTTTCCCTCCCATTAGGGCTGTAGACCCCAGGTAGACTACCTGGTTGATAGGCCAGGCGTGTAAGCGGTGCGAGGCGTTCAGCGGACTGGTACTAATAGGTCGTGAGGCTTGATCGCTTTTTTCTCCAACTTTTCGAAGCTGGAAGAAAGCGAATTTGACTCGACGATAGTCTGAATTGGTCGTCTGTATGTAGTTTTCAGGGAACGGCGATTGACCGGAGCCGCTCTTTTTGACAATCAGTCAACATGATTTTTTGGTGACCATAAAGCAGTGGTCCTACCCGATCCCATCCCGAACTCGGCCGTAAAACACTGCGTTGCCGATGGTAGTGCTTGTAAAGCTTGTGCGAGAGTAGGTAGTCGCCAGATTAAAAAACCCCAACCTTGGTTGGGGTTTTTTTATGCTGTGACGCCTGATTGGCGGAGTGTTGACGGAGTCAAAGGGCCTCGAAGGAGAATCCCTTGAGGTATTCGGTTTCGGGGACGGCGGGCAGAATCGGATGATCGAGGGGTTGCTCGTGGGAGCGGACCAGCCGCAGGCGCCGGCGCGCGTCGAGCGCGGACTCGCGAATAACATCGAGGAAGAATTCCCGTTCCACGTGATGTGAGCAGGAAAATGTGCTCAGGATACCGCCTGGCCTGAGAAGCCGGAGCGCTCTGAGATGAATCTCCTTGTATCCGCGGGCGGCGTTCGCAAGGTTGGCGCGTGAACGAGTGAAGGACGGAGGATCAAGGATGATCATGTCGAACGACCCTGCCGCAGCCGTTGAGGATCCGGTTTCCTTGAACCAATCGAATACGTTGGCGCTTTCGAAGCGACAGGCATCGGTAAGGTTGTTGATTCGGGCGTTTTCGCGGGCGCGTATGACGGCGTCACTGTTTTGTTCGAGGCCCAAGACTGTTTTCGCGCCGCTCTTGGCGGCATGAAGGGCGAATCCGCCTTGGTAGGAGAAGCAATCAATGACACGCGGAGCGCCCAACATGGCGACGAGTTCTCCGATGGCCCGATAATTCGCCTGTTGGTCGAGGTAGGCGCCGGTCTTGTGGCCGGAGCCGAGATCGAACGCAAAGTCGAGGTCGTTGATTCTTGCCTGGATCGTATAGTTTTGGGGGCAATCAGTCGGCTGCGACGGAGGTTCGGGCAAGCCTTCGAAACGTCGATATTTCGCGTCGTGACTCTCAATGATCCGGCGCTCGGGAAAAGCGCCCGTCAGGGCCGCCAGGATTTCGTTTCTTCGTTGAACAAATGCCAGACTCAAGATCTGAACGGACAAGGTGTCGCCATACCGGTCGACGATCAGCCCGCCCAAACGATCACTTTCAGCATTAACGACGCGGTAACATTCATGACCGGGGAAGTGTTTCTGGCGGAAGGACTGCGCATCCTCTATTCGTTCACTGAAATAGGCGGTGTCTGTTGCGACCCGTCGGGAAGCGGCCATCCTGATACGGACCCGGGATTGGGAATTGTGGAATCCAACTCCGAGAAAGCGTTTTCTGGAATCCTTGACCTGAATGAGTTCTCCGTCTGCGGGAGGGCGCGTGTAGTGGCGGATCGACTTCTCGTAAATCCACGGATGGCCCGCGAGCACTCGATCGGAATGTCCCGGGCGTAGAAATGCTGTCGCTTGTTGACTTGCCATGAAACACGGGAATTCGAACCGTTGGAAAAGGCAAACCAACGGGCCGTCTAGTTATCGCGGTGGATTCTCAGGAATCAGCCCAATTCCAGATTGTTGTCTGTCACGGCTCCTTCGGACGCGGAATTCACCAGATGCGCATACTTGGCGAGCACGCCGCTCGTGTAGCGGGGCTTGATCGGCTTCCAAGCCTTCAGGCGAGCCTTCAATTCCTTGGCCGTGATGTCGATGTTCAGCTCGCAGTTTTCAGCGTCGATGGTGATCTGGTCGCCGTTCTTGACGATGCCAAGCGGTCCGCCGGCGTAGGCTTCGGGAGTGATATGGCCGACGACGAATCCGTGCGTGCCGCCGGAGAATCGTCCGTCGGTGATCAGGGCCACGTCGTTGCCGAGTCCACGTCCCATGATTGCGGATGTCGGCCCGAGCATTTCACGCATTCCGGGGCCGCCTTTGGGGCCTTCATACCGAATGACGACCACATCGCCCTTCTTGATTCTGCCTGCGAGAATCGCCTGCATGGCCAGTTCCTCGGAATTGTAGACCTTTGCCTTTCCAGTGAAGCGCAGTCCCTCCTTGCCCGTGATTTTGGCGACGGAACCGGCAGGGGACAGATTGCCGTAAAGAACGACGAGATGGCTGTCTTTCTTGATCGGTTTGTCGAGCGGGCGAATGATGGTCTGGCTTTTGGGGTAGGGTTTCACCTTCTTCAACGTCTGGGCCATCGTCTCGCCGGTGACGGTAAGGCAGTCGCCATGAAGCAGTCCGGCGTCGAGCAGCATTTTCATCAACGGGCGGATTCCGCCGATGGCGACCAATTCGGACATGAGGTGTCGGCCGCTGGGCTTCAGGTCGGCCAGATAGGGCACGCGTTTCCCGACCCGGGTGAAATCGTTCAAAGAGAGTTTCACATTGGCGGCGCTGGCGATGGCGAGCAGGTGCAACACGGCGTTGGTTGAACCGCCAAGCGCAATGACCACGGT
>JAYPGD010000472.1:2841-4644 GCA_038126655.1 Verrucomicrobiales bacterium
GTTGGTGGAGCCGCCAAGGGCGGTAATAAGCGTGATGGCGTTTTCAAAGGCCTTCTTGGTCATGATGTCGCGCGGCCGGATGCCCTTCTTGATCATCTTGACCACGGCGGCCCCTGCGGCGTGACTGTCTTCCTTCTTGGCCTGGGAAATGGCGTTCTGGGCGGAACTGTTGGGCAGGCTCATGCCGAGCGCCTCAATGGCGGAGGCCATGGTATTGGCGGTATACATGCCGCCGCAGGAGCCGGGGCCTGGAATGGCGCAGGATTCAATCTGTTGCAGTTCCCTGTTGTTGATCTTCTTGTTGGCGTGGGAGCCGACGGCTTCGAACACGGAGACGATATCGAGTTTCCGCTTCTGCGGGTCGCCGGTGATACAGCCGGGCAGGATCGTGCCGCCATAGACGAAGACCGCCGGACGATTCATGCGGGCGATGGCCATCATGCAGCCCGGCATGTTCTTGTCGCAGCCGCCGATGGCGACGTAGCCATCCATGCCCTCACAACCGACGACGGTCTCGATGGAGTCGGCGATGACCTCCCGGGAAACGAGGGAGTATTTCATCCCCTCTGTGCCCATGGAGATTCCGTCGGAAATGGTGATGGTGTTGAAGATGATCGCCTTGCCGCCGCCTGCATTGGCGCCGGCTTCAGCCTCGATGGCGAGCTTGTCGATGTGTGAATTGCAGGGCGTGACGTTGCTCCAGGTGGAGGCGACGCCGACGATGGGTTTTTTGAAATCCGCTTTTTCAAAGCCGACGGCATAGAGCATGGCGCGGCTGGGCGCGCGGTCGGGGCCGTCGAGCATCAGGCTCGAATAAGGTCGCGGATTGGGTCTCGCGGATTTGGCTGTTGCTTTCTTGGGTGTCTTCATGAACCCGGTTAGTTTCCATCGAAACCGATCGGCTTACAAGTCGGGAGGCGTCCCGAATCGAGGGCGATGTTCCTTTGTTGCCTTCTTTCCTGAGGGCGGGCGTCCTGTCCTGTTCGCCATCCCCAGTGCGGCGGCGCGTTTCAACTTTGGGTCGCGGCGAGTTCGTTCGCCCCCTGATTTAGGATTTCGCCGACTGCGACCAGGATCTCGGTCATCTCGAAGGGCTTGCAGAATGTGCGATCGGCGCCCATGCGGGTGGCCCAGTCAAGCAGTCGGGAGCGTCCCAGTTTAGGCGCGCCGGACACCGCGATCACTTTGAGCGAGGGGTTCTTCTTGCGAAGTTCGGCGATAGTTTCGAGGCCGCCAAGTTCGGGCATGATGAGATCGACAATCGCCAGGTCGGCCCTGCCGGCGTCGAATCGATTGATGGCTTCGAAGCCACTGCAAGCCTGCCATACGGTATGACCGCAGGCCGCGATCAATGTGCCCAAAGTCTCCCGCACGCTTTCCTCGTCATCGACAATAAGTACGTTTGCCATACCGGTCCGTGAGCACAGGGGGCGCCAGTGTCAGGAAGTGGGGAAAAGAAGATGAAATTACCTGGAACGCGCTGTTGAAGTTGGATGATTACGGGGCTGATTTGATTGATTTCGAGGCGGGGTGGGTTGCGGGAACGCTTCATCCGGCGCCATGCCGCGAGGATGAGAATGCCACTGAGAATGCCGGCAGAACCCTGTCTTGGCACATTGCTCGGCTCTTTATTTAGAATAATTCTAAATCTTGACACACGTTGAAAACAACCTAACGTGGCGCACCGTTGGCAGGAACGAACGACATGGAACTGACCGAAAAAAGTCGATTTGACGCGGAATTGAACGAAAAGCTGGCGACAAGTGGCTTTCGTTTCACTGCGCAGCGGCGTCATGTCTACAA
>JAYPGD010000473.1:0-1867 GCA_038126655.1 Verrucomicrobiales bacterium
ATCGAGATGGCGGTGCCGCGCATGAACGATCCACTCGGCCAGCCGATGGTGCACCTGGCAGCGGACAACGGGGCCGCCATGGGATTCGTCGCGGGGCCCGATATTCCCGACTGGCGGTCGCGCGACCTCAAGACGCTCGACATTGAACTTCTCTTCGACGGGGAGGTCGTCTCGGAGGGAATGCCGCTTCCGGCGCGCTGCGACGAGGTCTGGTCGCTCGCCTGGATCGTCAACCACTTCTCCGCGCGCGGCGTGGACATCAAGGCCGGTGACTACATGACCACGGGCGCGGCCGCGGTGCCGAAGCCCCTGGGCAATGCCGGAGAGGTCGTCGCGCGGTTCGCCGGTGTCGGCGACGTCCGGGTCACCATCGAAGGCTGACGCTGATCCGGCTCGTCACATGCGCGATCGCGGCGCTTCTGCTGGCCGGGGGCGCGGTTGGCGCTGAAGACCTGGACGCGCTCAAGAAGCGGCTGCTGCCGGGGATCAAGGGCGAGGACAATCGGCAGATTGTCGATTCAAGCGACTATCCCTGGAGCGCAATCGGCCGGGTGAACACCCGGATCGGCGGTTTCTGCACGGGGACGGTGATCGGGCCGCGCGATGTCCTGACGGCGGCCCATTGCCTGTGGAACAAGCGAACCCGGAACTGGCTCACGCCCGAGGCGGTAAACTTCCTGGCCGGGTACCGGCGCGGCGAGTTCATCGCCCACGGGAAGGTGGTGGACTACACGCTTGCCGACCCGCTGGTCACGCCGCGTGACGGGCCACGTTTCCGGCCCAATGACTGGGCGATCCTCCGGCTCGCCGAACCGATCGATGGCATCACCGGCACCCTCACGCTCGGCCTGTCCGGGACGCCGGTGGATGTCTATCTGCAGGCGGGCTACAGCAAGGACAAGCCGCACATCCTCACCCTCGACGAGGGGTGCCAGGTGTATGATCAGCCGAGCGACTCCGGCCTGATGTTCCATGGCTGCGACGCGGTGAGCGGCGATTCCGGTTCGCCGATACTGGGTCTCTCCGGAGACGCGCTCGTCGTGCTGGGGGTGCATGTCGCGACGGCACGGCGGGAGAACAGGGAAAGCCTGGGGATCGCGATTCCCATCGATTCCGTCGCGGAAGCTGCAAATCCGACGCCCTAGGGGTTGTACGGCGCAGGTTCGCGCTTAAGTGACAGAAGAACGAAACAAGGGAATGCCGCAGATGGCCGAAGCCGATCGACTGGACGCCGGGGAAACCAATGCCGTGCTCGAGGGCCTGATCAACCGGAACTCGACGCCGCCACGCCTGTTCGACGGGCGTGTGCCGCCGCGCGCAGACATCGACCGCATGCTCGAGGCCGCGATGACGGCACCAGATCATGGTCTTGTTCGGCCATGGCGCTTCCATATCGTTGAAGGCGATGCACGACACAAGCTCGGCGAACTGTTCGCCGAGGCCCTGCTTGGGCGTGAGCCGTTCGCGCCGACAGCGGCGATCGAGAAGGAGAAGGGGCGTCCTCTGCGCGCACCGACCATCATCGCGGTCTGCGCCAAAGTCGATCCGTCCCGCGCACCCAAGGTGCCCGTCGTCGAGCAGGTCGTGGCGACCGCCGCGGCGATGGAGCATCTCGTGCTGGCGGCGCAGGCCATGGGCTATGGCGCGATCGTCCTGACGGGGCGCAACGCCCACGATCCGATCGTCCGCAAGGCCTTTGACCTGGACGGCGAGGACGAGCTCCTCGGCTTCGTCTATATCGGCTGCATCGGCGAGCCCACCCCGGCGAAGGAACGGCCCAGCGCGGCTGAGTTCACCAGCGTCTGGAGTTAAGAAAAAAAAACGCCGCGGTGACCCGCGGCGTTTTTCCGTTCGCTGGGAAGTCCTC
>JAYPGD010000473.1:1877-4638 GCA_038126655.1 Verrucomicrobiales bacterium
CGGCTTCTTCTATAGCGGCGGCACGGGCGAGCCCACCCCGGCGAAGGACCGGCCCTGGGCGGCTGTGTTCACCAGCGTCTGGACCTAAAAAAAACGCCGCGGTGACCCGCGGCGTTTTTCCGTTCGCTGGGAAGTCCTCTGTGGCTAGAACATCTCGTTCCAGTGGACCATCGGAAGCCCCGCCACCGGTGAGGTGAAGTAGGGGATGTTGGTCGCCCGCAGGCTTCCCACATACACCGTCTTCAAATCGGGTCCCCCGAAGGTGACCGAGGCGCACCACTTGGCGATGTCGCCGCCGCATTCGAGCAGCAGGTCGGCCGTGACCTCGCTCTTCTGGAACGCCGCGTCGAGCTTGGCCACCTCCTCGGGATTGGAATCGTCGAAGATGATGTGCAGGTCCCCGTCGGGCTTGATCGCGAAGATGCCGTCATTCATGACGTGGGTGCCCCACAGGTTGCCAAAGCTGTCGAAGGCGATGCCGTCGATCAGGCGGCCATGGTCGGTCAGGCCGTAGATTTCCTTGGGTCCGAGGCTGCCGTCATCGGCGATCTTGTAGCGCGCGATGTTGCGGCCGCAGGTCTGGACGACGTACAGCCATTCCTCGTCCGCGTCGAGCTTGCACTCGTTGGAGAAGTGCACGTCGTCGGCGACGATGCGTACGCCCTTGCCCTCTTCGTAGAGCAGGACCCGGCCGTCGACGATGTCGGGGCTGATGGCCTTGGGCCAGTCATGGAGCATCGTCGAGACGGTGATCCAGATGCGGTCCTTGCTGTCGCGGGCAACGAAATTGACCTTGCCGATCTCCTCGCCGTCGACCGTGTCGAACATGACCTCGGTCTCGCCCGTGCGGGTCATCCGCTCGAGGCAGTCGGTCCCGAAGTTGGAGATCAGGATGTCGCCGTTGCTGGCGAATGCCAGCCCGTTCGGCAGGGTGCCGTCCACGAACTTCGACGCATCGTCGTCGCTCTCACCGAACGCCTCGGCGTCATGGGACTGGGTGATGATTTCCTGGCTGCCGTCGGGCTTGATGCGCACGACGCCGCCGCGGGCATCCGCCGCCCAGAGGTCGCCGCTCTTCTCCGCCAGGATGCATTCCGGGCGCTGCAGATCCTCACCGATGAACTTGAAATCGTCCTTGGTGAGGGTGAAACCGTCAATGGGATTGCTGGCCATGTTTCTCTCCTCCCCGGACCTCCGGGGTTTGTGACCGGATGGGCCGCACGGGCACGAGCCCGCGCGGCCTTCTGGTTCTGGTTATCCGGCTTCGATGATGTCCGGGCGAGGCCTAGAACTTCACCATGTCGCCGCCCTTGAGATCGAGAATCTCGCGGGCTTCGTCGGGGCTGGCGACCTCCAGCGAGAGGTCCTCGACGATCCGGCGGATCTTCGCGACCTGCTGGGCGTTGGACTCGGCCAGCTTGCCCTTCGAGATGTAGAGCGAGTCCTCGAGGCCGACGCGTACGCTGCCGCCGAGCATGGCGGACTGGGTGACGAAGTTCATCTGGTGTCGGCCGGCGCCCAGGACGGAGAAGACATAGTCGTCGCCGAACAGCTTGTCGGCCGTCTCCTTCATGTGCATCAGGTGCGCCAGGTCGGCGCCGATGCCGCCCATGATGCCGAAGATGAACTGCAGGAAGATCGGACCCTTCAGGCGGCCCTGATTGTACCAGTAGGCCGTGTTGTAGAGATGGCTGACGTCGTAGCACTCGTGCTCGAACTTCACCCCGCGCTTATCGTGCAGCTCGGTGATGATGTACTCCATCTGCTTGAAGGTGTTGGTGAAGATGAAGTCGTCGGTCATCTCCAGATAGGGTTTCTCCCAGTCGTACTTCCATTTGTCGTAGCGACCGGCCAGCCCGAAGATGCCGAAGTTCATCGAACCCATGTTGAAGGAGGTGACCTCCGGTTCCGCGCGAACCGCGGCAGCAATGCGCTCGTCCACGGTCATGCCGAGACCGCCGCCGGTGGTGATGTTCACGACCGCGTCGGTGTTCTGCTTGATGCGGGGCAGGAACTCCATGAACACGTCCGGGTCCGGCGTCGGCTTGCCGTTCTCGGGATCACGCGCATGAAGGTGGATGATCGACGCGCCGGCCTCTGCGGCCTCGATCGAGGCCTGGGCGACTTCGTCGGGCGTGATCGGCAGGTGATCCGACATGGTCGGCGTGTGGATCGCGCCCGTGATCGCGCACGAGATGATGACTTTGGATTGTTTCGCCATGGAATTCCCCCTGAGGTCGAAATCGTTTGTTTTCGTTTGCTCGAAACCGGGATGAGTCACTGCCCGCATCTGCCGGATATCCGTTGCCGGCGAGCCTACAAGCGCGGTTCGGCCAAGTCCAGATTTCGAGCGCTCAACCGAGCTCGAAACTGGTCAGTCCGAACATCCCCGGGAATCGCATCTGCGGCGCAAGGCCCCGGTACATGCGCACAGTCTCGAACACGCGTTCGAGACCCAGCCGTTCACACATCGCGATGGCGTCGTCGTTGGCGAAGGGCGGGTCGAGGAAGGTCTGGCCGGCACCGGACTGCGCGACGAGGGCGCCGAGGAGGCGCTCGGCGGTGTTCGTGTCGTCGGCGAACAGCGGGCCGACCTTGTGGCCTTCGCGGCAGGGGCGGATCACGCCATAGCCGTGGACCGTATCGTCGCTGATCGCGGCGACGCCGAGATGGCCCGGCGCGGTCAGCCAGGCGCCGAGATAACGCTCTCGTGTCGAGGGGAAATACTCGGTGTCGTAGGCGTTGATCGCAGCAATGTGGT
>JAYPGD010000474.1:0-3633 GCA_038126655.1 Verrucomicrobiales bacterium
TTTCGCGCCCGGCAGTGGGCGACGCTGATGGACCGCCAATACCCGCGCAGCGAACTCGCGCCGCAAGGCTACTTCACCTCCTCCAGCGGATTGACCGTCTATCGCGGCTCGGCCTATCCGAAATCGTTTTACGGAAACGTCTTCATCGGCGAAGTCGCCAACAACCTCACCCACCGCCAGCTCCTTGAATCCGACGGCGTCACCTTCAAAGCCACGCCCGCGCATGAGAAGGTCGAGTTCCTCGCCTCGACCGACAACTGGTTCCGCCCGGTCAACTACCTCAACGCGCCCGACGGGACCCTGCACATCTGCGACATGTATCGGGAAAACATCGAACACCCATGGTCGATCCCCGACGACATCCGCGCGCGGCTCGATCTCGAAAGCGGCCGCGACCGGGGCCGCATCTACCGCCTGACCCCGCCCGGCAAATTCAAGCCCGGCAAGCCGCCGCGCCTCGGCAAGGCCACGACCAAGGAACTCATCGCCCTGCTTGCTCACCCCAACGCCTGGCAACGCGAGACCGCGCATCGGCTGATCTTTGAGCGACAGCCCAAGGATGCGGAAGAACCACTGAGAGAAATGCACGGCAACCACTCGACTGCGCTTGCCCGACTCCACGCGCTCTATTCGCTGCAAGGTCTGAACTCCCTGACCGAAGCCGATCTCCTCGCGGGATTGAACGACGCTTCACCGCGCGTCCGGGAACACGCCATTCGCCTGTCCGAAGCGCGGTTCAAGGAATCCCCCGAACTGCTGACAAGAGCGGTCAAGCTCAGCATCGACGAGGACATACACGTCCGATTCCAACTCGCCTTCAGCCTGGGCGAGGCGCCTTCGCCGGAATCAACGAAGGCCCTCGCGGTCATCGCCTCCCACACCCCCGGCGATCCCTGGATTGAAACCGCCGTGCTCAGTTCGGCCCACCACGATCCTGTCGGCCTTTTCAAGGAATCCTTCGGCTTCGCCAGCCGGAAACGCGCCTCCTTCATCCGAAGCCTCGCCCGGATCATCGGCGCGCGCGGAGAGGCAGCCGATGTCAACGAAGTCCTCAACGCCGCCACGTTCGACGCGCGATCCACATCCACAACCATGACGCACACGCTCCTGGGATTGCACGAGGGAACCCGGCAGGTCCGAAAGACCTTGGCGTCCATGATCACACCGCCCGAATCCTTCACCAATCTCCAGAACGGCCTGCTGCGTCAGGCGAAAGAGGAGGCCCTCAACAACTCCCTCACGCCGGAATTTCGCGCCGACTCCATCCGCGTCCTGGCTTTGACCGAACTGGAAAAGGCGGAATCCGTCTACCGCGCGCTGCTCGGCCCCGGTCGACCTTCCGCCATTCACGACGCCGCCATTCAGACATTGGCCACGCACTCCGGCGCCCGCGTCGCCGCCATCCTGCTGGCCGGATGGCAATCCTATCTCCCGCCCACCCGTGAAGCCGCCTTGAGCGCGCTCACGGCACGGTCCGATCGCATCCCCGTCCTGCTCGACGCCGTCGAATCGGGCGTCATCCCCCTGCCCCAGATCAGCGCCACGCGCAGGACCTTGTTGCTCCGCAATCGCGACGCAAAGCTCCGCGAACGCGCCACCGCCATCTTCGCGGATTCGAAGATCAGCCCGCGCAAGCAGGTTCTGGAGGATTACCAATCGGCGCTGAAACTTGCAGGCGACCGCGAACGAGGGAAGAAAGTCTACGAAACCGCCTGCATGGCCTGTCATCGTTTTGCCGGTCAGGGCAACGCCATCGGCCCCGATCTCTCGACCGTCAGCAACCGCACCGCCGATGAACTGCTCGTCCACATTGTCGATCCCAATCGCGAAGTCTCGCCCAACTATATCCAATACAACATCGACCTGAAAGACGACGAATCGCTGAGCGGCATCATCGCCGAGGAGACCGCCAACAGCATCGTCGTAAAGACCGCCGACAATCAAAGCCACGCCGTGCTTCGCTCGCAGATCCGGGAGATTCGCGCCTCTGGAATGTCCCTCATGCCAGAAGGCCTTGAAGCCGCCATCGACAAGCAAGGCATGGCGGACTTGTTGGCTTACTTGTTGAGGAGGTGAGCCGGATTCCCGGCGTTTGGCGGCGGGTTGTTCGGAATCCGTCATTCGGACTTCTTGGGAATTTGGGTGGTTGGGTGTTTCGTCATTTCGGCGCGGCTCGGGCCGCCCATTTCCAACTGCACGCAATCAATGCCTATGAACGGGCGCAGGAACGCGCTGCGCCCGCTAACGGATCTTCCACAGCGGCGTCCGCCGATCCGTATTCCCGATCTCCCAACTGCTCAACTCGCGGGTGATGTAGAGCGATTTCCCATCGCGCCCGTAACAGATCGCCTCGCGGAAGGTGTAATCCTTGGGATGCCCGGTCGGTTCGACCTTGACCGGAATCTTGCGGGAATACGGCTTGGCAAAGGTCGTCGCCCAGTCCGTTTCGAAGTCGAATTCATAGGCGTCGTCGTAGGTCTGAATCACCGCCTTGGAGCCGTCCAGTGAGATGTCCATACCCGTGATCTGCTCGGGCAATGGAGGCATGGCGGTCACGATCTTCCTGGCAACCAGCGGCGACCTCTTCGGCCCCTCGGCCTCATCATTCGAAAGGGAGCCCGCGACCTTCCAATAGTCCAGGGCGTAAACGTTCGTAACGCTACCACTTTCGGGAGCCGCGTCGCGCGCGACCTTGTTGATCAGCAGAACCTGCCCGCGGATCCAATCGACCGCCACGGCCTCGCAATCCTCGCGCCCGCCTTCAAAGCGGAACGGAACGGTCTGGATCTTGTCCCGCTTGATCACTCGCGGCTCTCCAGCGTCTTTCGGATCGAGCGGCTCCGGAGCGTAGAGCAGATGCAGATGAAACACATCCGCCGGACTTCTTTCAGGTTTGCGGTTGTTCCCGGTGTCCGCCAGGAGCAACAACTGATCCACATGGGCCATCGCCCAGGCCATCTCCTCGAAATCATGGCCGACAACCCCTTCGAGACTCCAGGTCCCGCGGCTGCGCCCCTTGTCATCGAATGCAAAAATCCGGTTGTCCGTCCCGTCGTTGTGAGTGAAGTAGACCCCGGGATGAAGAATGGAGGGGACCAAACCACTACTGCCATTGATCTCCTTGTTGGAGATCGTCCGCCTGGGCTCCACATAATCCGCGGCGTCGACCGCAATCGCCACACAAACGCCGATCAAGCCCAATGCGCGCATCTGGAAAAACACGTTCATAACCCGGCCAGTTTGAGCCCCGCCCCGCCCCGCGTCAAAGCGTCAGCGCGGAATTTCAACGCCGCCGGGAAGACAACCGAGGCCTGCCGACAAGCCGTTACAAATCCTTGCGCTCCCACAATCGCCCTTGGAAGCTCAAGCCATGAGTGCCACCGCCAATTCCATGGTCGATGAGGTCTACAACGCCATCCTCCTGCGCATCGTCCGGGGCGAACTGCCCAGCGGCTCGATCCTGAAGAGCACCGCGCTGGCCCGGCAACTCGGCGTCAGCCGAACGCCCGTCGTGCAGGCCCTGGCGCGTTTGACCGCCGACGGCATCATCCGCCAGGAGCGCAACCGCCGCGCCGTGGTGCGCAAGGGAGCCGAAAACTGGTTGGTGGAGCTGCACGAGATGCGCATCCTGCT